>JAYUTK010000055.1:0-44948 GCA_043755195.1 Gallionellaceae bacterium
GTTCATAGCTTCACCTCAGTCAACTCTGCCACCCACTGTGTATTGCGTTCACGCTCCAGGATGATGCTGCGCACGCGCGCCAATGACACGGCTATTACATATAGCCACATTGCCGCCAGCAAGGTGAACATCGCATACTGCATGGCAATATGCATACTGGTATCGCTTAATTTGATCGTGGGTTCGGTCAATGTGCCTATTATTTATTTCTCTGTGAAATGGTGGAATACCCTGCATCAGGGTTCCACCATAAAATTTACCGGTACCAGCATGCACATTGCCATGCAGCAGGCCTTGTACACCATGATGCTGGCGTGCTGGTTTTATGCCATTGCGGTATCCCTGATGCGTGTGCGCAGCATCATTCTGGAACGTGAACGCAATTCCCAATGGGTAACCGAATTGGCGGAGGTGAAGTAATGAACTGGGGCGAATTTTTTGCGATGAATGGCTATGCCCTGTATGTTTGGGGATCATATGGCATGGCATTGCTGATATTTATTTTTGAAATTGTGCTGGTGCGCCTTAGAAAATCTGCTGCTTTACAGCAACTACAGCTAATGCGCGGTGCAGGGGAAAGGGAATAAAATGAAACCACGCCATAAAAAATTTATATACATCATCGTTGCCCTAAGTGCTTTGGGTGTCGCAGTGGGTCTAGTAATGTATGCGCTGAAAGAAAATGTCAGCCTGTACTTTACCCCTAGCCAAGTATTCAACAAAGAAGCGCCGCAGGGGCGCAGTTTCCGCGTTGGAGGACTGGTGCTGGTCGGCAGTCTAAAACGCCAGAGCGATGGGTTAACCGTTCATTTCGATGTAACCGATACCGCCAATAGCGTGACAGTCGTGTATAAAGGATTTTTGCCTGACTTGTTCAAAGAGGGTAAAGGCGTAGTGGTACATGGCAAACTGGAAGAAGGAAACCTATTCCGAGCCGATGAAGTATTGGCCAAGCATGATGAAAACTACATGGCGAAGGAAGCCACCTATGCGATAGAGCAGGCTAAAGAAAAAGCGGCAGCGAATGCTGCGCCGGAAAGCATTACTCCTGAAAGCAATGCAACAGAAAAAAAGTAGCACGGAATTAAACCTGGATTTTCATTTTAAAATTTAGCCGACCTCCCCCTTAAAAAAGGGGGGCGAAGCAAGGGATAGAGGAAAATTTCAATCCCTGTATAACGCCCGAATTCTCCCTGGCCAGCAACAAACGCAGGCATCGCATCGGTTAAAAATATCCTATACCACCGCACCCGCTATAGCTCGAAGACCATGCCTAAGCTGTAGATCAAGCTCCCGGAGAATGTTGAGCCGAAGTGGCGCCGGGCAGACAAGGTTAAACCAAAACTGCCCGAAAAAAATGCTACCCCCACTTCGGGATAAATAAATCCACTGAATTGTGCGATGGTTCTCTTCTCATCGGATTCGTCAATCACACCATTTTTGTTATTGTCTATCCCATCTGTGGATGCATCAACTGTCTTCTCGGCAGCACCCACAAGCAAACCCAAGCCAACATAAGGCGAAACAACGTCTCCATACTTGAGTCTTACGGAACTTGTGATGCCCTGGTAGAGAAATTCGTTATCGGCGTAGTAAGACACCCCAGCTCGCGCTTCGCTGAACCAATTTGGACATATTGTGTATGTCACATCTATACCACCAATTTTTATATCTTTCTCCGCCCAAAACTCTGCTGTTGCTTTCCGCTCGCACGAGCTTGCTGCGGCGTGGCCGTAAGCAAAAATAAATAACGGGATTATGCAGATTGTGAATGGGTTTTTCATGCGTTTGATCGTAGGGTGGGCACACTGCGCCCACCATCTGTTAAATTACTGCGTGGGCACAAAATCGTGCTTACCCTACCGGGCTTTTATTGGTCTTGTTGCAAGCTTCTGCAAATTCAGTGAACGCTCCTGTAAATAGCTCAGCGCAGCCACGGGGCATCACATTATCTTGTTGGAATTAATGTATTGTGATGCTGACCCCAATCAATGCATGTGACTTTATTGCACCATAGTTATCCGCGTGGGCACAAAGGTGTGCCTGCGCTACTCACCGAAATAGCCTGATCAGCCTCCGCTACTCAGTGACGGTATGTGGGTGCATGAAATACGCCCATTTCCGGCAGATCATCTTGCATGCATCATGCCTTACGGGCTTTACGAAAATAATCTACTGAAGTCTTCATGCCAGAAGCTGCTTTCGTTCTTCTGAAAAACATACGCAGTTCCGCCGCTCTTGATTACCCCATGCAGTTCAAGATTTAACGCACTGCCACTAAGAAATCCCACGCCAATAACGTGATCGCGATTCTGATTTGCATGAAAGTCACTCACAGCAACCTGAAGTGCCGTAGGCGGCTTTTTTGGATCGTTGTCTTGTTCTGCTATGCCTATCAACTCTTCCGCTCCAATGCCGTGAAAAGCAACGAGGAACAGCGCTGCCCTATTTTTACTCACCTGATTTTTTGCCGACTGACTTACAGTATCGAAAACGTATTGCAACATAGTATCGTCTTGCCGACTCTGGAGAACAAAAACGATAGCTCCCTTTTTATTTCCGAGGAACATTGACTCGCGATTTTGTGTTGCCGTAATTTGGTCAATCGCTGGCCTTGAAATAACCGGGCGCTCCACTGTCCCAATATCCCCAAGGATTTCCATATCAAACTTAGAAATGCGAATATCACTACCGTCTTCTAACACTGTACTTTGAGCAGCAAGGACTGAACCAATTACATGCTTCGCTAAGTCCTTTTTTTGATGGAATAAAGTCGGTAGGCGACTAGGGACGGTTAGCACAACCGCTATGCCCATTTGAAGCTTCCGACTAACTGTTTGAAGCTGCGGTTTAACAAGGTGATGAAATTCTAGTGCCTCGCGCCGATGTATTTTTCGCCCCTTGTCGCTTGAGACTGACTTGCACTCGACCTCTAAACCATTAGTGCCGATGTCGTTGACCAGCAGATCAAATCTTCCAACCCCTTCCATTTCTGGCCAGACAATTGGATAGCCACGATGAACGAAATGCGTAGCCGCCATCATCTCCAACTGAATTGCGCGCATGTCGTCTGGGTTTTTGAAAGCACCTTGAATGCGCTGGGCTAATCTTTTAGACTCTGAATCAGAAGAATGATCCATGATAGATAACGCTTGTGCGGCCAAACTAATCGCTGAATATAGGTCGCGGCTCCCTGTCTCTTGCATCGGAATACGACCGTATCGATCCACAAGATCACTGCATCGAGCAAGCGCAAAAGCGATTGCGTTCTCGTCGATGAGATAATCCCTTAAAAACAACTGCCCGCGAATATTATCTCTAATTAATGCAACACGTTTTAACCAATAGCGCTCATCAATGACATCTTGGAATCGAGCAAACACATCGGGAATCTCGCCAGTTTGCATTTCGACTTTCAGCACGATAATTTTCCACACACTTAAGAAAATATTTTTTCAGCGCGGCAGGATAGGTGGAGCGCAGCGATACCTACCGCTTTACGTCATCAAATTGATGGGTATCGCTACGCCCCACCCATCCTACAAATCCGGCAACACCCTCCCCGGAAACTCCAGCGCTTGATTGGTGGACAAAAACAGCACCGCTTCGCGACCATCAACATTACGATGATCGTAAGATAGGACGAGGTAGTTCATCGAGCATATCACCGCTTATCCATTCTCCACCATCAGCCTACATTTTTCGCGTTGATGCCAAATGGTTTGTTCAGCTTTCCTTCTTCATCCGTTTGCGTGCCGCTGCTTCGGGGAGCTGTTTATAATTTTCTTGGCTGGCAATGCGCTTGCCGGATTTTTTCTCCAGATCGCGCCGCGCCCGCCCAGCTACTGCTCCGCCTTTCGAGGCCGCATCGCGGTTTTCGATATAGCCCTGCGCATCTTTGTTGCGCGCAATCTCGGTGGTAGAGGCTTCGCCCAGCATGGTGAAAATCAGTTCCAGATCGTTCATGTGGTCGCGCAGGTTGTCCGCCGGTTTGTCTAGGCTCTTGAATGCCTTGTACTCGGTTGGGGTCATGCCGAATGTGGCACGGCTGATTTCAGCGGTGAGGATGGAATATTCGCGCTGTTCTTTTACGCCGCGTTTTTTCCATTCGTTAGTCAATTCGTCTCGAACGGCAATACCACGTACGCGCTTTTCTATCCATTCTTCGCTGTAACCCTTGGCCTTATAAAGTTCGCGCATCCGCGCGGCGGCCAGTTCGGGATTTTCGATTTCTTCCAGCCGTTCGTAGCCAACTTTCGCTAGCCAGCGTTTGAAGGGTTCGGCCTTGGGGGAGGGAATAGATTGAACGAGCCTAAACAATTGCTCGGTATGCGCTACATCGGTGAGCCGTTGCTTGCCATCAGAGGCGGTCATTTTCAAAGCGTTACAATTTGTAACGCTTTCATTCCCCTCAGCCAACAGCCGTTTTTTGAGAACTCGCCAATACACCTGTGGATTCTGGCTATCCGTCAAGGCCGCGACAACATCTACAACAGCGAACAGCCAGCGTTGACTTTCTTCATCCCAAACTGAACGGATATTTTTTGACTCAAATAGCTTGATGTTGCTCATCAGGTTTTCCCGTCAGCACTCCCTACAAATCCAGCAACGCCCGTCCCGGAAACTCCAATGCTTCTTTAATCGTGGCCAAAAACAACACCGCTTCGCGACCATCAACAATACGATGATCGTAAGACAGGGCGAGGTAGTTCATCGGGCGGATGACGACTTGGCCGTTCTCGGCTATGGGTCTGTCTTTGGTGGCATGGATGCCGAGGATGGCGGATTGCGGAGGGTTGATAATGGGGGTGGAGAGCATGGAACCGAAAACGCCGCCGTTGGAGATTGAGAAAGTGCCACCGCTTAACTCTTCCAGCGTGATCTTGCCATCCTTGGCGCGCGCGCCGAACTCGACAATCTGCTTTTCAATGTCGGCCAGCGACAGTTTGTCGGCATCGCGGATGATAGGCACGACTAATCCGCGCTCGCTGCCGATGGCCACGCCGATGTCATAGTAGCCGTGGTAAATGATGTCGGTGCCATCTACCGAGGCGTTGACCACCGGAAATTTTTGCAGAGCAAGCAGTGTTGCCTTGACGAAGAAAGACATGAAGCCGAGTTTGATGCCGTGTTTCTTTTCAAATACGTCTTTATATTTATTGCGTAGCTCAATCACCGCCTGCATATTCACTTCGTTGAAGGTGGTGAGTATGGCGGCGTTCTGTTGCGATTGCAGCAGGCGTTCGGCGATGCGCTGGCGTATGCGGGTCATCGGCACACGCTGTTCGGGGCGAGTGCCCGATGGCGCAGCAGATTTCATCCCTGCTTCTTCCTTCGACAACTTCAGGACAGGCTTTGCCTCTCCCGCAAGAGATGATGAAAAAGATTTTACTTGCTGGGTAGCATCTAGCGCATCTTCTTTGGTCACGCGCCCGCCGCGTCCACTGCCACTGAGGGTCGCCGTGTCTATATTTCTTTCCGCCACAATTTTTTGCGCCGCCGGCATCACCGCAGCTTGAGATTTGGCAGCGGCAGCGGGTTGTGCAGCCGCTGCTGCGCTGGCCTTGGCAGAAATATCCAATAGCGCAATGACTTCATTGCTGCCCACTTTTTCGCCATTCTGTTTGAGAATTTTGGTCAGTACGCCCGCTTTGATTGCAGGTAATTCCAACACCACTTTGTCGGTTTCGATGTCAATCAGGTTTTCACCTTCGGCTGCGGCTTCACCAACTTTTTTATGCCAAGTCAGCAAGGTGGCTTCAGTGACTGATTCAGAGAGTTGCGGTACGCGGACTTCAATTTGATGGCTGGCGTCAACTTTCATGGTGCTTCGCTCCTGGTAGGGGTTTGATATTGAGATCGTCGCGGAAAGCGGCTTCAATGACGGCTTTTTGTTGGGCTAAATGCAAGGCCATATACCCCACCGCAGGTGCTGCTGCAGAAGGCCGCAATGCATAATCGAGATGCATGCCGGGGCGCAAATGGCGTAATAAATAATGCTGGAGGCGGTGCCATGCACCCTGGTTGCCCGGCTCTTCCTGACACCACACGACTTCGCGGGCTTTAGGATAAGCGGCTATTTGCGCTGAAAATTCTTGATGCGGGAAGGGGTAAAGCTGTTCCAGACGAATAATGGCCATATCTTTTATCCCTCGCTCAGTGCGCCCCTTGAGCAATTCGTAATAAATTTTTCCACTGCACACGATGATACGCCGCACCTCTGCATTCAGCGTTTCTGTTTCGCCTATGATCGCTTGAAATTTCCCCTCAACTAAATGCGCCATGGGTGACGCGGCATCTTTGCTACGCAACATGCTTTTAGGAGTGAACACCACCAGCGGCTTGCGATAGGGGCGCAGCATCTGACGACGCAACAAGTGGAACATCTGCGCGGCAGTGGAAGGAATGCAAACCTGAATATTATAGTCGGCGCAAAGTTGCAAATAACGCTCGATGCGCCCGGACGAATGCTCTGCGCCCTGCCCTTCGTAGCCATGTGGCAGCAGCATCACCAGCCCGCATAGCCTGCCCCATTTGCTTTCGCCTGAAGCGAGAAATTGGTCTATCACCACTTGTGCGCCGTTGGCAAAATCGCCAAACTGCGCTTCCCAAATGATCAAGGAATCAGGTTCGGCAGTGGCATAGCCATACTCAAACGCCAACACCGCTTCTTCTGATAATGTGGAATCAATCACAACAAAATCAGCTTGTCCCGCTTCCAGTTTTTGCAATGGCACATGGTAACCCTCTTGCCAATTGACCCGGTTCTGGTCATGCAGCACGGCATGGCGATGGAAGAAGGTACCGCGCCCGCAATCCTGGCCAGAAAGGCGCACAGGATAACCCTCAGTCAGCAAACTGGCGTAAGCCAGATTTTCTGCCAGCCCCCAGTCCAGAGCCAGCTCGCCGCGTCCCATGGCGCGCCTATCTTCAATGACTTTTTCAACCCTTGAATGCAAACTAAAACCCGCCGGGACAGTGGTCAGACGTTCCACCAAAAATTGCAGCCGTTTTAGCGGAAGCGCTGTCTCAGCAACTTCACGCCAAGATGCATCCAAGTGAAATTTTGCCCAGCGTTTAGCATGACTTCGTGAGGCATCCACTTTTAAAGTCTCGACCGGGCTGCGTCCCTCATCCATCGCCTGCCGATAGTCAGCAATCATTTTTTCCGGTTCATGCGGTGCAACAACAGACTCATCTACCAATTTTTTGGCGTATAAAGCGCGCATACCGGGGTGCTGATTTACGTAGCGATACATAAAGGGTTGCGTCACCAGCGGCTCATCCTGCTCGTTATGCCCCAGCTTGCGGAAGCACACCAGATCAATGACCACATCGCGCTGAAAAGTCATGCGGTAATCCAGCGCAATTTCGGTGACCAGCAAGGCTGCCTCAGGATCATCGGCATTCACATGAAAAATCGGCGCGCCTATCATTTTTGCCGCATCGCTACAGTACAACGATGAGCGCGCATCGCGCACATCAGAGGTGGTGAAACCGATTTGATTGTTGATGATGATATGCACCGTTCCACCTGTGCTATATCCGCGTGTCTGCGATAGATTCAAGGTCTCCATGACGACTCCCTGCCCCGCAAATGCCGCATCACCATGCAGCAATACCGGCATGACTTTGCTGCCATCGTGATCGCCGCGTGTGTGCTGCCGTGCGCGCACCGAGCCCTGCACGACCGGGCTGACGATCTCCAAGTGGGAGGGATTAAAAGCCAGCGTGACGTGCATAGAACCATTCGGCACGACAACTTCCGCAGCGAATCCATTGTGGTATTTCACATCGCCTGAGGTCAACTCATCGCTGTGTACACCCTCAAATTCGGCGAACAACATGGACGGCAATTTACCCAAGGTATTCACCAGCACATTCAAGCGACCACGATGTGCCATGCCGATCACCGTTTCCCGCACCCCTTGGCTGCCAGCGCGCTGCAACAAATGGTCGAGCATGGGGATCAGGGTTTCACCCCCTTCCAGCGAAAATCTTTTTTGCCCGACATATTTGGTGTGCAGATAGCGTTCCAGTGTTTCGGCGGCGGTGAGTTGTTGCAGAATGTGTCGACGTTGGGCAGCAGAATAATTGACTAAACTGCGACTACTTTCCAGACGTTGCTGAAACCAGCGTTTTTGTGCGACATCACTGAGGTACATGTACTCTGCACCAATACTGCTGCAATAAGTTTGGCGCAATAGTTGCAGAATCTCGCGCAGAGTCATGCGCGGCGAACCTACCAGCGACCCAGTTTCAAAAGTCACGTCCATATCCGACTCAAGCAAACCATAGTAAGCGGGATTAAGTTCCGGCACGTCAGGTTTAACATGACGATTGAGCGGGTCTAGTCTGGCTACACGCACTCCCAAAAAACGATGGGCGTTAATCATTTGTAAAACTGCAACTTGCTTACGCTCCACCCCGGAATCGGGAGAGGCAGCTGCTTTAGACAAGGCCGAAAAGGCACGCTGTATCGGACTGTGCGCCACCTCGTGAACCGCGCCGCCAGATGATTGCAAGCCATCGAAATAATTGCGCCATGTTTCCGAAACAGAAGCAGGGTTAGCCAAATACTCCTCGTACAAGCCCTCAACAAAAACATTGTTAGCCCCGAACAACTGGGACGTATCTTGCATGGACTGCATGTAGTTTTTTTCTGGCGCTGTCATAAGCTGTTTCTGAAGTTTCTCACAAAATTACAACACTAAACTTGATCGGTTCTCTGTCCGCGTGGGCACGACACCGTGCCCACCCTACTCGGTTTGCACGGACATGGCTTAGCGCTTGGCTACAGGAATGTAATCACGCCTGACCGCGCCCTGATACAGTTGACGCGGGCGACCGATTTTTCGATCAGGATCGGAAATCATCTCGCTCCATTGTGAAATCCAGCCTATGGTACGCGCCACGGCAAAAAATACGGTAAACATATTGGTCGGAATACCCAGCGCACGCAGCACAATGCCGGAATAAAAATCCACGTTTGGGTACAGCTTGCGCTCGATAAAATACTCATCGCTCAAGGCAATCTGCTCCAATTCCAATGCCATCTTAAACATCGGGTCATTTTCCAGATTCAATTCCTTGAGCACTTCGTAACAGGTTTCGCGCATCACTTTGGCGCGCGGGTCCATGTTCTTGTACACGCGGTGGCCGAAGCCCATCAAGCGGTATTTTTTGGTTTTGACGCCTTTCATGAAATCAGCCACGCGTGACACATCGCCGATTTCTTCCAACATATTCAGCACCGCTTCGTTGGCGCCGCCGTGCGCCGGTCCCCACAGCGCGGCGATGCCGGAAGACACGCACGCAAATGGATTCGCACCGCTGGAACCGGCCAGGCGCACGGTTGAGGTAGAGGCATTCTGTTCGTGGTCGGCATGTAGAATCATGATGCGTTCCAGCGCACGTACCAATTTTGGATTGGGCACATACTCTTCGGTCGGCATGGCGAACATCATGTACATCAAATTTTCCACATAGCTGAAGGAGTTCTTCGGATACATGAAGGGATAACCGGTGTTGTATTTGTACGCCATAGCAGCGATGGTCGGCACTTTGGCGATCAGGCGCAGCGCCGAAATTTCACGGTGTTCTGGATTATTAATGTCGAGCGAATCATGGTAGAAAGCCGACAGCGCACCTACCACGCCGACCATCACCGCCATTGGATGAGCATCGCGGCGAAAGCCGCTGAAGAAGCGCACGATCTGATCATGCACCATGGTGTGCTCGGTGACCTTGCTTCTGAACTCGGCTTTCTGGGCTGGATTGGGCAACTCTCCGTGCAGCAGCAAATAACACACCTCCAGAAAGTTGGAATGCTCTGCTAGTTGTTCGATGGGATAGCCTCGGTAATACAACAGCCCGGCATCGCCATCAATGAAGGTGATGCTGGAAGAGCAGCTGGCGGTGGACAAAAAGGCCGGGTCGTAAGTAAACATGCCGAGTTTGCTCAAAGCGCGAATGTCAATTACATCCTGCCCCAGCGTTCCAGATAATATCGGTAGCTCGACGCTTCTGCCGTCTTCCAGCGTCAATGTTGCAATGCGTTTATTTCCCATATTCAACCTTTCTCAAACTGCCTGTAACAGCGCCAGTACCTCACCTTGTTCGCCTTGCACCGATGTTAAATTTCTGCCCGCAATCATATCCCAGAGTGTAGTGTCAGGCATATCCAGTAATGCATCAAATGCTATTCTCTGGGCGGCATTCAACTCCGCATAATGCTGCTCGATGAAACGCCCCAGCACTATATCCAACTCCAACAAACCGCGCCGACAGCGCCAGCGCATACGTTGCACAAAAGCAGGATCGAGGAGCGAGGATTGAGGACTAAGATCAACGCCCTCCGCCCCCTCGATCCTCGATCCTCGATCCTCGATCTTCACACCGTCCTCTTCACCATCAATGCTTTTATTTTTCCTATAGCCTGCGTCGGATTCAATTCTTTGGGGCACACATCCACACAATTCATAATTGTGTGACAGCGAAACAAGCGGTAAGGGTCTTCCAGATTATCCAGTCGCTCGGCAGTATCTTGGTCGCGCGTATCGGCAATAAAGCGATACGCTTGCAGCAAGCCAGCCGGGCCGACGAATTTGTCTGGATTCCACCAGAAAGACGGACAGGCCGTGGTGCAGCAGCCGCACAGAATACACTCGTACAAACCATCCAGTTCGGCGCGTTGCGCTGGGGATTGCAGGCGCTCGGTCTCCGGCGGCGGATCATTGTTCACCAGATAGGGCTTGATTGAATGGTATTGTTTGAAAAACTGCGTCATGTCCACCACCAAATCGCGTATCACCGGCAGACCTGGCAGCGGACGAATTTCGATCGGCTGCTTCAGGCTGGACAGCTGGGTAATGCAGGCCAGCCCATTGCGGCCATTTATATTCATCGCATCCGAACCACATACCCCTTCTCGGCAGGATTTACGCAAACTTAAACTATCATCCTGCTCCTTGATGAGCAAAATCGCATCCAGCAACATCATGTCGCCCGCCACGATATTCAGCTCGTAGTCGCGCATGCTCGGCTGGGCATCTGTTTCAGGGTTGTAGCGATAGATACGAAATTTCATTGACTATCCCTTACCGGTTCATTGCTGTGGAGATATGTTTCTGCAAACTTGTCATTTTGCCTGGCAGGTACCAATACGCTTGCCGGAAATCATCTGGTTGATATTCCCATCTTTCATTTTCATTTGTATTGTGCCTTTTAGCTCATCAGCAGTGCGCGTCACTTCACCAGCAGCTTCCATAGCGTTTTCCCCGGTGCAATGAATCTTCCAACTGGTTTTGTTACCGATCACCTTGGTGTCGGTTATTTCGCAGTTTTTTTCCTGCGGACTTTTCTCAGGCATATACGCCTCGCCTTTGGGCAAGCAAATTTTGCTGGTCATCGCTTGCACCTTCATGCCCATATTCATCTTGGTCTGCATTTCCCACAAATCATCGTTATCTGCCGCCCATACCGAAGCGGAAATCATCACAGCTGACAGCGCCAATCCAAAAAACAATCTATTCACGTTACTTCCTCCTTCGATGGTTAATATACCCGCGCCTTGAGCGGAAACGATTCCACGGTCAGCGGCTTCAGCCGCACCGGCTTGTAATCCAGCTTACTCCCCTCGCTAAAATACAGCGAGTGCTTCAGCCACTTATCATCATCGCGCAGTGGGAAATCATCGCGTGCGTGGCCGCCTCGACTTTCTTCACGCGCGGCGGCAGCATGCATAGTGGCTTGTGCGACTTCCATCAGATTATCCAATTCCAATGCCTCCACTCGCGCCGTGTTAAACACCTTGCTGTGATCCTTGATTGCGGTGCTTTTAACACGATCAGCCACCGCACGAATTTTTTGCACACCTTCCGCCAGCAGATCGGGAAAGCGAAATACGCCGCAGTGGGTTTGCATGACATCCCGCATCGCCGCACCGACTGCAGCCACGCTCTCACCCTGCTTCTGCCCTGCCAGCCTTGCTAAACGCGCCAACGGGCGATCAGTTGCATCGGCGGGTAAAGATTTATGGTGGGGGTTAAGCTGCAAGTCTTCGATAATCTGCCGCGCCGCTTCGCGCCCAAACACCAATAAATCCAGCAACGAATTGCAACCCAAGCGGTTCGCGCCATGCACCGACACGCAAGCACATTCGCCCACGGCGTAAAAACCCTGCACCACCTCTTCCGGTCCGGTTTTGTACGGCGCAACCACTTGACCGTGATAATTGGTGGGAATGCCGCCCATCATATAGTGCGCGGTGGGCACCACTGGAATAGGTTCTCTGGCCGGATCAACGTGTGCGAATTTAAGTGAGATTTCACGTATGCCGGGCAAACGCTGGCGGATGACTGCTTCGCCGATGTGATCCAGCTTCAACAAAACATGGTCACCATGCGCGCCACATCCGCGCCCTTCTTTTATTTCGGTAGCCATGGCGCGCGACACGACATCTCGGCTGGCTAAATCCTTGGCATTCGGGGCGTAGCGTTCCATAAAACGCTCGCCATTTTTGTTGATGAGATAGCCGCCCTCGCCGCGCACACCCTCTGAAATCAACACACCTGCGCCATGCACCCCGGTCGGATGAAACTGGAAAAACTCCATATCTTCCAGCGGAATGCCGGCGCGCGCCGCCATCCCTAGGCCATCGCCAGTGTTGATATAGGCATTGGTGCTGGCCTGAAAAATACGTGCTGCACCGCCGGTGGCAAACAACGTGGCGCGCGCTTGCAAGATCATTACTTCACTGGTTTCGATTTCCATCGCCACCACGCCCAGCACATCGCCCTCTTCATCGCGGATTAAATCCAGCGCCATCCATTCCACAAAAAAATGCGTGTTGGCTTTGACATTCTGCTGATACAAGGTATGCAGCAAGGCATGGCCGGTGCGGTCGGCAGCGGCACAAGCGCGCTCTACCGGGGTCTTGCCGTAGTTCTGCATGTGTCCGCCAAATGGCCGCTGATAAATTTTGCCGCTGTCCAGGCGGTCGAATGGCATACCGAAATGCTCCAACTCATACACCACTTCAGGCGCGGCGCGGCACATGAATTCAATGGCATCCTGATCGCCCAGATAGTCCGATCCTTTCACCGTGTCATACATATGCCAGTGCCAATTATCCTCGGCAATGTTACCCAGCGAAGCCGCAATGCCACCTTGCGCCGCCACAGTATGCGAACGGGTCGGGAAAACCTTGGACAGCACCGCCACTTTCAAACCGGCCTCAGACAATGCCAGCGCCGCTCTCATGCCTGAGCCTCCAGCGCCGACGATGACTACATCGAAAGTTCGTTTAGCAACCGCCATTACATCCCCCACAAAATTTGTACTGACCAAATGGTATAAAGCAGCAGCGCCACAATCACCGATACATGAATCGCCAAACGTATACTCGCCGCTTTAACATAATCCATGACAATGTCGCGCACCCCTATCCATGCGTGGTAGTACAGCGCCAACAGAAACAGCAAGGAAACCGAACGCATCACCTGATTCGAAAACAAGGCTGTCCATCCGTCATATCCCATATCCGGGTGCAGTGCCACATAGCCCACTAGGAACAGCGTGTAAACTACCATCAACACCGCCGAAATGCGCTGCGCCAGCCAATCTTTCAGGCCGTAATGCGCGCCGGTGACTACACGATCTACCATAGCCAATACCCCAATATGACAACCAAGATCAGGCTGATTACCAACACCAGACGACTGCTTGCGCGAGCTTGTGCCAAGCCGACGCAGAAATCCAGATCAATCACCAGATAACGAATGCCGGAAAAAAAATGATGTAAGAATGCCCACCCCAGTGCAAGCAAGATTATTTTAATAAATGGATTTCGCATGATCTCGACCAACTGGGTGTAAGTCTCGATGGAAAACAGGCTGTATTGCAGCATGAGTAAAAACAAGGGCAGTAGCAGAAACAACAGCAATCCACTCGCGCGGTGAAGTATGGAAACCACACCCGGCAAGGGTAGTTTGATGAGATGTAAGGCGAGGTGTTTGGGACGACTTTTATTCATTTTTGTGGGTGTCGTACAAAAATTATGACCTAGAGTCGTGGCGTAGTATTACACGGTTTACGGGTCAGCGGAATACTGTTATTCACTTAATAGGCTAAGCAAAAACTGCTCGTAATCCGGGTTATGCTGACTGCGGTCACATGCTTTAAGCGGCCACATATTCCAAAAGATCTAAGACCCACTCTTCAATCCGCCTTGGCAACCATCACCAACACCACCCCGGCCAGAATCACCGCCATACCAATTAATTCAACGCTACCCAGCCTCTCCCCAGCCAGCCCCACGCCCAGTAACACCGCCACTGGCGGGTTAACATAGGCATAGCTGGTCGCTAGCGCCGGGCGCACCGTGTGCAACAAATACTGGTAGGCACTGAAGGCAATCAACGAACCGAATATCACCAAATAAACCATGGCGGCCACCGCCTTGAATGTCGGAACACCGGCCATCTGTTCACCCAACGCAGTGCTAAGCAGCATTAGCATCAATCCTCCGCCCAACATTTGTACCGCCGTGTTCATCATGCCATTAGGTAAAGGCAGGCGCTGGCTCCACACAGAACCAAATGCCCAACTTGCTGAGGCCAGCAACAGTATGGCTGCGCCTGATGGACTGCTGCGTAGACTGCCTTCCAGGTTAAGCAATACAATTCCAGCAAAGCCAATCAAGACGCCTATTAACTCACGGCGAGAAGGAAATTTTTTCCATAAGGCAGCAAATAACAGCGTCCACAACGGCACCATCGCTACCACCAAGGCAGCAACACCCGACGCGACAGTTTGTTCGGCATAGGCCACCGCGCCGTTGCCTCCCAGTAATAGCAGAGTGCCAACGGCAACACTTGCCGCCCACTGTTTTGGTAATGGAATTTTTGCACCGCGCCACCTGAGAAAAAAATAAAGCGCTCCACCCGCCACCAAGAAACGAATTCCAGCCATCATAAAAGGCGGGAAGCCGTCTATCGCCCAGCGCATCGCCAAGTAAGTAGAGCCCCAAATCAGGTACACCGCCAGTAAAGAAAGTGCTACCCGCCAGCGGGTGTTATCCATAATGTATGGTGTACTCAGACCTGCGGATGCGCGCGCTCCGTCCCTGCATCGAGCTTGTTCAGCGCATTCAGATAAGCCTTGGCCGAGGCCACCACAATGTCGGTGTCCGCACCCTGCCCGTTGACAATGCGGCCGCCCTTGGACAGGCGCACGGTCACCTCGCCTTGGGCATCGGTGCCACTGGTGATGTTGTTGACTGAATATAATTGCAGCTCGGTGCCACTCTGCACAATCCGCTCAATCGCCTGAAACGTCGCATCAACTGGCCCGCCACCCTGCATCTCGGCACTGTGCTCCTTGCCACCCACGCTCAAGACCACTTGCGCCTTGGGCAAGATGCCGGTTTCCGAATGGGCGCGCATGGATAGCAAACGATAATGTTCGCTGACCTGCGTCACCACGCCTTCGCTGACTAATGCTTGTAAATCTTCGTCGAAAATTTCTTGTTTGCGGTCAGCTAAATCTTTAAAGCGAGCGAATGCGGCATTCACCGCCTCCTCGCTTTCCAGCACGATGCCGAGATCCTGCAAGCGTGTGCGGAAGGCGTTGCGGCCAGAGAGTTTTCCCAGTGTCAATTTATTGGTGCTCCAACCCACATCTTCGGCGCGCATGATTTCGTAAGTCTCGCGGTGCTTAAGCACACCATCCTGATGAATGCCGGATTCATGCGCGAAAGCATTGGCACCCACGATGGCTTTATTCGGCTGCACCGGATAACCGGTAATGCTGGATACCAGCTTGGAAGTCGGCACGATTTGCGTCGTATCTATGCGAGTATCGCAACTGAATACATCACGGCGCGTCTTCACCGCCATCACAATTTCTTCCAGACTTGCATTGCCCGCACGTTCACCCAAGCCGTTGATGGTGCATTCCACTTGGCGCGCACCATTCATCACGGCAGACAATGAGTTCGCCACCGCCATGCCCAGATCGTTATGGCAGTGAGTAGACCAAATAACTTTGTCGCTGTTCGGCACGCGCGCAATCAACTGCTGCATGCGCTCACCCCACAAGGCCGGGATGCTGTAGCCGACAGTGTCCGGCACATTCAGTGTCTTCGCCCCGGCGTTGATCGCCGCATCGAATACGCGCACCAGAAAATCCATTTCAGAACGCACTGCGTCCTCGGCGGAAAATTCCACATCATCGGTGTATTCCAAGGCCAGCTTGATCGCCTTGATTGCGGCTTCCACCACTTGGTCGGGCTGCATACGCAACTTTTTTTCCATGTGTATGGGCGAGGTCGCGATGAAGGTATGGATACGCCCAGATTTGGCTAGTTTAATCGCCTCCCCTGCAGCGCGCACATCGCGCTCGATGGCGCGAGCCAGTGAGCAGACGGTAGAGGTCTGGATAATTTTAGCGATGCTTTGCACGGCATCCGCATCCCCCGGGCTGGCCGCAGCAAAGCCCGCTTCGATTACATCCACGCCCAATTTTTCCAATTGGCGCGCAATGCGGATTTTCTCTTCCTTGGTCATGGATGCGCCGGGGCTTTGTTCACCATCGCGCAAGGTGGTATCGAATATTACTAATTTGTCTGTCATAATTTTTGGCATTTTTTTACTCCAATGAAATTGCTTAACGCGCGGCAATCCTGATGGATACCGCCTGTTTTAAAACCGTGTGGGGGATATTTAGCGCGCGACGCGCAGCAGTAGCGCAGCCAGAAGGCTGAACGTGGAATGCAATTGCGAGATGTGGCGAGAGAAGTGCATAGCCGAAATATAGCGGCTTTTATAAGCTTGTGCAATACCAACTACACATCAGGGCTGACAGGTTTTTTCCGCATATCCAGCAACCACAACACATAGCCTGACAAGGCATAGCCAAGAAACAGCATAAACAGCACACCGGGCGGATAGCTGGAGATCAAGATAAAGAACAGGGCGAACAGCACGACCACTATGAACGGTACGCTCTTACGCATATTGATATCTTTAAAGCTATAGAAAGGTACGCTGCTCACCATGCTCAAGCCAGCAAACACAGTAATGACCACAGCATACCAACGCAATTCATGTCCGCTAAAATTATTGTCCAGCATGACCCAAACAAAGCCCGCTACCAAAGCTGCTGCAGCCGGGCTGGGCAAGCCTTGGAAGAAACGCTTATCTACTATTTCGATATTAGTGTTGAAACGCGCCAGCCGCAGCGCCGTGCCTACACAGTAAATAAATGCAGCAAACCAACCCAGCTTACCCAAATCACGGAACGCCCATTCATATATCAGCAAGGAAGGCGCGACACCAAACGATACCATGTCGGACAGGCTGTCATACTCCGCACCAAATTCACTTTGGGTATGCGTCAACCTAGCCACGCGCCCATCCAGCCCATCCAGCACCATGGCTATAAAAATGGCCACGGCAGCAAACTCGAATTGGCTGTTCATAGCCTGCACAATGGCATAAAAACCTGCGAACAGTGCGCCAGTCGTGAGCAGATTAGGCAGCAAGTAAATGCCGCGTCGGCGCAGGTTCAGTGGTTTTCGATTTTTCAGTTCAGACATGGTCAGGCCAACTTGGCCAATATGGTAGTGGTTGCCGATACTTTATCATCAATGGCTACTTTCACCGTAGCCGACAGCGGCAGATAAACATCCACACGCGAACCAAAACGGATGAAGCCGTAGCGCTGACCGCGCGCCACTTTGTCGCCCTGATTCACATAGCACAAAATGCGCCGCGCAATGAGTCCAGCTACTTGCACACAGGTTATTTCCTGTCCGTCCGCCGTTTTAATCAGCAAAGCATTGCGTTCATTTTCCAGCGAAGCCTTGGCCAAATCGGCGTTGACGAACTTGCCCGGAAAATATTGTATGCGCTGCACTATGCCATCCACCGGACTACGATTGGAATGCACGTTGAACACATTCATAAACACGCTGATCTTAATTGAATCACGCATCCCATATGGATCCTGAGTGCGCTCCACTGCCACAATACGGCCATCCGCAGGGGAAAGGACAACTCCCTCGGTCTGCGGAATTTCGCGTGGTGGATCACGGAAAAATTGCAGCACAAACAGCGCAATGATCCAAACTGGAATAGACCAAATGGCACACCAAACGGTTGCTATAACAGCCAAGATAATTGCAATAGCCAGAAACGGCCAGCCCTCACGGGCGATGATAGGGTGAGGATAATGGGTCATAGGATTGAGGACGCAGGATACAGGATCGGGCAGAGACTACATCCCGGATCCTGCATCCCAACTCCTAGTTTTTAGATTGATCTACCAGCTTGTTCTTGCTGATCCAAGGCATCATGGCGCGAAGTTGCGTGCCTACTGTTTCAATAGGATGCTCTGCATTCAAGCGACGACGTGCAGTCATTTCCGGGTAATTGGTACGGCCTTCCAAAATGAATTGCTTGGCATAAGTGCCATTCTGGATATTCTTTAACGCTTCTCTCATGGCCGCCCGCGCCTGATCGCCGATGACCTTTTGACCGGTCACATATTCGCCATACTCAGCATTGTTGGAGATCGAGTAATTCATATTGGCAATGCCGCCTTCGTACATCAAGTCCACGATCAATTTTAATTCGTGCAAGCATTCAAAGTAAGCCATCTCAGGTGCGTAGCCCGCTTCGGTCAAGGTTTCAAAACCCATCTTTACCAGCTCAACTGCGCCACCGCATAACACAGCCTGTTCACCGAACAAATCGGTCTCAGTTTCTTCACGGAAATTAGTTTCGATCACGCCGCCCTTAGTGCCACCAATCGCTGCGGCATAGGACAACGCCAGATTTTTGGCCTTGCCGGATTTATCCTGATACACGGCAATCAGAGATGGTACGCCCCCGCCTTTAAGATACTCGGAACGCACGGTGTGGCCGGGACCTTTTGGCGCAATCATGATCACGTCCATGTCGGCGCGCGGCACAACCTGGTTGTAATGCACATTGAAGCCGTGGGCAAACGCCAATGTCGCGCCCTGCTTCAAATTGGGTGCGACTTCATCGTTATACACTTGCGGAATATTTTCATCAGGCAACAACATCATCACAATGTCGGCACTTTTCACTGCCGCCACAACTTCACTCACTTTGAGACCAGAACCTTCCGCTTTTTTCCAGGAAGCGCCGTTTTTGCGTAAGGCGACGGTCACATTTACACCGGATTCTTTCAGGTTGAGCGCATGGGCATGACCCTGTGAACCGTAGCCAATAATCACTACTTGCTTGCCCTTGACCAAGGACAGATCTGCATCTTTGTCGTAATAAACTTTCATATTGCCCTCACGTAAAAAATAAATTGCGTATCAACACGACTACGCTGCTCAAGAAATTTAAGTATTCATTTTACCCTAAAACCCTCGCTAAACGATACTCATCCTTAGGTATGCTGCCATGCCAACTACTCGAATGGGCAAAACTGCTTACTCACGCAACTCAGATATACCTTATGTAGCAAGGTATATCTGTAACATGAATGCGGTAAAAGCTACATTTCCTGAAGTATAAATAAGGCACACAAAAGAAATTTTGTGTGGAGCAGCATTGCATCTAAACATCACAACGAGGATTGATTTAAGCGCTGATAAAAGCTAAACCTGCATGTTCATCACATCATTATAAGCTTGCACAAATTTATTGCGTACCTGAACAGCAGTTTGAAAATTGATACTGGCTTTTTGCATTGAAATCATGGTGTCACTCAGGCTGACACGATCATCGCCCAACACAAATGCCTTTTGCAAGGATACCGCCTGGGATTGTGACTGCGCCACGCCATCCAATGATGACTTCAACACATTAGCGAAATCCACTCGGCCTGGCTGATCTATCTGGTTGGACTGATTTGTCTGACTGGGTTCGCGCAATCCCGCTGCTGCCGCTGCAACGCGCATTTGCGCCAACAAACTATCCACCGCTGGTGTATTCATGACCGACCTCCTTCTCTAATGATGGCACGATACTCGGCAAGAAAAAATAGGATAAGCAGAAAAGATAGCGGGTTTTCCCTTTATTCAGGTCTTCAAGAATTTTCTTGCCACTGATAATGCACTCCGTACCAGATCGGGACATCATGGCTGAACAAAGAAACATCGCGCTAAATCAGTTGAACCAACTCAATCTCCAGCAAATTCTGGGATTGATTGGTGGCATTGCAGCACTCTTCGCGCTGATCAGTGGTGTGTGGATATGGGGGCAAACGCCGGATTACCGTGTGCTTTATAGCAACTTATCCGATCGCGATGGCGGTGACATCATTGGTTCATTGCAACAAATGAATATTCCCTACAAATTTGCCGATGGCGGCGGAGCTCTATTAGTAGCTTCTGATCGAGTTTATGAGGCGCGGCTAAAGCTGGCCTCACAAGGGCTGCCCAAAGGAGGAAACATTGGCTTTGAGCTAATGGAAAATCAAAAATTTGGTATTACCCAATTTGCCGAACAGGTCAATTACCAACGTGCGCTGGAAGGTGAGCTGGCACGTTCGGTGCAGAGTATCAGTGCTGTCGCGGGTGCTCGCGTTCATTTGGCCATTCCCAAACCCAGCGTATTCGTCAAGGAACAACAAAAACCCAGCGCTTCAGTCGTGCTCAGCCTGCAAAGCGGCAGAATGCTCGATTCTTCACAGGCAAGCGCGATTATTCACTTGATTTCGAGCAGCGTACCGGATCTGCCGGCCAAAAATGTGACCGTGGTTGACCAAAATGGCACATTGCTCAGTGCAAATCGTGACAGCATCAATGGTGAGGTGATGGATGCCACCAAGCTCAAATATGTTCAGCAGATTGAACAAAGTTATATCAATCGCATCGAATCGTTATTGATACCGTTACTCGGAGAAAATAATGTGCGTGCGCAAGTAACTGCCGATATTGATTTTTCGCGTATCGAGCAAACGGCTGAAATTTACAAGCCTAATCAAAACCCGGCAGAAAGTGCCATACGCAGCCAACAAAGCAGCGACGCGGTGAATGGCTCAAACTTAGATGCGGGCGGCATTCCCGGCGCGCTTAGCAATCAACCACCGGTACCGGCAACCGCTCCCATCGAAGCTGGTGCAGGAGCATCAGACAACACCGCTGCTGCGAACAATGGCATCCCAACTAATAGACAAAAAAACTCCACGGTCAATTACGAGGTGGATCGCACCATACGCCACACTGTGCTGCCAGTTGGTTCTATCAAACGGCTATCCGTCGCAGTTGTGGTCAATGGCAATCGTAAAGTGGTCAGCGCCAAAGGAAAAAGCAGCAATAAACCGCTAACCGATGCCGAAACCGAGCAGATCAATAATCTAGTAAAAGATGTCGTGGGCTTCGACCAAGTACGCGGAGACAGCCTGAATGTGCAGGTTGCAGCGTTCACCGATGTCACGCAAGTGGTCGAGGAAGTGCCACTGTGGCAACAACCCGCCATGATTGATCTGGTCAAAAATTTGCTCAAATATCTGGTCATTGCTGCGCTCATATTCTTCGCAGTATTTAGGGTGATTAAACCGGCATTCCAAAACCTGCCCCCAGCACTGAGTGTTAGCAGTGGAACATCAACCGATCAAGGCGCTGCGGGTGGCGCTGCTGGCACCACAACCGCAGCAGGTTATATGCCTGCCGCGCCATCCTACGAACAAAGCTTGCAAACGGCCAAGCAAATTGCCCAACAAGAACCCAAGATAGTCGCCAGCGTAGTCAAAGAATGGGTGAACAGCAATGGGTGACGGCGTTGAGAAAAGTGCGATTTTCTTGATGACACTGGGTGAAAGTGAGGCTGCTGGCGTGCTGAAATATCTAGAACCTAAAGAGGTGCAAAAAATCAGCTCGGCCATGATGACCCTGAAAAACCCTGGGCGCGAACAGATTACGCAAGTGTTTAATGATTTCTTGGTTTCCGCAGCAGGCAAAACGACCATAGGCATGGATTCCAATGCTTACATCCGCAACATGCTGACCAAAGCACTGGGGGATGATAAGGCAGCCGGTTTACTGGATCGCATTATGAGCAACAGCGACACCAACGGCATCGAAAGTTTGAAGTGGATGGATCCCGGTGCGGTGGCTGAAATGATTAGCAACGAACACCCGCAGATCATCGCGACCATCCTCGTGCATCTGGAACCCGACCAAGCGGCCGAAATTCTTAAAATGCTCACTGATCGCACCCGCAACGATGCACTGTTGCGTATTTCCACGCTGGATAGTGTGCAGCCTGTTGCCCTGCGTGAGCTGAATGACGTGCTGGAAAAGCTCATGTCTGGCGGAGGGATAGGGAAAAAGAGTTTGCAAGGCGGCGTTGCGACTGCCGCAGAAATTTTGAATTTTATGGGCGGTACGCTGGAAGCAGAGATGATGGAAAATATTCGCGGTTACGACCCTGAGTTGGCACAAAAAATTGAAGACAAAATGTTCGTCTTCGACAACATATTGGAGATTGATGATCGCGGTATCCAGCTTATTCTGCGTGAAGTTCAATCGGAATCTCTGATTGTGGCACTCAAAGGTGCCAGCGAAGAATTGCGCGAGAAAATTTTCAAAAACATGTCGCAACGCGCCGCCGAAATGATGCGCGAAGATCTGGAATCAAAAGGCCCGGTCAAGCTCAGCGAAGTCGAATCCAATCAGAAGGAAATCCTCAAAATAGTGCGTCGTCTATCCGACGAAGGCCAAATTTCTTTAGGCGGCAAAGGTGAGGAGGCGTATGTCTGATCGTATTGTTATTCCCAAAGAGCAACTAACAGCCTTTGAACGCTGGGAGCTGTCCTCGTTCGACACAGGCTCCGGCGAAAAAACTCAGGGTGGCGCAAGAAAATATGGCGCTCCCCCTGCCAGCAAAGAACTGGACACGATGCGCCAGCAACAACGCGATCAAGGCCAAGCACTGAGTCGTGACGCGGGATATGCCGCCGGCATGCAGCAGGCGCAAGTTGAGGTGACGCAAATTCACACCCTTCTACAAAACATGCAGCTCGCGCTCAACCAACTGGACGAACAAGTCGCGCAATCATTGCTTGATTTATCGTTGGAAATTGCCCGCAAGATGGTGGGTGAAGTATTGCAGGTCAATCGAGAAGTGATTTTGAAAATTGTAAACGATGCCATTACTAGCCTGCCGCATTTTAACCATGATGCCCACTTAATCTTGCATCCAGACGATGCCGATCTGGTACGAAAACAAATGGGTGAGCAATTGGCTCATGCCGGATGGAAAATTTTTACTGAAACGCAATTAACACGCGGTGGTTGTCGCGTAGAAACCTCGCACAGCGAAGTAAACGCCACCATAGAGGCTCGCTGGCAGCACATAGTCGAATCAATCGGGCAGGACAAATCATGGCAAGCATAAACACTCACAGTCTGCGCTGGCAAAATTTTCTGAATGAAGGCCGCGAATATTTGGCACAGTGCAACCCCATGCCGCCGTTTGGACATCTGACCAAAGTCACCGGCTTGGTGATGGAAGCCGTTGGCCTGAAAATGCCGGTCGGCAGCACCTGTGCCATTCACCTGCTGAATCAAGTGGTCGAAGCGGAGGTGGTTGGATTTTCTGGTGAACGCTTATTCCTCATGCCCGAAAATGATGTGTATGGTTTGATGCCCGGTGCATGCGTGACGCCGATCGAACCCAAACATATCTTAACGCTGGGCAGCAAACGTAAAGTCATGCGTCGCCGCATCGCAGATCACGCCAAACATTTGCCGGTGGGTGCCATGTTACTGGGGCGAGTGTTAGATGGAGCGGGAAAGCCACTGGATCAATTAGGTTCGTTAGAAGATACCGAATCTGTTCCGCTGCAAAATCGCCCGTTCAACCCCTTGGAGCGCGCCAACATTGATACGGCATTAGATGTTGGAGTGCGTGCCATTAACAGCATACTGACCGTAGGCCGTGGTCAACGTCTGGGGCTGTTTGCTGGCAGCGGCGTGGGCAAGAGCGTTCTACTCGGCATGATGGCGCGCTATACCAGCGCGGATATTACGGTGGTGGGCTTGATCGGAGAACGCGGGCGTGAAGTTAAGGAATTTATTAATGACATTCTGGGCAAAGAAGGCATGGCGCGCTCCGTGGTCGTAGCCACGCCGGCAGACACCTCTCCACTCATGCGTTTGCAGGGAGCGGCCTACGCCACCACCATCGCCGAGCACTTCCGAGATCAGGGTAAAAATGTGCTGCTGATTATGGATTCCTTGACTCGTTTTGCGATGGCACAGCGTGAAATTGCGCTGGCTGTCGGCGAGCCACCTGCCACCAAGGGTTATCCGCCTTCTGTTTTCGCCAAGCTGCCGCAACTGGTGGAACGTGCTGGCAACGGCCTGGAAGGCAGCGGTTCGATCACTGCTTTTTACACCGTGCTGACCGAAGGTGACGATCCACAAGATCCAATTGCTGACAGTGCGCGCGCCATTCTCGATGGACATATCGTGTTGTCGCGACGACTTGCAGAACAAGGACATTATCCAGCGATTGATATTGAAGCCTCCATCAGCCGCGTCATGCCGCGCTTAGCGACACCTAGACATTTATCGGTCGTACAAAATTTCAAACAGATGTATGCCAGCTACCAGCGCAACCGCGATCTAATTAACGTCGGCGCATACATTAGCGGCAGCGACCCATTGCTGGATAAGGCCATCGCACTCTATCCACGCATGGAACAATTTTTAAAGCAGGATATGCATCAACGGGAAACCTACCAAACCAGCGTCGCGCAACTCGATGGTTTACTCAACTAACTTAGGTATTCACACACTGCCATGCTCAAACCTTTCTCCCTGCAACCCCTGTTGAATTTGGCTCAATATCAAAATGAGTCAGCAACGCGCAAACTCGGTTTTCTGAACAAACAACAGCAAACAGAACAGCAAAAACTGGACACCCTGCTGGAATACCGAAAGGACTATCAAGCCCGTTTGCAGTCAGCCTCGCAAAGCGGCATGGATCAGGCGAAGCTGAGAAATTTTCAACTATTTATCAACAAGCTCGATGAAGCAATCAACCAGCAAACCAGCTTGGTCGAGCACAGTAAAGTATCAACCAACGTCGGACGTAGCGAATTCAATACCACGCAACGCAAACTAAAATCTTTCGATACCCTGCAACAACGCCATTTTGAAGCGCAACATAAAATAACTATTAAGGATGAACAAAAAATTCAGGACGAGCATACCGGCAGACAGGTTGCCCACAAGATCATCAATGCTGAAAAATAATCTGAAGGGATATTTATTATGATTAATCCACCCATCATCACCAGCAGCAATCCAAGTGGAACTAATAGCCATTCCACCAAGCCATCTAAAAATCATCCTCCAGAAGCTGTTCAGGCCCAGCAAACCAAAGGGAAACAATCTGGTAAGCGGCTAACCGAGGGAAACAAGGGCAGTGCTGAATTGCAGTCACCGAAATCTACTTCTCAGCTCAAAACAAAGACACCCACAGATCAAGCCTCAGCGAGTGCTCCATTCAGCGAGATACTGAGCGGCCTATCCGCAGAGGCGACCGACACCGACGGCACGCCACAGATACTGGGCCAGAAAGTTGTCCAAGCTGTAGAAGCTCAGATGGCGCAACCAGCATTAGAGGATGCAATACCCACGACTGACGCAGATCACTCAGCAGAACCAGAAAAATCATTAAATCCGTCTAATCCGGGTCGGGCAGTGGCCAAAAAAATTGGGGCTAAATCTGATTCGAAATCTACAGATTTATTTGGTATGGCATTAGCGAATGGACAAGCTGTATCATTTGCGCAAGATATTTTTATGTCATCACCCACTGC
The DNA here is from genome assembly GCA_043755195.1 of Gallionellaceae bacterium. GTDB lineage: Bacteria > Pseudomonadota > Gammaproteobacteria > Burkholderiales > Gallionellaceae > Nitrotoga. The sequence continues at coordinate 25,819 of JAYUTK010000055.1, forward strand.
ACTCGAAGCTGATGCTAAAAGCAAAACAGACTCAATTAAAGCAACAGAGTCTGATGACCACAATAAATTACCCCTTGCAGCAAACGACACCAGCAGCCCCGCCGATTTATTGCTGGCAATGTTGCTGCTCCCCCCGCATGACATTAAATCACCCATCACCAAGGAGGAAGCCAGCGGCGCAGCAAATCCAGCGGTAACCAGCGGCATGGATAGCACACAAACGCGAACCAAATATGACCTTGCTGCAAGCTACCAGCAAGCTGCGCCCAATCAAGCCAGCGAATCTAACTCACCTTATTTAACCATTGCGCCCAGCCCTGAAGCAGTCAATTTAGTCACCTCAAGCAATAAGCCAAGCCATACCTCTCTGTCCGCACTGGCTGCGAACCCAAACATTGCAACTGCTATGCCCAACGTGCAGACATACAACAACCTTCCCGACTACCAAAAAATTATTGCCACTCCGCTGAGCAGCATTAATTGGGCAGATGAATTTTCGCAAAAAATTAACTGGATGAGCATGCAGCAGAACTATGTCGCTGAACTTTATTTGAATCCACCTGATTTAGGCGCGTTGGATGTGGTGCTAAGTGTCTCCGGCAATCAAGCGGATGCCCTGTTTAATTCGCCGCATAGCGCAGTACGTGACGCAGTGGAAAGTGCTTTACCTAAGCTTCGCGAACTGCTCGCCGAAAACGGCATTAATCTAGGCAGTGCCACGGTCAACGACCAACCACTGCGCGACCGCGACCCAGAAAGATTTATGAGGCAAAATTCAAATAGCACTCCAGGCGATGGCTCCACCAAAAATTCCAAACCAGACAATTTATTGCCGACAGATGCAAAATTTATTTCTGCACGACGTCACCTCGGCATGGTGGATACCTTTGCTTAAGGCCACCTCTAAAAATCCAAACTCCGTTGCAACACAGCGTTGCTCCAAAAATTTTAACGCTTACATATCAATCATATGCGGCGCGCTAAAATTTTTCTCGCGCCTTGTCTTGCTTAGGATTTTGAATTTTTAGTGACGGCCTTAAGGACAGCTGATATGAGCGCCAAGCAATCGCTCAAGCTCAAGGAGAATTTCTGCTTTAATCGAGTCATTAACTGCGCTGTATTTTCTCATAATCCAACCATGCAATAAGGAATTCATATGTCAAAAACTACAAAACCTGAAGCAGAGGTAGCAGTTGATACGCCACCCAAGAAAAGCAAAAAAAAGCTGATCATTATCATCGTGGCTGCGGTATTTTTGATAGGCGGTGGCACGACGGCATTCCTGCTGCTAAAACCCTCTCATCCAGCCAAATCTGCTCAAGCTGAAGTAACAGAAGAAGGTGATGCTGAAGCGGAGGGCGACAATGCCGACACAGCAGAAGAAGATACGGGTGACGCACAAGAGGCGCATCCTGATGTCCCACCGGTCTATGTTCAGCTAGGTACATTCACCGCCAATCTCATACATGAAGAAGGTGACCGCTACCTGCAAGTTGCCATTGATCTCAAGCTGACCGTGCCGGAATTAGCTGAAAAAATCAAAGCAACCAACCCGGAAATTTTGCACCACATCAACATGCTGCTGCAAAGCAAGCGCCCTTCTGAGCTCGCTAGCTTTGAGGGTAAGAAAAAATTGGCTGATCAAATCAAAGAACAGGTCGAGTATGTGCTGGGTTTACGCAAAACCCCACCCACCATCACAGAGCCTGAAGCAACGGTCAATGCGGACGAGCACACAGCCAACGTGGAAGAGACTACACCTAATGCAGAAGAGCACACGGATAAAAAACCTCCAGCCAGCAAACCCGCCAAAAAAACTGGCGTTGCCGAAGTATTATTTACCACATTCATTATTCAATAGTTAGCCATGAGCGAATCCCTCACACAAGATTTCCTGTCGCAAGATGAGGTTGATTCCCTGCTCAAGGGTGTGACGGGTGAAGCCGATGATGTCAGTGCAAATTCGGGAGCACCTTCAGGAGAGCCACGGTTATATAACCTGGCATCTCAAGAACGCATCGTGCGTGGTCGTATGCCCACCATGGAAATTATCAACGAGCGTTTTGCGCGTCTGTTCCGCATCGGGCTATTCAATTTTGTCCGCCGCACACCCGAAATTTCAGTGGGGCCGGTACGGGTATTAAAATTTTCAGAATTCATCCGCAACCTGCACGTTCCCACCAATCTCAATATCATCCAAGCCAAACCATTGCGTGGCAACGGGCTATTCGTCTTTGATCCAAATCTGATATTCCTGGTGGTGGACAATATGTTTGGTGGCGATGGTCGTTTTCACACACGGGTCGAGGGTCGAGAATTTACCCAAACTGAACAGCGCATTATTCAAAAAACGCTGGACGTAGTTTTCGACGCATATGGAAAATCTTGGGCACCTGTTCATGCACTACATTTTGAATTAGTACGCTCGGAAGTGAACCCCCAATTCGCCAATATCGCCACTCCCAACGAAGTAGTCATCGTGACCTCGTTTGACATCGAACTAAGCGGGAATGTAGGCGCATTCCATGTCTGTATGCCGTATTCCATGCTCGAACCAGTGAAAGATCTACTCTTCAGCCCCATGCAGGGCGACCGCATGGCCGTGGATCATCGCTGGTCACAGCTTTTATCAAGGCAAGTGCAATCTGCCAGCATTGATCTGGTTGCCACTTTGGGCAGTGCCGACCTGACCTTGGATCAAGTATTAAAAATGCGCGTAGGCGATATTGTCCCGCTTGAAATTGATGAAAATATTATCGCTTCGGTAGATGGGATACCCGTGATGGAATGCAAATATGGGGCATTCAATAATCAGTATGCCTTAAAGGTTGAGAAAATAATTTCCACTAACGAAGATGATGCACGACTTAGCAAAGGAGAGCGACATGGTTGACGAAAACGCAACGGGCGGAGCAATCACTGCCGACGATTGGGGCGCAGCTATGGCCGAACAAAGTGCCAGCACCCCAGAAACTGCGGCCAAACCGCACGAATTCCAACAGTTCGGACCTGGCGGATCGGCGACTGCACAAAACGATTTGGACATGATCTTGGACATCCCAGTGCAAATGACGGTTGAGCTGGGTCGCACCAAAATGCCAATCAAAAATTTGTTACAACTGGCACAAGGATCGGTCATTGAATTGTCTGGCGTGGCGGGTGAACCCTTGGATGTAATGATTAATAATTTTTTGATCGCACAAGGCGAAGTCGTGGTGGTAAACGACAAGCTTGGCATCCGCCTTACAGACATTATTACCCCATCGGAACGGCTGCGCCGCTTGAATAAATAATATGCTGCTCAGACTGCATTATCTTGTTGCCTTTGCCCTCATTACGATGCCCGCAATGGCATCAGCCATCGAGGGGATGCGTCCCACCTACACCCCGCCTCCTTCCGCAGTCAGCTCGGGCAGCATCGTGCAAATTATTTTTAGTCTGCTCTTGGTTTTAGCCGCCATCGTACTGGTTGCTTGGCTACTCAAGCGCATGAATGTGGTACGACAAGGATCGGGAAATTTGCTCAAGGTGTTAGGCGGAATCTCAATCGGGCAACGTGAGCGCATCGTGCTGATCGAAGTGCAGGATACTTGGCTAGTAGTGGGTGTAGGATCGGGGCAAATCCGCACACTGCACACACTGGATCGGCCAAAAATTTTGGCGCAGCAAGCAAGCGACGATTCCTCGCCTATCGAAAAAAACCGGTTTGCAGAACTGCTGAGCCATGCGCTCGGCCAAATGGGAAATAAAAAACGCCATGCGCCGTAGCTATCTCATCACCACCATTTTGGTGCTGCTCAGCATAAGTCAAAATAGTTGGGCAGAAATGGGGTTGCCTGCATTAACCAGCGCCCCTGCGCCGGGCGGCGGTCAGGTTTATAGCTTAAGCCTGCAAACCTTATTGCTGCTCACCTCACTGAGCTTTTTGCCAGCAGTTTTACTGATGATGACCGGATTCACGCGCATCATCATCGTGCTGAGCTTGTTGCGCTCCGCCATAGGCACCCCCTCCTCCCCGCCCAATCAAGTGTTGGTCGGCTTAGCCCTGTTTCTGACGTTTTTCGTCATGTCACCCGTGTTCGACAAAATTTATGCTGACGCATATTTACCATTCAGCGAAAACAAAATAGATTTTCAACAAGCAATCGAAAAGGGCAGCCTACCCCTAAAAACTTTTATGCTACGCCAGACCCGCGAATCTGACCTGGCCTTGTTTGTCAAAATTTCAAATAGCGAACCCTTGCAAAGTGCCGACCAAGTATCGCTGCGTATCCTCGTTCCTGCTTATGTGACGAGTGAATTAAAGACCGCATTCCAAATTGGTTTTCTAGTGTTCATCCCTTTCCTTATTATTGACATGGTCGTGGCCAGCGTACTGATGTCTATGGGCATGATGATGGTATCGCCTGCCATCATTTCACTACCCTTCAAGATCATGTTATTCGTACTGGCCGATGGCTGGAATTTAATTATTGGCTCTCTGGCTAAAAGTTTTTTTACCTGATTAATGACCCCAGAAAACGTCATCACCATCGGGCAACAAGCCATTGAAATGACCTTGATTATTTCCGCGCCTATGCTGCTCATCGCGCTGGTTATCGGACTGGTGGTCAGCATTTTTCAGGCTGCGACTCAGATCAATGAGCTGACCCTGTCCTTTATTCCAAAATTATTGGGGATTTTTCTGGTCTTGATTTTTACCGGGCCGTGGATGGTTAATACGATGGTTGATTACATCCAGCGCTTGTTCAATAACATTCCCTGGATGATAGGTTGACGTCAAATGGGCACCTCTAAAAATCCAAACTTCGTTGCGATATTGCGTTACTCACAAAAAATTACTCCTTACATATCCTACATATGCGACATAGCAATTTTTTGCTCGCGCCTTGTCTCGCTTAGGATTTTGAATTTTTAGAGACACCCAAATGATCAGCTTCACCAGCGCTCAGCTTGAAGTCTGGCTCTCCACTCTGATATTTCCCTTGGCGCGCATTCTGGCCATGATTGCCAGTTCGCCCATTCTCGGCAACAGACAAGTAACAACGCGCGTCAAAGTCGGCTTGTCTGTCCTGCTCACCATCATCGTCGCACCCACCATCGGTGACATGCCAGCAGTCGCCATAGGCTCTGCTCAAGGGCTATTAATCATCATTCAGCAAATCATCATCGGCATTGCCATGGGGTTCACCATGCGCCTAATATTTACCGCTGTTGAAATGGCTGGCGAGCTAATTGGCTTGCAAATTGGCTTGGGCTTCGCCAGCTTTTATGACCCAATAAATGCAACACATTCAATTGTCATTGCCCAATGGTTAGGGGTAATTATGATATTGGCCTTTCTGTCCATGAATGGCCATTTGCTCATGCTGGCCGCATTGGTTGAAAGTTTTCACACACTCCCAATAGGCAACATGATGTCGGACAAAGCATTCTATGGTGTGGTCAGCTGGGGAGCCAGTATCTTCGCATACGCGCTGCAAATTTCTCTGCCGGTATTGGCTGCCTTGCTTATCACCAATATTGCATTAGGAATACTTACCCGCGCCGCGCCGCAACTAAATCTGTTTGCCGTTGGCTTCCCACTAACACTGGCAATTGGATTTTTCGTGCTAGCGCTCTCGATACCCTATGCTGTTCCACTGCTGGATAGGCTGATGCAGGAAGGTTTGGGGACGGTGCTCAAGCTGATGCATTAAGATACCATCCAAAAATCAGATGTAATCAAACAAAGAAAGGCCGACCACTTTGGCAAAGGATTTTTGCGCGGCCTGCAAGTTTATCTGTTGCTGATTCAGGTCGCTTATGGCTTTGTTGTAGTCCACGTCTTGCAGTTGTGATAAAGATTGTTTGAGTTGCAGCCCCATATCTTCGCCAGCAGATTGCAATGCGTCTATTTCATTCAGGCGCAAGCCCAATGTAGAGCGTACGCTCAAAACATTATCCAGCGCATGATCCAAATTGTTGATCCCGCGTGACAGGCTGTTGGACAAATGTGCGCCTGCTACAGATGAGTTCAAAGCGGTGATTAAATCAGATATAGTCGTAAAGACGCTTTCATTAGCACTGGGAACAACAGTAAAAGCATCACCATTTTTTGGAGCACCACTGATATTGAACTGCATTCCATCAAAGGCAATCGCTTGTCCACTGGTATAAGGATTGCCAGCCGACACCACTGCGGCAGTGGTGGTATTCGTTACGTCATAAGTCGTGACACCTGCCACCACGCTGAATGACACGCTGTAGTTGTCACCCGTCAACAGCGCCGGATTGGCTACCGAGCCCACACTGACAACGCCGCTGCCCGTATTAGTTGAGGTAGCTCGTGTATCAAATGTGCCATTTCCATTTCTCACACGCATAAAAACATCTGCTCCGGAATTGGTGGAAGACATTTGCCGCGACTCGCTCACTTGCAACAAGCGTTGTCCGTCGTCACCAAAATAACCCATGCCGGCAGGCGTATCCACAAAAGATTGGGTGCGGGATTGAAACCCGGAAAACAGATAATTCCCCACTCCGTCGGTGCTGTTTGCAAAGCCAATTAGCTCTTCTAACCTGCCGCTAAATTCTGCGGCTACGGTCTTGCGGTCAACCATGCTGAGTGTCCCATTACCCGCACTAATCGCCGATGTTCTAATGTCCTGCAACAAGGAAGTCACGCCCTGTAACACACTCTCTGTAATTGATAAAGTGTGCCGGGCAGCCGAGCGATTGGATGCGTATTGGGTGTTGATCGCATCAGATCGGGTAAGATCCAAGGCACGAGTGGCCGCAACCGGATCGTCTGCCGCAGTCGAAAGCCGGCGCCCGGTAGCAATCTGTTGCTGGGTTTGCAACAGACGTGCTTGCTGTTGATTAAGCGCAGCCACATTGCTATCAAACAGGGTACTGGAACTCACGCGCATGGCACACCTACCTTCCTAGAGACAACAGAGCTTCAAACAGCGTATTGGAGATTTGCATAGCCTTGGCCGAGGCTTGGTAAGCGCGCTGATAACGTATTAGGTTAGCCGCCTCCTCATCCAGGTTCACACCGGAAACAGACTGTTGCGATGCGATGATTTGAGCCACCATATTGCCTTGCGCCTTACTGCTGACATTCATCTCGTAGGTTTTTGCTCCGGTTTCACCAACCAGCTGGTCATATATACCTTGGAAGCTAGCCGTACCATTCGCCATCAAATTCTGAGTTTGCAAATTCGCCAACTGCAAGGCATTACGATTATCGCCCACTGCGTTGATGTTTTTGCTGATGGTAAAAACATCTCCAGTAGCGGGAGCACCACTCAATTTGGCTATCCAGCCGTTATAACTAATATTCTGACCCGGTGTATAAGCGACCGCGCCCACAACCACAGGAACCGCACCAGACACGGTGAACGTCGTCGGACTGGTGAAAGTAATGTTGACGGTTGCTTGCAAATTAGCGTCGGTCGGCGGCGGACCCACAACCTCGCCCGCGCTGATCTGCCCGCTGCCAGTGTTAGCCATCGCAGCGGCAGTACGCATCGGGGCAGCCGCTGCAATCTTGCCGGGATCATTGGTAGCCACACTGATGTCGCGTGCTCCGTTCGCGGTAGGGTGAATCAAGAAGCTATCACCCGCAACAGGTGTACCTGATGTCAGGCTCACCGTAAACCCATCAACTGTCTGCGGTAATGTCGCGCCCAGGTTAGTTGCTGCATTGTCCGACAACCTGAGCATGGTGTAGTTAGTACCATCGAATCTCAACTGATAATTGCTCGTAGTCAGCGCGCCCACATCGCTGATTGCTGCTGACACCAGTGCGTTTCCGCTGTTGAACGCTCCCTTATCAACGCTGGGACTGGCGACATTAAATATATTCCCACCCAAGTTGCCATACAAATCCTGACCCAACTGATTCTGTTGATTAACACTGGTTGCCAGCCCCAGCGCCACTCGCCCCAAGGCATTGCGCGCAGGTTCCAGACTCTGGTCGCGAAATGTGAGATACGCGCCCAAATTGCCGCCCTGCAAACTGCTTTGTTGTATGGCAATAAGATTGCTGCCACTCTGGTAACCAATGTCCAGTTTGCTCGGATCAACTGATGATTGAGTAGCTCGCAAAGACATAGCTTGCTCATCAATTACCAGCGCCTGGCCGTTTCCAATAAATATATTGACCGCACCATCGGACTGGGTTTGTACGCTGACTTTTATCTCCGTATTCATCTGATTGATGATCTGGTCGCGCTGATCCATTAAATCATTCGGCATCTGTCCACTCTGGCTAGAACCAATCGCGCGCTTGATGTTGGTATTCAGGGCAGCAATTTGTTGAGCATAGGCGTTGATCGAAGTCACACTGCTGGTGATTTGGCTGGTCAACCCATTGGCTATATTGGTCAAGCGTTGGTCTATCGCCTGAAAACGGTTCACGACAAACTGCGCTCCACTCAGCAGAGTCTGACGTGCGGGAATAGACTCTGGATAATTGGCCACACCGTTCATGGCGCTGAAGAAATTTTGCATCGCCGGCGAAGCACCCGCATCGGGATCAGCGAGTAAATTGTCTATCTGACTGATGGCGGTGCGATAGCTGCTCAAATAACTGGCTTGGGTCTGTTCCTGCAACACTTGAACACCCAAGAACTGATCGTAAATTCTTCTGACCCCAGTGACATCTACACCCTGCCCGATAAACCCAGCTCCAGTCTGCTGGCCGGGACGCGCACCAAGCAAAATCTCCTGCCGATTAAAGCCAGGCGTGGCAGCATTGGCAATATTATGCTGCGCCGTGGCCAAGCCTGCCTGAGCCGCATTCATACCGCTTATTGCCGAGCCAAATAGGCTACTTGTCATAATGAATTTCCTTCAAAGACGACCTTTACTTTTGTCGCACTCATTCACAAGGGATATATCGGCACACCTGAAAAAAACTTTAGGCTAAAAATATCAGTTCTATAAATTATCATAGAGACGGCAGGTCAATCCGCAGATTCACGCAATTTTTCAGAAGGCTGCGGATAAATCGTCCAGCCAAAATGGCTTGTTATTCAATCGTCGGAAATCTGTGTAATCGGCGGACAACAATCTTTGTTTATGATTACCCAGCCACCTCCATCATATTCATCACACGCACCAGCTTCTCAGCATATTTCGGATCAGTGGCATACCCCGCCTGCTGTAGCGCCTGCGCCATTCCGTCGACATTACCGCCTTGCAGCCACACATTTGCATAGCGCGGGTTGGTACGAATCAAGCCGGTGTAATCCTGAAATGCTTCGGCGTAGGAAGAATAGGCGCGGAATTTTTCCACTTGCTTGTTCGCCACGCCATTACTGTATTCGGTCGTCATCACTTCGGCCACCTTACCCTGCCAATCTGCACCGGCCTTGATACCAAACAGGTTGTAACTATTGCTTCCGTCCGCCATCATGATTTCCTTTTTCCCCCAACCGCTTTCTAATGCCGCTTGCCCCAACATCAATTGCGGCGGAACACCGCTGGCTAGGCTGGCCTGCATGGCGAATGGCAACATGCGCTGCACAAAATCGGGGTTTTTAACAGGAACAGTTTTGCTAGGAATGAACTCAGGTTTAAAGGAAGGGCTTTGTACGTTGAATGGTACAGAAAAACCGCCGCTTTGTGCCTGACCTGCTACTCCACTGCTTAATTGTTTGACCATGATGTCGGCCAGACCGATGCCCCGGCTGGCTATGCCTTGCGCCAATTGTTGATCCAACATACCGGTAAACATTTTTGTTTGTTCGCTATCAAACATGCCATCTTGCGGCGTGGCTTCGCGCATGCTTTTCAGCATCATATTGAGCAAAACCGTTTCAAACTGTTGCGCCACAGCCTTGAGCGCCTGCTCTGGCGACTGTTTGGCCTGCGCCCGCAATTGATCGAGGCTTTGAGTATCTAGAGCCAAAGTCGCTGAGGTATCCAGGCTAATCATCAAATAATCTCCAACTCTGCGCCCAATGCCCCCGCCGATTTCATCGCCTGCAAAATCGCCAATAAATCTTGCGGTGTCGCACCAATAGAATTCAATGCCTTGACCACCGCGCTCAACGATACCCCTTTGGCAAGCTGTATCACACCACCCTTATCCGCGTTAATGCTTATTTTAGTTTTGTTAATTTTCACGGTTTTTCCTTTAGACAGCGCATTCGGCTGGCTGACCGAGCTGTCGGTTGAGATCACCACGGTCAAATTACCGTGCGAAACAGCGCAAGCCATCAAAGTGACATCCTGATTCATCACTACCGACCCGGTGCGCGCATTGATAATTACTTTGGCACTCCCTTCTGCCGGAATGATTTGCAGATTTTCGATTCTTGAAATGAAGGCCACACGTTCGCTGCCTTCCGGCGAGCGCACTTGTATCACTCGCCCATCAAGGGCTGCCGCCGTGTCGGGGGAAACTGTCTGATTAATAACATCCACGATTCTTGTAGCCGTTGTAAAATCGGTCGTGTTCAATTCCAAGTGAATAAACTCGCCCTGACCCAGCAGCGTTGGTACGGAGCGCTCTACCGTGGCACCGTCCGGCAAGCGCCCTACACTCAAATGGTTAATCTGCACCGATGCTCCCCCAGCAGACGCACCTGCCCCACTGACCAACACATTGCCTTGGGCAATGGCATACACTTGGCCATCTGCACCCTTCAATGGGGTCATTAGCAATGTCCCGCCACGCAAACTTTTAGCATTACCAATAGAGGATGCCGTGACATCAATTGTTTGTCCTGGCTTGGAAAATGGTGGCAGGGTAGCGGTGACCATTACGGCCGCAACATTTTTGAGTTGCAAGCTGGTGCCTGCCGGCAGATTTACACCCATTTGCGACAGCATGCTGATAATGCTCTGCACTGTAAACGGGGTTTGCGTGGTCTGATCGCCACTTCCATCAAGCCCTACCACAATGCCATAACCCAGAAGCTGGTTGTCGCGCACGCCTTGTATGCTTGCCAAATCTTTAATGCGATGCGCGTGTGCTGAACTCCAGAGGACAGAGGACAGAAGACAGAGGACAGACAAACTGGCAACCCTTCCAAAGCCAGCGATGCCTGATTTACTTAACCTGAATAAAAAAATTTTCATATAACCTCCCCGCCTTCTGTCCTCCGGTCAGAACGGCATCACCGACTGGAAAAATCTACCCAAAAATCCCAGCGATTTTGTATCGTTGATAACTTCGCTCATAGCACCGGCATTTTTGTATTCGATATGGGCATCGGCGACCTGCGTTGACGGTACGGTATTCTCGCCCGTAATGGTGGTCGGATTCACCACCCCAGAAAATCGGATAAATTCATCGCTATTATTCAATGCCACTTGCTTCTCACCGCCCACCAACAAATTTCCGTTGGGCAATACTTTGATGACAGTGACCGTAATCATTCCGCTGAAATCCTGAGCCGCCGCGCCGCTTCCTGTGATAGCAGATTGGTTGCTGTTGTCACCCGTGAACGAGAACATATTCACGACTGGTGTTCCCCCCGGCCCGGTTATTTTTGGAGTGCTGGCGTTGATGCTGTTTGAACTGCTGGCACTGCCGCTGGCCTTGCGATTACCCGCGGTCTTTTCAGTAATCGTGATGTTCAGAATATCGCCGACATTGCGTGCCAGCCTGTCCTCAAACAATGGGCGGTTGTTCGCTCCGGCTTGAAATATCGCACCATCTACCGGGGCAATTATTTGCTTATTAATAGGCTGGGCAGACATCGGGGAACGTATGCGGGTCGTAGGCGTCATGGAGCAGCCAATGAGCAAGCAGACTCCCAGTAGCTCTAGCAATAAACAGCAAAGCCATCTCTTGACATCTAGTCTCTTGGCCGCTTGTCCCTTAACAGATGATTTTTCGCGGTTCAATTCACGCTCCTTAACTCAGCCATCAAATCTGCGACAGCCTTTGCAACATCTGATCTGAAGCCTGAATGGCTTTAGAGTTGATTTCATATGCGCGCTGGGTCTGGATCATGTTCACCAGCTCTTCCACCACGTTCACATTGGAAGTTTCCACATAACTTTGATTAAGCAACCCTGCGCCATTAGTACCGGGCACATTGGTGCTAGGGGTGCCGCTGGATGCGGTCTCCTGATAAAGGTTTTCGCCCTGACTCATCAAGCCGGACGAGTTGATGAAGGTCGCCAATTGCAAGCTGCCAATTTGCACTGGTGCGGCCACACCTGCTTGGGTCGCGCTGATGACACCATCCCGCCCTATGGTCACACTAAGCGCATTAGCCGGAATCGTCACTGCTGGCTGAATTGAAAAACCACTGGCTGTTACCAACTGTCCTTGGCTGTCGCGCTGAAAAGACCCGTCGCGGGTATAAGCCGTCGAGCCATCCGGCATCAACACCTGAAAAAATCCTGCGCCCTGAATGGCCACATCCAACTGATTGCCGGTCAATTGCAGATTACCCTGAGTGTGAATGCGCTCAGCTGCCACGGGGCGCACGCCCGTACCAATCTGCAAACCGGATGGAATCTGGGTCTGCTGTGATGATTGCGCGCCGGGTTGGCGAAGGGTCTGGTACAACAAATCTTCGAACACCGCGCGCGAACGCTTGAAGCCGCTGGTGCTGACGTTTGCCAAGTTATTGGAAATAACATCCATCTGGGTTTGCTGAGCGTCCAGACCGGTTTTGGAAATCCATAGGGAACGTATCATGGTAAGTATCCTTTAAAAATTCTAGCACTCAGCGTGGGCTCAAAAACGTGCCCACCCTACCTTCTAACCCGAAATACTCATTAGCTGACTAGACTGACGCGCGTTGTTATCCGCGCTTTGCAATATTTTCATCTGCATCTCAAATTTTCGCGCTAAGGAAATCATGTTCACCATTTCCTCTACCGAATTGACATTGCTGCCTTCCAAACTTCCGGATATCACACCGACATTGGCATCGGCTATGGCTGTCGTGCCGTCCTTCAGACGGAATAGACCATCACCACCACGCTCCAATTGTTCGCTAGCTGGGTTAACCAATTTCAATCTGCCCACTACGATCACCGAGGTCGCACTGGAGCCGCTGGGTACAGTAGAAATCGTGCCATCTTTGGCTATGGTTATATCGGTATCAGGCGGAATGGTAATGGTGCCGCCATCACCCGCCACATTCAGCCCAGTTCTGGTTTGCAGAACGCCATTGGGCGTAAGCTGCAAGCTGCCATTACGGGTGTAAGCTTCTTTGCCGTCAGCGCCCTGCACCGCGATCCACCCTGCGCCCTGCACTGCCACATCCAATTCCCGACCCGTCTGCTGTATAGGCCCAGATGTGAAATTTGCACCGACCGTGGAATCAACGACAAAAATGCGCGTTGCCAAGCCTTCGCCCAGCAAGGGGACAGCGCGAAATGTATGCAACGCGGCACGAAATCCGGGTGTGTTGACATTGGCCAAGTTTTCCGAAACCGCCGCTTGCTGCTGCAACACATGTGCTGCGCCAGTCATAGCGGTGTAGATTAATCTGTCCATTGCCACCTCCCTATTAGCTTAACTACGTGGGCATAGAGCCCACCCTACGATCCCCATGACACCTCTCAAAACTAACGCAAATTAACCAGCGTCTGCAATACCTGGTCTTGTGCCTTGATGGTCTGGGCATTCGCCTGATACACACGCTGTGCAATAATCATATTTACCAACTCAGCGGTGAGATCAACATTCGAATCTTCTACTGCGGATGACTGCAACAAACCCAAACTGCTTGATCCGGGCACACCCAGCAATGGGTTACCAGAGGCCGATGTTTCTACCCATTCATTATTGCCCATCGGTTGCAAGCCCTGCGGATTGGTAAAATTCACCAACAACACTCTTCCCAGCGCACGAGTCTGCCCGTTGGAATAGCGGCCTATAACAGTGCCATCCGAGCCGGTGGAAAATCCATTCAAGCGGCCTGATGTGTAGCCATCCTGCGTCAGGCTGTTCACGCCGAAAGTGCCTCCATACTGAGAGGACTGGTTGAAATCAAAAGTCAGGGTCTGCGCCGAAGCGCCACTAGGTGTGAACACGGCAGAAGTAACCTGCCCAAATGAAAGCGGAGCAACCGCTATCGGAGCAGTTAACTGTCCCTGAGTATTAAATGTGAGCGTAGTTAAAGGCGTTCCTGCCACAGGCAGCATGACCCCATCCACGGTGACAAAAGCATTCCAGCTATTGGCTGCCGTCTTCTGAAAATAGAGTGATGCAATATGGCTAGAACCCAAACTGTCATATACCGTCAATGAAGTTGAGTTGTTATAAGTGGCCGAGTCAATTGGATTGAATGAACCGATTCCGGCAGTGGTCAGGGGTGCACCGCCAAGTAAATCAGCTACCGTCGTATCTGCTCCGACATTGGCGACTGCAATAGTAGAAGCTGCTCCCGCCGAATTAGATGTGATGGAAATAATTCCTGAAGCAGAGTCCGCACTCACCGTCACCGATTTTCCTGCGGTCACCAATGTGGGATCTGCATTAATCGCCGTTTGCACCGCGCTGGCCAAGGCTGCCGCAGTCGCATAGACGGCATTGGGAATAGTCACGGTGGCTGAGGTCGTGCCATCCACGGTCACAGTCAGCTCATCGTTTGCTGGGGTGATCGTCAACACAGGTACCGCGCTGCCCGTCACCAAACCTTGGCTAAGTCCAGTTGGAAAATTTGCGCGCGCGTCCAAGTTTAATCCGACCCCAACGGGTACTCCTCCGTTAGCCAAGTCCGAGGTCTGCCTAGGCACTAAATCCGCAGTGGAAATTTGCAAAGGGAGCGGCTGAGCAGCACTGATCACACCCGCCGCATTGGGAAGATAGCCCGATAGCTGATGTCCTTGGTTGTTTACAATGAATCCGTTTTTATCCACCTGAAACTGCCCATTGCGGCTGTATAAAATGGCACCGTTCTGATCTATCATTCGGAAAAATCCCTGCCCACTAATAGCCGTGTCCATCGAGTTGCTGGTGTTGGTGATATTCCCTTGAGTAAATTGCTGGGTCACTGCTGCCACTTTAACGCCCGTGCCTACCTGAACTGCACCACTGCCAGAGAGCGAAGCTGCATATAGGTCAGCAAATTGCGCTTGGGATTGCTTGAATCCTATGGTGCTGGAATTTGCAACATTATTACCTATCGCATCCAGTTGCTTGGATGCGGCATTCAGTCCACTTAATCCTTGCTGAAAGCTCATAATGATCTCCTAAAATTATCTCGCACTAAAATTATTTGGCACTAAAATTGATTGGCGCTAGAAAATTTGGCGCACCTGCGATAGTGCAACCCCATTCACTTGCCCTACTCTCAATTCAACTCCTTGACTGCCCAAGGTAACGCTACTCACGATGCCAAACTGCATCGGCATCGCATCCACTTTCTTGCCCGCCACGTCGGCATTTACTGTGAAGGTATAGCTACCGTCCGCAACGCTATCTCCGGCATTATTCCGACCATCCCATTGCCAATTAACCAAGCCTGCTGGCTGCGCGCCCAGATTTATGTTACGCACCAACGCGCCACTTTGGTCGTAAACAGCAATATCCAGCTTGTCCACTGATTGATTCAGGTCTATACCGCCATAACCCTTAGCATTAATCAGATCCAAGCCTTTTCCCGGCATGAGCACGCCATGGCCTATCATGCTGGCCGCCTGCAGCGACTGGTTGGAGGTCATGCTGTCGCTAAAGGCCTGCAAGGTGACATGCAACTTATCAATGCCCGTCACTGTGCTGAGCTGTGCCATCTGCGACGTGACTTGCGCGTTGTCCATAGGGTTGAGTGGATCCTGATTTTTCATCTGCGTGACCAGCAGTTTCAAAAATCGGTTCTGCGTCTCAACTGCGGATGAATTTTTAGCGCTTGAACCATTACCTGCATTCACAGTGGAAAATAACGAGGCAACTGAACCCGTATCTTGTGAGGAATTTAGCATGATGTTCCTTTCTTTATATAAAGCAGTTCATACCTACCTTGGTAAAATTCAACACTCAGTAGCACAGAGCTACCCTATTACTTGCTGCACTATTGCTGACCAATGGATAGCGTTTTAAGCAATAATGTTTTCGAGGTGTTCATTACTTCGACATTATTCTGATAAGCACGCGATGCAGAAATCATGTTCACCATTTCACCCACCACATCCACATTGGGCATGGCCACATAACCCTTAGTATCGGCCATAGGGTGGTTAGGGTTGTAAATCATTTTCATGGGAGACGGATCTTCAACCACTCCCTTCACCTGCACACCTGGCGTTTCGCTGCCATTGATGGGAGTTGCACTAAACACCACCTGCTTGGCGCGATAAGGTTGGCCGCTGGCACTGGTCGTGCTATCCGCATTAGCCAAGTTGCTGGCCACCACATTCAGGCGCTGCGACTGCGCTGTCATCCCAGAACCTGCGATATTAAAAATGCTAAATAAAGACATAATTTATTCTCCACATGGTGGGCAAATTTTGCCCATTGTTTTATTTATTCCATTTCTCGATAGTAACAACGCTAATTTTCCAATCAACCGTTCGCACTGTGCTTGTCGAAGTGCTTTGGGTGAGCGATCGGTAGTTCGACAAGCTCACCACGAACGGTTTGGATTGTTGGCGTTTTTATCGGAAATTGGAATTACTAGCCTTGTATCGCCTTAAATATGCCAGCCAGTTGCGCATTAACAAACATCACGCTGGCCTCATATCGCAAGGCGTTGTCAGCAAATTGCACTCGCTCCACATCCATATCTACAGTATTCCCATCCGCACTAGGTTGTATCGGAACGCGATACATAACAGGCGCGCCCAAAATAGCTTCCCCTGTTCCAGCCCCCAGGTGCATGGGCGAAGTTTGCACAACTGGCAAGCGCGCATCAGTACCTCCCAAAGCATCTTGCAAAGCACTGGCAAAATTTATATCTCTCGCCTTGTAAGCAGGCGTGTCAGCATTGACGACGTTGGAAGCGAGCAACTCCTGGCGCGCTGCGCGCAAGCTGAGTGCGGTTTGCTGAAAGCGTAAGGCTTCATCCAGTTTGCTAATCATTTTATTCTCCCGTTCAAACGTAATAATTTTATGGGCATGGTCGGCATACTAAATTCACTTGCTAACTGACCATGCCCTGATAAATGACCATTTTCTGCCTTAATTCCAGCTTACCTCCCCCTTCCATTCACGATGCTCACCCCGCACAATGCATACATGAAAAAATTATTTTTTCTCGTTTTTTTATTGCTGTCTGAAATTGGAAGCGCGTTAAGCGCGGCACAAGATCATGCACAGCTAGAAAACCTTGTTGCCGCCTTTGTCCAACAACAAACGGCCGCCCTGCCTGGTAAGGTCAGCTATAAAATTGATGCGATAGATTCACGCATCACATTGCCAGCGTGTGCCAAGCTAGAAGTTTTTCTGCCGGACGGTAGCCAACTCATAGGAAAAACATCGGTCGGAGTTCGCTGTAATGAGGCTAATGGTTGGAGCATTTTTATTGCCGCGCAAATCAAGATCAACCTCAATCTCTTAATCAGTGCACGCCAATTACCCCCTGGACATATTCTGCAAGAACAAGACTTCACTACCCAGTTAACGGAAACGACTCGCACTATAGGATTCTCAGATCCCAATCAAATAATCGGAAAAGTTCTACGCTTTGGAATTACCGCCGGGCAAATATTGCGCGAAGACATGCTGCGCCTGCCTTACAGCGTAACGCAAGGAAATGCCGTTCAGCTTGATGTGCAAGGCGACGGCTTTAGCATTCGCAGCGAGGGAATTGCGTTAAATAACGCGAGTGATGGACAAATTGTGCAAGTCAGAGTGGCTTCTGGCCGACCGATTAACGGAATAGCGCGCGCCGACGGCATAGTGGAAATAGGGCAATAGCAAAGCACGATTGCATCAAGCACTCGCTTGCGTTATATTGAATCTCATCCGATCACCCTAAAGTTTTTGGGAATTCTTCCGATACTCAACTCTGATGACGGGAAATTGAATGCCGTCAGATTGCGAGGATAGCCGTGAAAATTGATAAGCCTGGTAAACCACTGCCTACCCATCCCATCAGCGAAGGGTCGGTTCGTGTTGGTGCCAATAAAAGTAAATCCGGTAAATCCTCTACCCCGCTTCAACCCGACCGCACCAGCGTCTCTCTCGGCTCGGTCGCTTCACAGTTGCAGGGCGTGGAAAGCAGTATGGCGAATGTCCCCATTTCCAATTCTGTCAAAGTAGAGGAAATCAAACAAGCCATCAGTGATGGTCGCTTCAAGATCAACACCGAAGTCGTCGCTAGCCGTCTACTGGAAACGGTGCGCGACCTGATAGGCAATAAAGCTTGAGGGCATCTCTAAAAATCCAAACTCCGTTGCGATACTGACCAAGGGAAAGTCAGACCTCACAAAAAATTACTCCTTACCTATCCTGCATATGCGGCGTTACAATTTTTTGCTCGCGCCTTGTCTCGTTTAGAATTTTGAATATTTAGAGGTGCCCTTGAATCAGTCCCCAGCCACACAATTACTTGCCATTTTACCCACTGAGCGAGCAGAACTGACAAGCTTCATCACTTTGCTGGAGCGCGAACAAAAAATGTTGGTAGAAAACAGCACCGATCTATTGCTTGATCTGTCCAAGCAAAAGACCGTCGCCGCGATTAGCTTGCAGGAACTTGCCGACACACGTTCCACCACACTACAAAACCTCATCCCGCAGCTTACTGCCGCCGCCATCAATTCATGGCTGCTCGAGCACTGCCCAGCAGATTCTACAATGTACTCTGAGATTCTCACCCTAGCAAAGCGCGCCCATCAGCTAAACCGCACGAATGGCGAATTGATTCAGATGAAATTGCGGCATAACCAGCAAGCGTTAGCTGTACTGAATAATGCTGCAAACAAGGCCAATCTTTATGGCTCAGACGGCCAACCCAGCTTGTCGCCAAACGGCGGCAGGTCTCTTGGAAGCGGCTGAATTTGATTGCACTACGCTATATCAAAACTTGAATTGCGATACTACGAGGGTATTTGGAGAAAGCTTGGAAGGAGAGGGGTGAAACTGCTGACATTGTTGCTGATCTAATAAAAACAGGATACAGGATCAAGGACACAAAGCTGCCCCAGAATCCTGCATCCTGCATCCCGAATCCTGCTACTCAATAATCTTAGCCACCACGCCCGCACCGACCGTGCGACCACCT
>JAYUTK010000056.1:0-5230 GCA_043755195.1 Gallionellaceae bacterium
TTAGAACGCCATATGAAGTATTCTTCGGGGTGAAAGTGCGTTACGCCAAGCAACCCTCAGTTGTTGCACTTCGAACTTGAATCCGCGAGTGGTTATCCCTGATGGCATACTCACTAACAGCAGCGTGCAATATGTGCGCGACCAAATCGAAGCTCAATATCGCATTATCGCGGTGGTGTCTTTGCCGCAAACTGCTTTTGCAGCGACGGGCGCAGGGGTGAAGAGTTCGGTATTGTTTTTGAAAAAACACACCGCCAATCAAACCAAAGCGATCAACGATGCCAGACAAGGCATTAAGGATCTGATTAAAGAAAAACATAGCTTCCTCTCAAAGCTTGCCAAATTGGATAAGGCGAAAAGAGACGACATTAAAAACCTCAAGGGTTTTGAACGTACAGCAGAAGTAGAAGCGGAAATTGAAGCTGCCAAAGCCGAAGGTAAAAAACTGGAAGATACCGCCGCCTATGCCGCGTGGAAAAAACAGGTTGGTGACAGCTACAACGAAAAAATTGATGCTTTGAAATATCAATTGAGCGAAGAATACGCTGAAGCAACACGCGCGCAGCTGCCGGACTACGACATCTTTATGGCAATAGCAGAGGACATAGGCTATGACGCCACCGGGCGCGATACAAAGACCAACGAGCTAGAGTCCATAGGGAAAGCATTGGCTGAATTTATTGGCGAGATCGAGGCTAATCAGAAATGAGTGCAACCCACTTTATTGTGCGTAAAAGCACTTTAGATAAACGCTGGGACGCTTTCTATTCTGAACCTGAAATCGTCGCTCTTGAACAACGGGTTCAACAGAAAGCGACGCACACGTTACGCGACTTTGCGCGATTTATGTCCGGTGGAGCAACGCCTCTTAAAAGTGAAGGTGACCAGCACTACACCGATGCCGCAAATGGTGTGCCGTTTATTCGGGTGCAAAACTTAACACCAACGGGTGAACTTGACCTGCAAGATGTCAAACACATTACGCACAGCACCAATGGCAGTTCATTGGCCCGCAGTCGATTAAGTGGCGGTGAGTTATTAGTCAAAATTACGGGTGTGGGCCGCATGGCTGTAGCCTCTGTTGTGCCCGATGGCTTAGAGGCAAATATCAACCAGCACATTGCCGCTATCACCACAGAAAGCAAGGCTCAGAGTGAGGCTTTGGCAGCTTACCTCAATCTCGATTTCGTTGAGCGGTTGGCTTCACGGCGTACTACTGGTGGAACGCGCCCTGCACTTGATTACAACGCTTTGCTATCTATTCCTGTCATCGACGACCCGCGTGTTGTCAGCATAATGCAAGTCGCCTACGCAGAAAAAAGGAAGCTTGAGGCGCAGGCTGCGGCTCTGTTGTCTTCAATCGACAACTACCTCCTCGCCGAACTCAGCATTATCTTGCCGTCAAAGCCAGAAAACACGGTTGATAGCCGTATTTTTACAGTTAAGCAGAGCGCGTTATTTGGCCAGAAGCTTGATCCTTACTCTTGCCAACCGAGATTCAGGAAATTGTTTACTCATATTCACGCATCGAAATATCGCGCATCTACGTTTCAGGAACTTGAAACACTTATTTTTTCGGGCGTCACCCCCCTTGCCAAAAGCGATGCCTATGTTTCTCCACCTGATGGTGTGCGCTTCATTCGCAGCGGCGAAATAACGACTGACGGGGAAGTAACGCCAACCAGTGAGGTTCATCTTAGCGACACCATTCACAATGGCATGATGAAGCGTTCGCAGCTTGTATCGGGTGATCTACTTATTGCGATTGTCGGCGCGACAATCGGTGCTGTGGGTGTATTCAATCGTGATGAACCAGCGAACATAAATCAAGCTATAGCCGCTGTCAGATTGAGAAGCGATGAAATTTCCCCGGAGTTTGCATGTCTTTATTTGCGTTCCCGAATCGGACAAGCTTTGCTTGACTACTTCAAGCGCCCAGTTGCCCGTGCAAATATCAACTTGGAGGAAATTGGTGCAATCCCATTGATAATCCCTCCAAAGGACGTGCAGGAAAATATTGTTGCCAAATATCACATCTACCGCGAAGAGGCGCGCCTCCTACGCCAGCAAGCCGAGGCCGAGCTAAAATCCGCCAAGCAGGCCGTTGAAAATCTTATTCTGGGCGAGGCGTAAGTCATGGCAACCGTGACCTTCCGAGGTGTACTTGATAGCGCATTTGAAAACTTCATTTGTCTGCGCGGCTTCGCCACCTTGGGTGAACTCGCTGATGTTTCAGAACCCGATGAAAGCTATCAACGTGACTTGGTGCCAGAGCACGGCAAGGATTTGGAGGCGTTTTTAGATCATGGCGAGTTTTTGTTCTTCCCTGAGGTCGTACTAGCGACCAATTTGAATCAAGATGAATCACTCGACAAGGTACGTGAGGTTGTAAGTGGGATTCAGGAGAAATTACCACGAACAGATTTTGGTGATTCAACGCTTGCCTTGTCAGTGCGTGACTATCGCTCAACGAAAGACCAGCGCATACGTGGGCGAGTTGTGGATGCAAGTTTCACGCTTAAGGATGCAGCTTCAAAACTTAAACGAATAGATGGAAATCACCGATTGAGTGCGGCAAAAGGCGAAAAGGTGCGGCGTTACCGCGTGCCCTTTTGTATTGTGCTTTTCGGTAATTCAAGCGATGCCGCGCGGTTTTCCCGTGCAGTTTTTCACAACATCAATTTCAAACAAGTGCCTCTGCAAATGGAGCACAACCTGAAATTGATTCTGGACGAATCTGCTGAGAACCTGGCACTATTCCCTGATGAGAAACTTAAGGCCGATCCCTCTTTTGGGTTGCCCTATATTCACGCGCGCAAATTGTTGCCCAAGATCGAGCCGGAGATTCTGGAGGAAATTAGCCTTTCGATTGGTGATAGTCCGCGCACCTTCGCGCTTGCTTTAGCCAGGCTGATTGATTGCAATTCTGTAGCTGACATCACACTTTGGGTAAAACAGGTGTACGCGGCGCTGAAAGCCGTTAACGCCATCTATAGCCAACATTCTGTATTGCAGAAAAGCAAAAGCAGGGGGCTGCTGGCTGTTTTTGTTCTGTTGGCGATGGATACAACTCGCGGATTCAAGTTCTAAGTGCAACAACTGAGGGTTGCTTGGCGTAACGCACTTTCACCCCGAAGAATACTTCATATGGCGTTCTAAATCCCAGCACTTTGCGTGGCCGGTGGTTAAGTTTTTCTACCGCTGCCAGCACTTGCTCATCTGTGATATTGATCAGCTCCATACCCTTGGGGAAGTACTGCCTCAATAGCCCGTTGCTGTTCTCGTTCAACCCTCGCTCCCAGGAATGGTACGGATGGGCAAAGTAGATGTCCGCCTTGAGCGCCGCCGCCACTTTTTCATGCTCCGCAAATTCCTTCCCGTTGTCGAGTGTGATGGTGTGACACTTATCCATGTAGGGCGCCAGCAAGCCCGTCATGACCCCCGTGACGCCCTCGGCATGCTTACTGCGTATGTGGCCCGCCAACACATAGCGCGACTTGCGTTCAGCCAGTGTTACCAGGCCGCCTTTGTGATTCTTGCCAATGACGGTGTCGCCCTCCCAGTCGCCAATACGGGTTTTCTCTTCAACGATCTTCGGCCGCTCATCGATGCTGACACGGTTCTTGAGTGTGCCTCGCCTCTCTTGCCCGCTGGCATAACGCTTGCGGTGCGGCTTCTGGCTGCGCAAATGCTGATGCAGATCGCCGCCATTGCGTTTGTCCTCGTAGATGCGCCGGTAGATAATTTCATGGCTGATTTGCAAAACACCTTCCAATTCGAGCCGCTCGGACACTTGTTGCGGACTCAGATCCAGCCTTGTCAGCCGTTCCACTTCATGCCACTCATTCGAGGAAAACTGTGGGCCATTCAGGCAGGCTTGCCTGCGCTCATCCCGTAACATTTGCGCCTGCTTGGGCCGCCAGCCGCGCTTGCCCGCATTGCGCTTCAACTCCCGCGAGATCGTCCCTTTGTCGACCCCAAGCTCTGCTGCTATTTTCGTTTGCTTCCAACCCGCTTTCAATAAGCCGGAAATCTGGTATCGTTGCTCTTGGTTGAGCTGCTTATAGTGCTTCATCTGTGCTCCTTTTACTTGGTCGTTTAAGTGGCCCCGATATTAACGCAGCTCGCCACCTAAATTCACTTACAAAAGTTGCACTTCAGAGTTGAATCCGCCCCTGTTTAATTTGGCTGCGCTATCCTTTTACGCACCTGCTATTCCAGGCCCTGAGCAATTTCTGGCCGGGCATCCTAAAATCTTTGCCGCCGTCATTGGGGTACATGTCATCGTTGGGTTAGTGGCCGTCGGTTTATTTGCACGTTCGCATTGGCGAACTTCCGCAATTAATGGCCCAACATTCAAGCGGGACGCCGCAAAAGCGCGCAGCCCCTCAACTTCACGATGAACCCCATTAAACGCCGTGAAATTTTTTTACGCTTGCAAGATGCCAACCCTCATCCTGTTACCGAATTGGAATACAGATCTGTTTTTGAATTATTGATTGCGGTGGTACTCTCGGCGCAAGCCACGGACATCAGTGTAAACGCGGCGACGCGGCAATTATTTGCAGTGGCAAACACGCCGCAAACCATGCTGGATTTGGGCGAGATAAAGTTGCGTGCCTATGTACAACGCATCGGCTTGTATCTGACCAAATCCAAACATATTATTCAAACTTGTAAATTGCTGCTGGAAAAACATGGCGGCACTGTGCCGCAGACGCGCGCGGAGCTTGAGGCATTGCCGGGTGTTGGGCGCAAAACCGCCAATGTGGTGCTCAACACAGCTTTTGGTCAGCCCGTCATTGCGGTAGATACCCATATTTTTCGCGTGGCCAATCGTACCGGCTTGTCGTCAGGCAAGACGGTGCTGGAAGTGGAGCACAAGTTGCTTAAGTTTGTCCCGGATGAATTCAAACATAATGCACATCATTGGCTGATCTTGCATGGGCGTTATGTATGTCAGGCGCGCAAACCCAAGTGTGGAATGTGCAGCATTGCCGATTTGTGCGAATATCCTAAAAAAGAAATCTGAGCCCATCTATGTTTAACCCCAGTCGCGATGAAGCTCGTTTTTTTCTGTTTGATACATGGCGTAAACGCCGTGCGGGAGAATTGCTTACTCCCCTGGAAGACCTCGCGGCGCAGTTGATCGAAAAGCATCCTGAATACCATGATTTACTGGCGGATCCGGATCGGCATCAAGACCGGGACTACGCGCCGGAACAGGGGG
>JAYUTK010000057.1:0-14741 GCA_043755195.1 Gallionellaceae bacterium
GCTGGAGCAGAAGGGCGCGCGCCTGGAGACCGAGCAGAAACAACTCGACGCCCATGCAAAAGCGATGAAGCAGGAACTGGAATGGGTGCGGCAAAATCCGAAGGGACGCCAGGCGAAATCCAAGGCGCGTATCGCCCGCTTTGAAGAACTCAATTCGCAGGAACACCAGACCCGCAACGAGACCCAGGAAATTTTTATTCCCGTCGGCGAGCGGCTCGGTAACGAAGTCATCGAATTTACTAATGTGAGCAAAGCCTACGGCGACCGCCTGCTGATCGACAACCTCAGCTTCAAGGTGCCGCCCGGCGCCATCGTCGGCATCATCGGCCCGAACGGCGCGGGTAAATCCACGCTGTTCAAACTGATCACCGGCAAAGAAAAACCAGACTCCGGCGAAGTGAAAATCGGCACCACAGTAAAAACTGCCCATGTAGACCAGGCGCGCGACTCGCTGCAAAACGACAAGACCGTGTTCGACGCCATCTCCGGCGGCAACGACATCCTCACCGTAGGCAAATACGAAACCCCGGCGCGCGCCTACATCGGACGCTTCAACTTCAAAGGCGGTGACCAGCAAAAAATCGTCGGCCAGCTTTCCGGCGGCGAGAGAGGCCGCCTGCATCTGGCGCAAGTGCTGATCTCAGGTGGCAACGTGTTATTGCTGGACGAACCATCGAACGACCTGGACGTAGAAACCCTGCGCGCGCTGGAAGATGCGCTGCTCGAA
The DNA here is from genome assembly GCA_043755195.1 of Gallionellaceae bacterium. Taxonomy (GTDB): domain Bacteria; phylum Pseudomonadota; class Gammaproteobacteria; order Burkholderiales; family Gallionellaceae; genus Nitrotoga. Next base: position 728 of record JAYUTK010000057.1, read on the forward strand.
TTTGCCGGCTGCGTGCTGGTTATCTCGCACGACCGCTGGTTCCTCGACCGCATCGCTACCCACATCTTAGCTGCCGAAGGCGATTCGCACTGGACGTTCTTTGATGGCAACTATCAAGAGTATGAGGCGGACAAGAGGAAACGGCTGGGCGAAGAAGGCGCGAAGCCTAAGCGGATAAGGTATAAGCCGATTAGTCGGTGATGTCGGGACAAAAAACCGTAGCCTGAACGGATACCTTTTGTTAACTCTATAGTGAAATTACTTGAGTTTACCAATGTTATCTGTATAATGTATAAATACATTAAACACCAATAAGGTCTCTATAAATGGATCCTTTGTACAATCCTTTTTCTCCCGGTGCTGGCACGCCTCCGCCAGAGCTTGCTGGCCGTGATGACATTCTTAAACAAGCCCTAATGGCTTTAGCCCGCATCAAAAAAGGGCGGGCCGAGAAAAGCGTTTTGTTGATAGGCCTTCGTGGGGTTGGAAAGACCGTGCTTCTTCACAAGATTTCAGAAATGGCCGAAGAGCAGGGTTACAAAGCGGTGATGATTGAAGCTCACGAAAATAAAACGCTGCCTGCTTTGCTTCTTCCGTATCTGCGCCAAGTACTTTTTGCTCTCGACAAAGGGGAAATGGTCAGCGCGAAAGTCAAAAAAGGGCTGCGTGTTTTGAAAAGCTTCATTGGTGGACTTAAAGTCAAAATAAATGAAATTGAATTTGGCTTGGACATTGACGCAGAAAGAGGGGCTGCCGATAGCGGAGATTTGGAGGCCGATCTTGCAGAGGTATTTATTGCTTTAGGAGAGGCGGCACAGGATCGCAATACGGCCGTTGCCATCATTATTGATGAACTCCAATATTTGAATGAAGAGGAACTTAGCTCTTTGATAATGGCTGTTCACAAGGTGGCGCAAAAGTCCTTGCCGTTAATAGTAATCGGTGCGGGCTTGCCTCAGCTAGTAGGAAAAGCGGGGCGTTCGAAGTCCTATGCAGAGCGACTATTCGATTATCCAATAGTAGGGCCATTGGAAAAGGAAGATGCAAAAAAAGCCTTGCAAGAGCCTGCGCGTAGTGAGGGTGTATCTTTTACCAATGAAGCGCTTGATGAAATTGCTCGGGTGACTGAAGGCTATCCCTATTTTCTTCAGGAATGGGGTTATCAGGCATGGAACATTGCGGAAAAATCACCGATAGGACTCGACGTTGTAAAGAAAGCAACAAAAGCATCTATCACACGCCTGGACCAAAGCTTTTTCCGGGTGCGCCTCGATCGTTTAACGCCGCGAGAAAAAGACTATTTGAGAGCCCTTGCCGAGCTTGGTGCTGATCCACAAAGATCAGGGGACATTGCTGAAAAACTGGGAGTTGAAGTTAACAGAGTTGCACCCTTGCGAAACGGGCTTATCAAAAAAGGCATGATTTATAGTCCTGCGCATGGCGATACTGCTTTCACTGTTCCTCTGTTTGAGGCATTCATGAAACGTACCATGCCCAATCTTCCAGCACCAAAAAATAAACAGACTAAGGGAGCGGAAAAGCCGGGTTAGTTCAGGCTCGAATTATTTCAGCGGAAGGCGATTCGCACTGGACGTTCTTCGATGGTGATTATCAGGAGTATGAGGCGGGCAAGCGGAAGCGGCTGGGTGATAACCAGCGACTTAGCGAGCGTCGTATGCTCGCTTAGTCGAATAGCTAGGTGCGAAGCCGAAGCGGATAAGGTATAAGCCGATTAGTCGGTAGCTGTTCGCCCCTCTCCTTGCGGGGAGAGAGGATCAGCACTTCACTGCTAGCCCATTTAAGATAAACTAGCCACAAGGGACTCGTCGCAAACCTTAAGGAGGCCATCATGCAAGCTATAGAATTCAACTCACTACTTGAACATGGACAAATCGCCGTGCCCAAGACTCTCCATTTAGCGGAAGGGCAGCCTGTCAGAGTCTTGATCCTGCTGGACGAGGCGACAGAAAAAAAAGATGCCGGGCAAGCTGATAATAAAGGCGTGTGGGCGCGAACAGCGGGGGCATGGCAGGGCGGACAATTAGTTCGGGAACCACAGGGCGAGTACGAGCAACGGCCGGAACTGAAATAATGCTATACCTGCCGGATACCAATGTCTGGATTCGTCATCTTAATCCGGCATCCTCCAGCGTTAAAACCAGACTATCAGCTTGTTTGCCATCGCAGATTGCATTGTGCGATGTAGTGAAGGCAGAGTTATATTTCGGCGCTTACAAAAGCGCACGGCAGAAAGAAAATTTGGCGCTGTTGGAAATGCTTTTTTCTGAATTTGCGAGTTTTGCGTTTGATAGTAAAGCAGCGCATATTTTTGGTGATATTCGCGCCGCCCTAGCGCGAAAAGGCACACCCATCGGCCCCTATGATTTGCAGATCGCCGCTATTGCGCTGGCCAATGATTGCATTTTGGTAACGCATAACACCGACGAATTTTCACGCATTGCCGGTTTGAAATTGGAAGACTGGGAAGTTGCGTGATGGTGATCTCACCTGAGCGATGCTTCCTCGACCGCATCGCCACCCACATCCTGGCTGCCGAAGGTGATTCGCACTGGACGTTCTTTGATGGTAATTATCAGGAATACGAGGCGGATAAGCGGAAACGGTTGGGTGACGAAGGTGCGAAGCCTAAGCGGATTCGGTATAAGCCGATTAGCAGGTGACACAAAAGGCCAAGGCAAGTGCAACATATTCTTATTCGGAGGTCAGCATGTCGCTAGTGAAGCTAAGTTATTCAGAATACAAAGATCAAGCCAGGTATTGGGAGGTGCGTGATGCAACTTTCTCGGATATTAACTTGATTGTGGGTAAAAATTCATCAGGCAAATCTAGGCTACTTTCGGTCATTAATTCTTTTGCCAAATTACTTTCAGGTCAGCATAAGCCATTCGAGTCATGTAAATTTTCTACAATAATTAAGTTGAATGGCCGTGAATTTTCCTACGATATAGCTTTTGAGAATGGTGCGATTGTGAACGAGAGGCTTCTAGTAGATAACGATGAAAAGCTTGTTCGGAGCAATGATGGTTCTGGAAAAATTTTCTACGAAACAGAGAATAAATTTTTAGACTTTAAGCTACCGCCTGATGCCATAGCAGCAGTAAATCGACGCGATGAAAAACAACATCCATATTTAATGGATTTGCATGCATGGGCAAGCGGCGTTGCGATTTATCTGTTTGGTTCGGATTTTGGAAAAAGGCAAGTGATGGGTCTAAATGAAGCGGAGTTACTCTTTCGCAACCCAGTCCCACCGTTATTTGATGACCCCGATAATCTGGTTGGTGTTTACTCATCTGCATATGCAAGGTATGGCGATGAATTTGATCAATCAATCATTGCAGATATGGGCTTGCTTGGATATTCACTTAAAGATGTAGGTTCCGCAAATATTCAGGAAATGATTAATGTGCCTTTCTCCGCTATTTGCTTATTTACTCAAGAAGAAGATTTAGGCTTTAAGAACCCTCAAATGCAAATGTCTCAAGGCATGTTTCGCGCACTTGCACTCGCGATTCATTTGAACGTTTGCGCTTTCTCAAAAAACAAGCAGTTGATTCTTGTTGACGATATTGGTGAAGGCCTTGATTACGAGAGGGCAGTGGCAATTATTGATTTGTTAATTTCTAAAGCTAAAGACAACGATATGCAGATTGTGATGACGAGTAATGATCGGTTTGTAATGAATAAAGTGCCCCTCACATATTGGTCTGTCATAAAACGTTCAGGTGGCGTTGTAAAAATGTTTAATGAACGTAATTCTAAGGAGAGGTTTGAACACTTCAAGTTCATCGGACTAAATAATTTTGATTTCTTTGCATCAGATTATTTTAGTGCAGAGATTGGCGATGACTAGGAAGCTGGCGGTTTTTGTTGAAGGCTTTACTGAGCAGGAATTTACTATTCGGTTAATAAGCGAGTTAGCTGGTAAGCACAATATATCTTTTGAAATTCACAGGCAAGACAAAGGGCATTTGTCATTAGTTGAACTTCGTGCTCATCTAGCTCCGTTTATTCATGTTTTGGTTGCGAATTGCTGTACTGACAACCAAGTGAAATCTCAAATCGCAGATCAATATACCTCGCTCCAATCGGCGGGATACTCACTTATCATTGGGCTTCGTGATGTATACCCTTTCGTACATGCAGATATTCCCAAATTAGAATCCAATTTGAATATTGGCCTACCCGTGGGTAATCCAGCTATACACATGCATTTGGCAATATTGGAAATCGAAGCTTGGTTCTTAGAAGAATTGATGCACTATGAGCGCATAGACCCCAATCTAACTTTACCGACAGTTATTGCGAGTGGATTCGATTATCTTAATGTGAGAGCCGCTGATTTGCCAAATCCGGCAATGACACTTGATTGCATATATAAGAGCGTTGGGAAGCGGTACAAAAAAAAGACGAGACATATTCAAAGAACCGTTAGTGCAATTTCTTATGAAGATATGTATGTAAACGTATCCAACAAATCGCCAGACTTTAATAAATATCTCATGAGTCTAGAATATGGCATGTTTCCCACAAATGAATGAAAGGCACCGTAAGGACATTAGGGGACAGACCACGATTTCAGAACGGTAGGTAAGTAAGCATGGGTACCTTGGAACATAACAAGCGCATCGTCATCATCGCCGGGCCGAACGGCGCGGGGAAGACGACCTTTGCCCGCGAGTTTTTGCCGACCGATGCGGAGTTACCCAGCTTTGTAAATGCCGATTTGATCGCTGCCGGGTTGTCGCCCTTTGCACCGGATGTGGCGGCATTCAAGGCAGGCCGGATCATGCTGGAAACGATTGCGGACTACGCAAAACGCGGCGAGAGTTTTTCTTTCGAGACGACGCTTTCCGGTTTGACCTATGCACAGATGATCCCGATTTGGCGTTCTTCCGGGTATGCGGATCATGGGGTCAGGTCTAGCAATGATGCATGCTACGAATATAGACCCTGAGATGCTTATTATCCGCATGCGTATTCTGATTGCATACTATTCACGTAGCGGCCACACGGCGCGCCTAGCCGAGGTATTGGCAGCAGAGCTTGCGCATCACGGTCATGATGTCGTGCGGGAGGCTATTCGCCCTGTGCGCGATTGGAACAAGTGGCTGTTGCCGCTGCCGTTGCTGCCGCTGCTTCCCCTGTTGCCGCTCTATCTGGCCTGGGCACCACTCAGGCGGCTGTGGCATGCGGTCTATTTTCAGCCGGAACAAGCCATCCAGCCACCCATCCATCCTGATGTTTCCGGCTTCGATCTTGTGCTGCTGGGCACGCCCAAGTGGCTGTATGTCTCTTTTCCCGTGGCGCGCTGGCTCAAGACTGTCCAAGGTCTGGACGGCTGTCGCGTGGCACCGTTCGCCACCTTTTGCGGTCCTCCGCTCAAGGTGTTCGAAGTGGAGATGCTGTTCGACCCGCTGGATGCGCTGATACGCAAACGAGGCGCCATCGTGGCCGGGCGGCTGCATATCTCTTCCAACTATCATCCGTTCTTCTGGTTCGGCGAGATGGAGCGCTTGTTCCGCTGGCTGAGCAGGAAGCTGTTCCATCGCCCACTGGATGACTTCACCCTTGACGGCCCGATCGGCAAGGAAGCGGTGCGGCATTTTTGTGATTCGATATGTAAAAATGTTCCCAATCAAAAGTGATTCACGGGGCAGCTCAGGAATCAATCGGGCCAGTTTCTGTTGATCCATTAATGCCGCTCGCCTACCATCAGCGAAAGTCCATTGTCAGAAGGTTTCAGCCCATGTCTCTGCAGAAGGGTAATGCAATGCCTCACCGCCAAACGTGCTGCGCAACATATCGGTATTGATAATGCCCGGATTCAGCGGGATGGCAGCCACCCCCCTGGCAGTTCCTGCGCGAGCGATTTGCTCTGCACCTCGATGGCCCATTGATCCAGTACCCACTCTGCATCGAAATTGCATAATCCAAATCAGAACAATTCGATATCACCGCTGACTGACGCTTCCTCGATCTTGCTGAGGTAAGATTTTTCCTGCTCAACAATAACGTTGTTATGAAAGGAACGCAGACGTTTGACTCGCACTTTTCCAGTGGCAGGAAAATACACCACCATGCGCGGAAAGACATCTCCAACATCTTCCGAGGTGACTTTCAGACCTTCGGTCTTGATATATTCGCGCGCAAACGCGATGTTGCGCATGCCCACGTCGGTCATCTGCGCAAACATGCGCCCGCCGCCGAACAGCTTGACTTCAAGATTCTGGCGTACGCCGCCATTCTTCATGATATCGTTGATCAGATGCTCCATCGCGAAGTTGCCATAGCGTGTTGATGAGCTCAGGCCGGCATCCTTCCACTCTCCATCGCCCGTCGAGGCCGGCAGCAAGAAATGGTTCATGCCGCCGATGCCGCTGACCCTGTCACGGATGCATGCCGAAATGCAGGAGCCCAACGTGGTGTAGATTCCCTCATCGTTCTTGGTGACGTAATATTCGCCCGGATTCAACCGCGCAGAATAGGATTCGAAAGTCTGGTTCCAGGCACGTTTGATATTTTCGAATCCCGGTAAAGCCAAGGGGGGCCCTGCAGAAGGAGGAATAGCCATGATCGTTATTTGCCGAGAAATAGTTTTTCGGCTTCGGCAATTTCTTCCTGCGCCTCACTCACCACCTGTTGGATCACTTCATCGGCATCCAGGCCGATAATTTCCCAGGCGAGCGGGTCGATAGGTGAGACATCGCTCAGGTCAAAAGTCTGCACTTCCGCCATCAATGCCAGAATGTTTGCGATATGCACCAGTGCCACTTCACGCGGGAAATGCTGTGCAGAATGGATGTCGTGATGGTATTCGATACATTCCTCCAGCATCTTCGGCAGCTTCCATTGGCGCGCCAACTCTCCTCCCACCTGTGCGTGGTTGAAGACCATAATCTGGCTCTCGGCCTGGTAAATTGGCAATTCATCGGCGTTATCCAGCACCAGCAACAAGGCTTCCTTGGCTTGCTGCGGCAATCGGTTGAAAATAATCAGCTCGCCGATATCGTGCAGCATTCCTGCGGTGAACACCGCATCCGGGTCACACTTGGTTGCCTGTTTCGCCAGAATCCGCGCCACCAGACCACAATACAAACTGTGCCTCCAGAAATTTTCCATCGACACCAACGTATTGGGCAGCCCTTCAAATGCGCTCGCCACCGAAGTGGCCAGCGCCAGGCTGCGTATCTGGCTGGTGCCGATAAGGAAGACCGCTTTCTGGACGTTATCGATCGTGGAAGAAAACCCGTAGTAAGAACTGTTGGCGACACGCAACAAGCGTACCGTAAACGATGGATCCTGGCTCGCCACTTTGGCAATGTCGGTCATGGTGCTATTGGGGTCTTCAACCAATTGATTGATGTGAATGAACACATCCGGCAACGTGACCAGATTGTCAACATCACGCACTAATTCAGCAATACTTGTTTTCATCGTTGATTATCCAATTAATCCCGGTGTGCCGGTGATTTTGCACTACATCACCCCTATCCACAACAAACCAGCCTTGTAGGCGTTAATGAGCGTTATTGGGCCAGTCTAGTAAAGTTGCACGCACATCCACACCCATCTCCCGCATCCCCGAAATATCCGGGTTAGCTCAGACACCATTGTTCAATTAATGCCGCTCGCCCACCGTTAGCGAAAGTCCATTGTCAGAAGGTTTCAGCCCCAGCAACCAGGGGACGGCGGTTTCAGCCCATGTCTCTGCAGAAGGGTAATGCAATGCCTCACCGCCAAACGTGCTGCGCAACATATCGGTATTGATGATGCCCGGATTCAGCGGGATGGCAGCCATTCCCCTTGGCAGTTCCTGCGCGAGTGATTTGCTCAGTCCCTCGATGGCCCATTTGGTTGTGCAATAGGGGCCGACTTCGGCGTCGGTGGAACGGCCCCAGCCTGAACTGAAATTGACGATCACCCCATGCTTCCTGGCCACCATGGCAGGCACAAAGTGACGTATTACATTCGCCACGCCCTTGATGTTTACGTCGATGACCTCCGAGAATTCACGGGCAGACACCTTCCATAGGGGCGCATTGTGGTTGACGATGGCCGCATTGTTCAATATCAGATCGGGCGGCTCGGCATGTTTCAGGCATTGCGCAGCCCAATCGCGAACCGCCTCGTTGTCAGTGACGTCCACCACACTGAAGCGGTGATCGGGTCCGTATCGTGCATCCAGTTCACGAATGGCTTGCACCGATCGTCCGCAACCCAGCACCCGGTGCCCCAGCCGGATGAACTCCTCCGCCATTGCGCGCCCCAGCCCGCGACTGGCGCCGGTAATGACAACCACCTTTGCACTCATTTGTCTTCGCCTCGTAACTGTCAATTGCTGCCAGTTTAAAAGAAGACGCGAGATATGCAAGAAAATCAGATATGCTTGCTGGCATAACGCCATGAATTAAAAGGGTCAGCGTCCTAACGGTTTTTAACCCGCGAGTGTAGTATATAGACGCAATCATAAAGGAGAGGCCGACATGAAAGCATTCTTCCGCGAAAACCCCACCATCGCTTTTGGTCTGGGTTTGCCCCTGCTGCTCGTTCTGGCGTTCCTGCTGATTTCGGGGATTCCTGTTCTGCTGGTAGAGCCCCCGCAATACGACGTGTTATATGCCACCGAGTACTACAATAACTCGAACGGCGTGAAGATTTCGGTCGTGAACCAGAAGGTTCAGGTCGTCTATCAGGGCGGTTCGGCCGGTTACCAGAACCCGCGTCTGTGGCGGTACAGCCCGAAGACCCGGGCAGTGAAAGAGATTGCCATCCTGCTGCCACCCGGCCTTGCTCCGCCCGGACAGAATCCCGCAACGCGCGAGGAGGCCTCCATGATCACGCCGATCGAGGTTCCCGATCTGGCAGGGCTGACCATCGATTCGTCCAGTGTTGCGCCGGATGGGTACGAATTCAGCGCGGGACAGAATGGCTATTCGGGTGATATTTTTACCGGCCTGTTTTATTCGTCGCGGTATCGCAATGAGGCAGTGCTGACGAAGCAGGGGCGCAGCATCCGGCTGCCGAATGCAGGCAATACGTATTACAGCAATTACACCCACTTGGTCGGCTGGGTTGTGTCGCCATGATCTGGCTATTGCTCCTCATTTTCCTGTTCGTGGTTGGCGGTGTGTGGTGGGGCTGGCCGCTGCTGACTGGAATCCTGGGCGCGTCAGGCGTAACGGACAGGACCAGCGCGCTGGAGAACATCGCACGGCTGATGCGAAGCTACGACATCACCCCGGCCGAAGTGGAAGCCGCCTTTCTTGCGCCTGCCGCTTCCAGGTCGGAGTCCGCCCGGCGCAGCAGGGGTGATATCGCCAAGACCCTGTTTACCTATCTCGGCGCGATTTTCATTCTCGCGGGTATCAGTACTTATATCGGTACATTCTGGGTAAGCATGGGCAGTGTGATGCGGGTTGCCGTGACCCTGGGCGTGGGCTACATTCTGCTCATCGTGCTGGTTTCGGCGCTGCACGAGAAAAAATTTCCAAGGCTGATCCTGCCGCTTGCGCTTTCCGCCGTGTTCATGCTGACTGGTGGCTGGTTTGTGTTCATCCACGAGGTGTTTCCGCGCGGCGACAACTGGCGTCTCGCTGTGCTTGCCGTATTCGGCGTGATGGCATTGCACCAGGGCGTGCTGTTCGGTAAATACCGGCTTACGGTGCTGGCGTTTACGGCGCTGTTTTTTGTTTATGGATTCATGCATGTGGGGCTTGATCTGCTCGGCGTCCCGATCGCTTATATCGCCATTGTTCTTGGCGCCTCGTTGTTTTTGGTCGCTACCGCGTTTGAAGATACGCCTCACCGCGTGCTCGCAGCCCCTGCGTTGCTGATCGCCACCTGCTGGATGAGCGGTGGCCTGTTCGACCGCATTGCGATGGCCACTTCCGCCAGCTGGGCGAGTCTGGTCATTGGTGTGTGCGTGATGTTCACGGCTTATGGTTTGCAGAAGGCGGGGAAACATCTTGGCCTGGCTGGTCTCGGTTATTTGATCGGCTCTATCATGGCCTACAGCGGCTTGTTCGACATCGTGCGCAACACGCCGATCGAGCTGCTCTATCTCGCAGTCGCAGCGTCCATGCTCTATGCCTGCGTGGTGCTGCAAAGTCGGGCGCTGTTGTTTACCACTGTCATTGCCATGCTCGGCTTCATCGGGTTTTACACCGCAAAGCATTTCGCGAATTCTCTGGGATGGCCTGTCACCCTCGTCCTGATGGGCGTAGCTTTCCTGGGCGTGGGGACGATCGCTATCAAAGTAAGGCGGAGAATCTAGAATAATTGGAATAATTGGGGAGGAATAATTGGGGTCTACCATAGAATTTGTGGATGACACCCGCTGGTAAGAAGAGTAGCATTTTCCACTGACGGGGGTGTGGCTCATGGGGTCCGTGGTTTGATCTGCCGGCTATTCGCCGTACCCAAGGTCCCACAATGCGACCGTTGGAAAGGCAATGGGCCAAGTTGTCATACAACTTTTGAGCCATTGTGCAGGGAACCCGGAGTGTATCCCTTGTAAGGTTGCGAGAACGAAGGCAGAGACGATGCAGACCATGGTGGCCGATGTCAGGCCATAAGCAAAAAAACGCCCCGACTGGCGGGGCATTTTAGTTTGTCGCATGGGCGGATTATTTTTTCAGTAAATCACGAATCTCCGTCAACAGCACTTCCTGTGCAGGGGGTGCGGCAGGTGCTGCGGCTTCGGCTGCTGCTTCTTTTTTCTTCATTGAGTTGATGCCTTTGATGACCATGAAGATAACCGCAGCAACAATCGTGAAGTCCACCACCGTCTGGATAAACTTGCCGTAGCTGATGACCACTGCGGGTGCTGTTTGCGTCGCTTCCAGCAGAGTGGCTGATAGCTTTGAAAAATCCACCCCGCCTATCAGTACACCGACAGGAGGCATCAGGACATCGGTTACCAGGGAAGAAACAATTTTTCCGAAAGCGGCTCCAATAATGACACCTACAGCCATATCAACTACATTGCCCTTGATGGCAAATTGTTTGAATTCCTGAATCATGCTCATGCTATTTCTCCTTTATGTTTAAGGTTAACCGCCGAACTTCACATTGATGCCGGTGAAAAACAGGATATCGTTTTTCTTGATCGGCGCTTGGGCGAGGCTGTCATAACGGTCTTGCACTGTTATGCTCAGGCTCATGGTCTTATTCAGGGCAACCAGCAGACCGGCATCAAACGTGGCGCGGGTTCCCTTGCTACTGCTCAGGTTGGGGTAGATAGCCAGTTTTTGCTTGAAGCTGGTGGATTCGGTCAGCTTATGGTTGGACTCTTCACCCAGCATCAGCTCTGTTGCGTTGAGGCTGGTTTTCAACTCGTTGTTGATCAATACGCCAGGCTCCTTGTATTTATCTTTCCTGTAGGACAGACCGCCAAAGATATCCCATTGATGGTCGGTGGTTTTGACCACATGGTAGCCCAGACCGGCGCTGGCTACACTGCGTAGCGACAGTTTCTTAATCTGATCGTGACTGAAATCCAACCCGCCAAACCCGAACAATTCACCCGCGATGGTGTGGTCGTAGCGCGTACCCACAAGCCGCTGGTCGTGCTTTCTGCGCGGCTGGCCAGCATCTGCAAGTACACTGACAGTTTGTCGTTCGCAGTCAGGCGAGCCCCATTGGCGGTCAGATTCAGGCTTTTGCTATTGGTGTTGCCGGACGAAATGGTCATGGCCGCTCCGCCATTGCCGCGCCATTGCCCGTCTGCCTTGGCGTCTTCTGCCAGTGCATGGCCACTGCTTGCCAGGGACGCGAGTATTAAGAGTGCTTGGGATGGTTTCATAGTAAGCTCCTTAAAGTTGAGTCAAGAGCAAAAATTTTTTTTAAAAACGGTATTTCAATAAGGGGCAATGACCGCCTTGCCCCTCCATGAAATGTTATTGGGCCACACGTTCTACCGAGTTAATTTCTACACGGCGGTTTTTCGATCGGCCTGCTGCAGTACTGTTATCACCAACCGGATTGGCGGAACCCATGCCGGAGGTAACAATGCGGCTTGCATCCACGCCCTTGTTAACCAGATAGGCCTTCACCGATTCAGCACGCTGGGCAGACAGCTTTTGATTAAACCCTTCGTTACCAAGGCTGTCCGTAAAGCCAACAATGGTCAAGGTGGCAGTATTGTATTTCTCGGCGAACTCGACCACCACATCTAATTGCCTGGATGCAGAAGGCTTGAGCTTCGCGGAGCCGGAATCAAAATTCGCGCCTTCAATGGTGATGGGCCTGTCAGTGAAAATGGTCTTGGGTGCCGGCGCTGGTTTGGCAACCACTGGAGCAGGGGCCGGGGCAGGTATGACCATCGGTTCGGGTTTCTTGATAACAGGTGGCGGAGCCACTGCGACTACTGCCGGTGCGACATAAGGTTTGTTAAAGTAGTAGCTCAGCCCGAATGATAGGTTGCTGTTTTTGTTCCTTACCGAATTGATGGTCTTTCTGTCTGTAGTCCACTCGCCCGAGACGCTCCATTGCGGAGAAAATTTATATTCGATGCCCAAGCCGCCATGCGCGCGCGTGCCGGGGTCTGATCCGGCCAAGCCCAATTTGACATAGGGCATGAATTTATCCATGGGCATACCCAATTTCACATCCGCACCATAATCCTTGCTGGTGATAGATTTTGAGTGGCCGTCATAAAAACCGTCCACACCCACCAGGAATCTGTCCATATCCCAGCCATAGCCCGCCTCAATGCCCGGATAAATCTTGTCTGAGGTGGTGCCGGTCTCCGGACTGTTCTTGTTGTAGCCGATCTTGCCACCCAGGTAACCGCCGCTAAAATCGCCGGCCTGTGCAGGTGCGGTCATGACTAGTGCAATTGCCAATGAGATAGCTGTAATGTGCGTTTTCATTTTTCATCCTTTCATTATGGTTAAGTAAAGCCGATCTACTTGCATGGCCGGTGCAGCTTGCGGGCGCATCTAGATCTGAACGGATTATATGCAGGGGTAAAAATCGAAATGTGTTAGATTTGTGAAATCTTTGAAAAATCGATAAGAAGTGTGCACGCCAGGTTTGGCAGCCCTCTGAAAGCAAGGTGCCGCCGGATTCAGCGATGGTGTGTTTCAAAGCGGGGCTATCTACATGAACGCTGGCTTGACCAGCTGCAGAAAGGACGAGGTACGAGAAAAACCTGCCTTGGCCCGCTATCCGGCCAGGGACATTTCTCCGGCTTGCTGGAGACGGTAGCCGTAGCCATAGACCGTTATGATCTCGCAACCATTTTTCGGGGAAATATGGAGTTTGCGGCGCAGGCGGCTGATATGGGTGTCAACAGTGCGTGTGTCTATATCAGCCTTGATTCCCCAAATCTTGTCCAGCAGATGTTCCAGTGACATCAGTCGATTCGGGTTGTTGAACAGGTAGGTGGCCAGCTCAAAATCTTTCTGGGTGAGGGTTACTTTATTTCCGGCAACGGATATCTCGCGGCTATCAAGGTGGATTTCGTAGGGGCCGAACAACAGATTGTTTGAGTGTATTTTATTACTGCGTCGTGCCAAGGCTCCGATCCTTGCCAGCAACTCGAAATGCTTGTCTGACTTCACGAAGTAGTCGTCAGCACCCATCTGCAGGACACTAACGACATCCGTTTCGCTGCTGAGGGCAGTCACACATATAACCGGAATATTCCAGCCGAGGTTCTCGCGTATCCATTTGAGCGCTACACTGCCTGATCCATCAGGAAGCATCCAGTCGACGACCAGGAGATCAAAGTGCTCGTGCTTGAGCCCTTCCAAAAATACTGCAATCGTCCCGAAAATATCACATTCGTGCTGGGCTGACGAAAATAGCAGATTGTAAATGTCAGCCTGATTCTGGTCGTCTTCTAGAATACCTATACGCATGGGATGAAGAGGTGCTTAAAATTGGTCAGGCGGATTCAACTCTGAAGTGCAACTTTTGTAAGTGAATTTAGGTGGCGAGCTGCGTTAATATCGGGGCCACTTAAACGACCAAGTAAAAGGAGCAC
>JAYUTK010000058.1:0-14720 GCA_043755195.1 Gallionellaceae bacterium
CGATCTCACTCAAAGCGAATTACATTGCTGCTTTTCGACTAAGTGTGAGTTACTTCTTGTGTCTTGAGTCGTTGAGCATCATCAGGCCGAAACCCTTGATGCTCAACCCCTCAGCGCACATACCCACACTCGTCGGTTGTCTGTATAATTTTAAAGATCGGGCTGACTAAATAAATTGCTAGGTCAGCGAGAGGGGCGCATTATACAGAGCGAAAGGGAGTGGTCAAGCACTTTGTGAATTTTTTTATCACACCTTCAGATGCCGCACCTCGCCTTACAAAAATTCATTTCACTACTTCATTGCCATGACAACAAATTCCGAACTGATTCTGGGTATTGAAAGCTCCTGCGATGAAACCGGACTTGCCCTTTACCACATCAAACACGGACTTTTAGCACATACGCTGCACACGCAGGTAGCCATGCATAGCGAGTACGGCGGCGTGGTGCCGGAGCTGGCATCGCGCGATCATGTGCGGCGCGTGCTACCACTGATACGCGCCACCTTGCAGCAAGCTGATCGCCAGTTACCCGACATCAGCGCCATTGCTTACACGCAAGGGCCGGGCTTATCCGGCGCGCTGCTAGTTGGGGCGAGTGTGGCCTGTTCGCTGGCTTATGCACTGGATATTCCAGCGCTCGGCATTCATCACCTGGAAGGGCATTTGCTCTCACCCTTACTGTCCGATCCAGCACCAGAATTTCCGTTTATCGCGCTACTGGTCTCTGGTGGTCACACACAATTGATGCGCGTAGATGGCGTGGGTCATTACACTTTATTAGGGGAAACGCTGGACGATGCGGCTGGAGAAGCTTTCGACAAAAGCGCCAAATTGCTCGGACTAGGGTATCCGGGCGGACCAGCGTTGGCCAAGCTCGCCACGCACGGGCAAGCGGGAAAATTCACTCTACCACGCCCGATGCAGCACAGCGGCGATCTGGATTTCAGTTTTAGTGGGCTAAAGACTGCCGTGCTTACCTTGACTCGTCAACAGACGCTGGACGACCAAACGCGCGCCGACATCGCTTGTGCTACGCAGCAAGCCATAGTAGATGTGCTGGCCAGTAAATCACTGACTGCGCTGAATCGAACGGGACTAAAACAATTAGTGGTTGCGGGCGGCGTGGGCGCGAATCGGCATCTGCGCGCACAACTTAACGAGGCCGCATCCAAAAATAATTTCCGCGTGTTCTATCCTGAATTGGAATTTTGTACCGACAATGGTGCGATGATTGCTTTTGCCGGTGCGCTGCGTCTGGCACAGCAAGAAGGTCAGAAAGATTATCGCTTCAACGTCAAGCCGCGCTGGGATTTGCAACTGATTAGCTCTTAAAACACAGTAACTAGCCGACCGTCACACGCCCAAACTTACGCTTTCCGACCTGCGCCACGACCACACTGCCGGTTGGCAATTTCATGGATTTGTCGCTAACACGCTCACCATCCAGCTTGACCGCGCTCTGCTCTATCATGCGTAAAGCATCTGAAGTGCTTGCCACCAATCCAGC
Source organism: Gallionellaceae bacterium (assembly GCA_043755195.1). Taxonomy (GTDB): domain Bacteria; phylum Pseudomonadota; class Gammaproteobacteria; order Burkholderiales; family Gallionellaceae; genus Nitrotoga. The sequence goes on from JAYUTK010000058.1 coordinate 1,510, forward strand.
CTGCTTGAGCAACTGCGCTATGCCTATGACACCATCACTCGACACCACTTTTATTTCTGGCATATCCTCTGGCAATACGCCCTGCCTGAAGCGCGCTTCAAATTCTGCCAGCGCTTGTTCGGCGGCCGCTCGACTGTGAAAGCGCGTGACCATTTCCTGCGCCAGCAATACTTTTATATCGCGCGGATTACGCCCCTGCTCCACCTCGCTGCGCCATTTGGCTATCGTACTCATCGCTTCAAATGACAGCAACTCCAGATAGCGCCACATTAAATCATCGGGGACCGACATCAGCTTGCCAAAAATTTCCTGTGCGTCTTCATTAATGCCGACATAATTGCCCAGCGATTTGGACATTTTGTTTACGCCATCCAGCCCGACCAGTAACGGCATGGTGAGTACGCACTGCGGGGCTTGGCCGTAATGCTTTTGCAACTCACGCCCCATCAGCAGATTAAATTTCTGGTCGGTGCCACCCAATTCCATATCGGCCTTGAGAGCCACCGAATCGTAACCCTGCACCAGCGGATAAATGAATTCATGGATGGCAATCGGCTGATTGCTCTTGTAACGCTTGCCGAAATCATCGCGCTCCAGCATGCGTGCCACGGTATGCGTGGCGGCCAGCTTGATTAAATCGGCGGCATTAAATTTATCCATCCAGGTCGAGTTGAACACGATCTCGGTCTTGTTGGGATCAAGAACCTTGAACACCTGCGCCTGATAGCTCTGGGCATTTTCCACTACTTGCTCACGCGATAACGGCGGACGAGTGGTGTTCTTGCCAGTCGGATCGCCTATCATGCCGGTGAAATCGCCAATTAAAAATAGCGCGTGGTGCCCCAAGTCCTGCAATTGCCGCATCTTGTTGAGCAGTACCGTATGCCCCAGATGCAAATCCGGTGCCGTAGGATCAAACCCGGCCTTGATGCGCAACGGGCGACCCAGCGCCAATTTTTGCTTCAATTCCGTTTCCAGCAGCAGCTCGTCGCAACCGCGCTTGATCAAGTCCAGTGTGTCTTGCTGTGTCATATTTTCTTCAAAAAATTATTCGCATAATTGCCACTCATCGCTACATTTCAACCACTGATCCGCACTACCCTGCCTTTCATACCGCTTATCCTAACGGGTTTTGTGAGGCCCTCACTTTCTGGTAAAGTGGCGTCCGCTTTGTAACCGGCGGCTTTCACGACGCAATTATCTGAATTCCGCAGCAGCCTGGAGATGTAAATGGTAACCCAAAACACCCTTAGTAGAACACGCAAATTAAAGCTGCAATGGTTCGTAGCCTTGTCCAGCTTACCTCTGCTGGGCGTTGTCACTGCCTTTGGATTGTCGCCACAAACGGACATCCTCTCCACCAATGTAAAAATGGTGATTGCTGAAGTCGCTCTTCCACTTGAGCCGTTAAATGACAACCCTGCCCCGGCAGGCTCGACATCCTCCAACTTCTGGCACAATGACCACATTCAACGCGGCGACACCATTGCCGAAATTCTTCACCGCATGAATGTGAGCGATGCGGATGCCGCTCAGCATCTTATGAGCAGCCAAGCCGCCTCACCCCTGCGTCAACTCCGCATAGGACAGTCCATACAGGCCGAAACCAATTCTGACGGTCGCCTGCTCGCTCTGCGCTTTCTTGACAATAACGGCAGCCAAATTGTTATTGAAAAAAGTCCTGATGGCTTTAACACCAGCACGCTACCCGCCAATCTCGAAAAACGACTATTCATGCGGACTGGCGAAATTTCCTCTACGCTGTTTGCGGCCACCGACCAAGCTGGCTTGCCGGACGCCGCCGCCAACCAGATGGTAGAAATTTTTAGTGGCGACATAGATTTTCATCGCGACTTGCGTAAAGGTGACAAATTTACCGTGGTTTATGAGATGAATTTTAGCAATGGTGAACCTGTTCGTGCCGGGCGCGTTGTGGCGGCAGAGTTTATCAATCAAGGGGAAACTTTCCGTGTAGTGCATTACCAAGCGGACAACAATCATGGCGACTATTACGCGCCGGATGGCAAGAGCGTACGTAAAGCATTCTTACGCTCTCCCCTCGAGTTTTCGCGCGTCAGTTCCGGCTTCAGTTTGTCGCGATTGCATCCGGTGTTGGGCACTTGGCGTTCGCATAAAGGCGTAGATTATGCTGCGGCGACCGGCACCAAGGTAAAAGTAACCGCCGACGGCATTGTGTCTTTTGTGGGCAAACAAGGCGGCTACGGCAACGTGGTGATGGTGAGCCACCAAAATCGCTACACTACGGTGTATGGTCATTTGTCGCGCTTCGCCAGCGGCTTGCGTCGCGGCCAACGCATTGCCCAAGGTGACATAATCGGTTATGTCGGCAAAACTGGCTTAGCCAGTGGACCGCATCTACACTATGAATTCAAAATTAACGGCCAGCAACGCGACCCGTTGCGTGTCGCTCTGCCGGACGCAGCTCCGGTTGCCCCCGCACAAATGGATGCATTTCTGGAAGCCAGCAGCAGCTTAATTGCGCGCTTGGATTTACTGCATGGCATAAACTTGGCCAGCCTTGACTAAGCTTTTACCCGATAATAATTCCGGGCTTTATGTCGGCATCATGTCCGGTACCAGCTTGGACGGTATAGATGCTGTTCTGGTTGACCTCTCCACCAAGCAGCCCAAACTGCTTGCCACCCACTACCTACCCTACGAAAAATCTCTGAAGGATGCGCTCTTACTGCTGCATCAGTCGTCCAACGACGAATTGCATCGCGCTCAAATCATCGGCAACCAGTTGACGCGCGAGTATGCGTCGGCGTTACAAGCGCTGTTAAAAACCGCCAACACCCGCCCGCACCAAGTTCGCGCTACGGGCTGTCATGGTCAAACCATACGTCACCGTCCCGACCAAGGCTATACCATACAACTAGGCAATGCCGCCTTGCTGGCCGAACTGAGCGGCATTGCTGTAGTCAGCGATTTCCGCAGTCGCGACATTGCCGCAGGAGGCCAAGGCGCACCGCTAGTCCCCGCCTTTCACGACCAAGTGTTACGCCATCCGACCTTACATCGCGTCATCGTTAACATCGGCGGCATCAGCAACCTGACCAATCTGCCACCCGATCGCCCGACTACCGGCTTTGATTGCGGGCCGGGCAACTTGCTGATGGATGCCTGGATTGCACAACAGCGCGGGGAGAGCTATGACCGGGAAGGCGCGTGGGCTGCCAGCGGCCAAATGATCCCCGCACTACTAGAGACAATGTTGGCCGAACCTTATTTGCACATTGCGCCACCCAAAAGCAGTGGGCGCGATTTGTTTAATCTGGATTGGCTTAACAGCAAACTGCAAGGTGGCGAAGCTCCATCTGACGTACAGGCTACGCTGCTGGCGCTCACCCATCAAGCCATCGTTGATGCGATCCAGAACTACTGCGCGGGCGCGCAAGAAATTTATTTGTGTGGCGGTGGCGCACATAACAAGGCTTTGGTGCAGCACTTGAGCGCATCCTTGACGCAGTGTCGTGTTCTTAGCACCGACACGCTGGGTATGGGGGTTGATTGGTTGGAAGCTATCGCCTTTGCTTGGCTAGCTCAGCAAACCTTGGCTGGCCACAGCGCCAACTTGCCCGCCGTTACTGGCGCGCACCATCCGTGCATACTCGGTGCAATTAACCCGGCATGATCTATGAATAACGTCCTGCCCCACATTCAATTAGAAATCGGCAAATCACCACAGCATTGCATCATCTGGCTGCATGGTTTGGGCGCAGATGGCGAGGACTTTATTCCTGTTGCACAAGAGATGAATTTGCCCGTTGCAGTGCGCTACCTATTTCCCCACGCGCCGGAACAGCCTGTCACGATTAACGGTGGATACATAATGCGCGCATGGTATGACATCACGGCTGCCGACATTGCCGCCAAGCAAGATAGTGTCGGCATTCACGCATCGCAAGTCGCCATTACAGCACTCATTGCTCAGGAAACAGCACGCGACATCGCACTCAAAAATATTTATCTGGCCGGATTTTCACAGGGTGCAGCAATCGCCTTGCATACCGGCTTACGCCACCTTCCTCAGCTTGGCGGCATTGTCGCTCTGTCGGGTTACCTGCCGCTGGCAGAGACTCTGGCGCACGATGGCTATGCTATGCCCAAGAACATTCCTATCTTCATGGCGCACGGGCGCGACGATACCGTCGTGCCTTTTGCAACGGGACAAGCTTCGGCAGATATTCTAAGAAAGCAAAGCTATCAGTTGGAATGGCAAGAATATGCCATGTCACACTCGGTCTGCACAGAAGAAATAAGAGATATAGAAAATTGGCTGGCTGGCCAACTTAAAAAGCAAAATTAATAAGCGTCGTCCACTGCCGCATCGGCATCTTCTTCAACCCTGCGATAACGCGCCAGATCATAATCTCCACTTCTTTCCAACAACGCCAGCGGTATTAATAAACAGCCTTTGCCATCCAGTCGCGTATTCATGCTGTGTGCCATCGAAAAAGTATGCGGACTCAGTAGCAAAATAATTTCGCTCCCGACATCGGTCAGCTTTTTTAACCATAGTGCGGCATATGCAGCGCTCGTTCTGGAACTATCGTGCATTTGTAGCGAAATTTTCTCGGTCTGATTACTTAAAACTTCTACACCCACATGCAGATTGTTGATCTCATCACGCCGCAAGCGGCGCACGATGCCCACCCCTCGATGCGCCACTTTTTCCGGCTTAATCGCTATCAGCGAACCAATTTTGACTCCCTCAGAATTTTTATGCGGCAACACACAGCAAAATCCAGTGGCGCTAATATCCTCCACCTCCCAAGTCGCCGACTCTCCACCCTCGCCCGCGCCGGAAAATTGATATTCAAAACCGGGGTCAACTGTATTTACCCCTAAAATTTTGTCAAACCCCACCGCGACCTCCATGCTGACTTTAACCGAACGACGCACATGCCGACGCACTGGAGGTGGTTCACCCCACGCACTGAGCAAATGGCGAACCGCTGCCTTCACCACATCTGCGTCATATACCCCGCCCAGATTGACCTCTTGCGGGACAATATTTTTTTCCAATTGTTTCAGCAAGCCTTCGAGTTGAGCATGTGCATCGCCTGCCCCAATGAAACGCATACCCGGTGTCGCTTTAGTGTCTGCCGTTACCCGCCGTGGCAAGCCGGGATGTGCCGGGTCAAAATAAATCAGGCTACCCGAATTCAATTGCGCATCTAACGTGAGGTGCTTACAGAAATGCGAGGTGATTCGTTCAGACAGATGAATATGGATAGGCCGGAGCGAGGCAGAGCCAGACGCATACCACATCAACACACTGGTAAATACATTTCTGACCGAGAGCTCTTGTGTAGAAGCAACATATAGCTTAGCTGGGGCATTCAGATATTGCTGATCTTCAGCATGCGCGTAAAATTGTGCCAGATGATCCCAGACCAGCGGGTTGACTTGCTCGTAACGCGCCGCTGAAATCATCAACCTACCCATTACCGCATAGATACCCCGTGCCGTAAGCAAGGGCAATGAGGATTTGACACCAAAACTGCCCTTGCTGCCATTTCGATAAGCCGTCAGCACTCGAAAATAACCTTGTTCGTTGTGCGAAAAAAAAGCGCTTAATGCCATCCAGGAGCGATTCTCCTGAAATTTTGACAAGGCGGGAGTAGAAAAATATTCTCGCACCAATTTACGCATGTGCGGGCGAGCAGCTTCATCCAGCAAGCTCAGCACACCAAGTTGATGATCGAGATTAAAGTTCGCATGATCGCGAACGGATTCAATCCAATCCGTAATTTCCAGCAACGCTTTTAAAGCATCATTCTTGGGCACATCCTGCAACAATTGCTGTGCCGACCTAATATCCGCCATCGGATGATCTGATTTATTGCCAAATAGTCCCAACTCGCTCCACTCCTTACCAAATTATGATTTATGCGCCCATCTAATGCGGGCTTTAATGCGGGTAAGACTGCTATTGCATTCTACCTAAATAAGGCTGACTTGGCTGCCCTAGTATTACTATCACCCGGGTTGCTCCATCTTGGTATCATTCCAAATAGCTCACAACCTGCCTAAACGCTAGCAATGATCGCTCTATTGGGTAATGACACCCCCTTCCCAGCTTTAACACAGGCACTGCATAGCCCTAATGGCCTACTGGCTGCGGGCGGCAGCTTATCCTCATCCCGGTTATTGGATGCCTATCGGCACGGCATCTTCCCTTGGTTCAATGCGGGCGAACCTATTTTGTGGTGGAGCCCCGATCCACGCATGGTGTTGCTGCCGGACAAATTCAAGATTTCTCGATCTCTGCACAAAGCCATACAGCACAAAAATTATACGCTGCGTACTGATTATGCGTTCGAACAAGTCATGCGCGCATGTGCTGCACCGCGAGGCGAACAAGCCGGCACCTGGATACATGAAGACATGATAAGAGCCTACACCGAGCTACATCGGATGGGGGTCGCACACTCGGTGGAAATCTGGATGAACGAGCAGCCGACCAACGAACCATACTTGGCAGGTGGGCTTTATGGGGTCAGTATCGGTCGCATGTTTTTTGGCGAGTCTATGTTTAGCCGCGTTACTGACGCATCCAAAATCGCGCTGGCTCATCTCGCCGCACAATTACAACACTGGAACTATGGCTTGATAGACTGCCAGATGAGTACGCCACATCTAGCCTCACTCGGCGCACAGGAAATACCGCGTACGGAATTTATACTTCGCTTGCAAGAGTTGATACACTACCCACAAGCCATGAGTACATGGCAATTCAACTCTGAAATTTTTATATGAGCTTGCTCCATGACATTCCGTTGTCGGTGCTGCAATTTTATCTGACCACCCCTTACCCATGCAGCTATTTGCCGCAACGGTTGGCGCGGTCACAAGTAGCCACCCCCGGCTTTATGATTTCCTCGTCTGTGTATTCAGAACTGGTGCAGCAAGGCTTCCGCCGGAGCGGAACATTCACCTATCGTCCGCACTGCGATAGCTGTTGCGCCTGTGTGCCAGTGCGAGTCGAAGCCAATTCGTTCTCGCCCAGTCGCGCCCAGCGTCGCTCCTGGCAAAGACATTGCACGCTAGAACCATCGTTTCATGCCTTGCAAGACCACGAAGAGCACTATGCTCTATACCAGCGTTATCAACTGGCGCGTCATCCCAATGGCAGCATAGAAGTTGATAGCCGCGAGCAATATCGCAACTTTCTATTGCATAGCCATGTGGACTCGACTCTAGTGGAGTTTCGCGAACCCTACAACCACGCTCAGGACAAGCAAGGTGTGTTACGCATGGTGAGTATTATTGATGTTCTCAAAGACGGCTTGTCTTCGGTATATACCTTCTATGAACCTGATATGGGTAAAACCAGCTTCGGCGTTTTCAACGTGCTGTGGCAAATTGAGCTGTGCCGCAAACTGCAACTGGATTATCTCTACTTGGGTTACTGGATCAAGGACAGCAAAAAAATGGCATACAAAACCAACTTTCGCCCGCTACAAGGACTCATGCAAGGTGAATGGAAAATGTTGGACGCAAGCAATGCCGCCACAAAAAATACAAGAGACTGAATAAATGTATTCAATCGTTCGCCCCTTGCTGTTCACACTCGATCCTGAAAGAGCGCATCACATCACTCTCGATGCCTTGCACATTGCCCATCAGCTTGCCGTGCTGCCATTTCTTTGCAGCCAACCAGCGGAAAATCCACGGCAAGCAATGGGGCTAACCTTCCCCAATCCGGTCGGACTGGCTGCTGGCCTGGACAAAAATGGCGGCTACATTGATGCCTTGGCTGCGCTGGGTTTTGGCTTCCTTGAAATCGGTACGGTTACTCCACGCCCACAACCGGGCAATGCAAAGCCTCGCCTGTTCCGCTTGCCTCAGGCTGCGGCCATCATCAACCGAATGGGTTTCAACAATGATGGTGTAGATGCGCTGCTGGCCAACGTAAAGCGAGCGCGCTTTCGCGGAATTTTAGGCATCAACATCGGCAAAAATTTTGACACGCCCATAGCAAATGCCGCGCAGGATTATTTACTCTGCTTGCGTAAAGTGTATGCCCACGCCAGTTACGTCACCATCAACATTTCCTCGCCCAACACCAAAAATTTACGCCAATTGCAAGGTGGTGCCGAGCTCGACGCATTGCTCGCACAACTCAAAACAGAGCAGAAAGTTCTGGCCGATATTCATGGAAAGTATGTCCCGCTGGCAGTAAAAATCGCGCCCGATTTGGACGATGAGCAAATTTGCGAGGTCGCCACGCTCTTGCTGCGCCACGGCATTGACGGCGTGATCGCCACCAACACCACTTTGTCGCGCACTGGCGTTGAACACCTACCGCAGCATGACGAGGCGGGTGGCTTAAGTGGCGCGCCGCTGCGCGACAAATCCACCCATGTTATCCGTCAACTCAGCGCAACCTTGCAAGGCGCGTTACCCATCATAGGTGTCGGTGGTATTCTGCGCGGAGAGGATGCGCGGGAAAAAATTCAGGCGGGTGCAACATTGGTACAGCTCTACAGCGGACTGATTTATCGTGGCACAGATTTGGTAAATGAGTGTGCATCAGCACTATTTAATCTAAAAACTAATGAGCACTAATCTTCGGCATCTGTTTCGGAAAATTTATTATTGGCTACCTTTAAATTCGTCCAGCAAGGCGGTTTTAAAGCGTGCTTTCTTCACCCTATTTTTCTGGCTAAACAGCAGCACTAATCATGCCGCACCAGAAGTCGATAACAGCGGTCGTGCCAAACGCGCCTTGCGAAATTTACTGCGCGCCGCGTATCTTAAATTCCCGCTCAGCGACTATTACAAGTTTCAAATTGCCAGCACTTTATTCGGATTTTCTCCATCCTTGTTCAGCAGCCTGCCGGAGTTTCAGCGATGGGAGACGCTAGCCGGGGAAAGCTCACGCCCGTGGCAAGCATTGTCCAATTTTTCAAGCAGCGCGACTACGCCCAACGACATTAACTTATCCACCTCTCCCACACCACGGGTCTCGGTGATTATTCCGGTCTATGGAAAAATCGCCTACACCTTGATGTGTTTGCGCTCCATTGCCGATTGCTCGATCAGCGCCTCTTTTGAAGTCATCGTTGTGGATGATTGCTCACCCGACAACACCTCAGCCACCCTGCAAAAAATATCTGGCCTTAGGGTAATCAGCAATCCGAGCAACCAGGGTTTTATTCGTTCTTGCAACGCCGGAGCCGCCGCTGCTCACGGCCAATACTTATGTTTTTTGAACAATGACACGCAAGTCTGTGCGGGTTGGCTGGATGAATTACTGAGAACATTTGATGATTACTCAGGAGTCGGAATTGCCGGTTCAAAATTAGTCTATCCCAATGGAAAATTGCAAGAAGCTGGAGGCATAGTTTGGCGCGACGGCAGTGCCTGGAATTTCGGACGAGGTGATGACCCTTGCGCTCCGATGTTCAATTACGCTCGCGAAGTTGACTACATTTCCGGCGCGTCCATCCTGATTAAAAAAGCTCTTTTTGATGGGCTGGGTGGATTTGATGAACTGTATCTTCCCGCTTATTGCGAAGACACTGATCTTGCCTTGAAGGTGCGTAACCACGGTTTGAAAGTGATATATCAGCCGCTGTCTGCGGTGGTTCATTACGAAGGCGTTACTTCGGGTACAGATGTAAGGCAAGGGGTCAAAGCGTATCAAGCTGTAAACATGCAAAAATTATTTACGCGCTGGCAAAAGCTGCTGTCCTCCAACGAAGTCGCAGGCGGAAATATAGACCGCGCAAAAGACCGTGGCTCAAAATATCGCGTGCTTGTGCTTGATATGTGGACACCCACTCCCGATCGTGATGCTGGCTCGGTCATCGCGCTAAACATGATGCTGATTCTGCGCCAGATGGGTTTTCAGCTGACCTTTATGCCGACCAGCAATTTTAGTTTTGCGCCCGGATACACCCAGCAACTTCAGCGCGCTGGCATCGAAGTGTTGTATGGGCCTTATTGCCGGTCGGTCAAACAACATCTTAAACAATCCGGGTCACGCTACAACTTGGTATTGATGTTCCGCCCCGTCACCGTCTATCATTTTCTTGAAGATGTGCGGCGCTTATGCCCGCAGGCTAAAGTGCTTTTTCATACGCAAGATTTGCATTTCCTCAGATTGACCCGTGAGGCTAGCCTGTTCAAAGATCAAGGCATGCAGAAAGCCGCCGACGACATGAAGCTGAAAGAATATTCAGCGATTCGCAAAGTGGATGCAACGATAGTAGTGAGCACCGCCGAGCTTGAATTGTTACAGCCGGAATTACCGGGCGAAAAAATTTATGCGCTCCCCCTGATTTTGGATATTCGCGGATCAAACAAATCATTTAACGACAGGCGAGACCTCGTATTTGTGGGCGGCTTCCAACATTCACCCAACACCGATGCGGTCTTGTATTTTGCGAGCGAAGTCATGCCCATACTGCGCCAACGGCTGCCGGGTGTACGCTTCATTGCCGTTGGCAGCAACCCTCCGCCAGAGATCACAGCATTGGCATGTAACGATATTGTGATTGCCGGTTTTGTCGAAGACCTCAACCCGCTGCTCGACCAAATGCGCGTAGCGGTCGCACCGCTGCGCTTTGGTGCAGGCATTAAAGGAAAAATCGGCACGGCTATGGCCGTGGGTCTGCCGACAGTGGCGACCTCTTTGGCAGCAGAAGGAATGGCGCTGACTGCCGGCGAGAACATACTGGTAGCTGATGGTGCGGCTGCTCTGGCAGAGGCCGTGGTACAACTTTATCAGGATGAAAACTTATGGAACAAGCTATCGCTCAACGGCTTGGAATTTTCGGAAAAGACTTGGGGCGGCGAGGCCGCTTGGGCGACGCTGCGCGATATTCTCAATGACATTGAAATACCCAGTGAGCGAGAAAATTATCCGATCAAATTATTCTCACCCTCATAAGCAACACAATATCGCACCCCAGTTTAGATTTTTAGTGTCTCCATAATGCACATCGCCCCTCTACCCTACACCGCCGATGCAGCCACATACTTTGCCGCCATTGCTGATCTGCCTTGGGCAATATGGCTGGATAGTGGCGGGCGCGGGCGCTACGATATTCTGTGCGCTCAGCCCGTAGCAACCTTGGTCACGCATGGGTCTAGCACAACAGTCACTGACTCTAGCGGTTCAAAACTCCTGGCTGACGACCCATTTGAATTGCTGCGCCAGAAACTCGGCGCGCCGATTGCAAGCAGCCCCGGCATCCCATTTTTTGGCGGTGCGCTGGGTTACTGGGGATATGATTTGTCGCGTCGGCTGATGACCTTGCCGACACAAGCACAAGATGACGAGCCGCTACCCGATATGGCAATCGGCATTTACGATTGGGCGATTGTGCTTGATCACCAACTCCATACCGCACAACTGGTGTCCCAGCAACGGCACCCCGCAACAGCGCAAGCATTGCCGGAAATGCTCGAACGGCTGCAACATCACACGAACAAACCACGCGCAGAATTTAAAGTGCATGGCCATATCATCTCCAACTTTACCCGTGCAGAATATCAATCTGCATTTGAACAGGTGCAGCGTTTTCTAAGTGCGGGCGACTGCTATCAAGTGAATCTGGCACAACGTCATACGGCTGCGGCTACCGGCGATGCACTCCAAGCATATCTCACCTTACGCCACATCAGCCCAGCACCCTATTCCGCTTTTCTGAATTTACCGCAGGTGCAGATTTTATGCGCCTCACCGGAATGTTTTTTGCGGGTACGTGATGGCCGGGTGGAAACAAAACCCATCAAAGGTACCCGTCCACGCCTGGATAATGCGCTGCAAGATACACAAATGATCAACGAACTCCATCACAGCGCCAAAGATCGCGCAGAAAATTTGATGATCGTTGATTTACTACGCAATGATCTTGGCAAAAATTGTTCGCCCGGCTCGATTCAAGTGCCCAAGCTGTTTGAAGTGGAAAGTTTTACCCATGTTCACCACTTGGTCAGCACAATCACTGGTCAGCTTGCACCGGGACGCGATGCGCTGGCGTTGCTGCGCGATTGCTTTCCCGGCGGCTCAATTACCGGCGCACCCAAGCAGCGGGCCATGGCAATCATCGAACAAATAGAGCCGCATCGGCGCGGCATCTATTGCGGTGCCATCGGCTATGTCGGCTACGACGGCAACATGGATAGCAACATTGTTATCCGAACGCTGGTCTATGCCAACAACGAAATCAGCTTTGCCACGGGTGGCGGCATCGTGGCCGATTCCGATGCGGCTGCGGAATATCAGGAGACGCTGGATAAGGGCAAAGCATTGCTGTATTTGCTGCGGCAGTATGGCGAGGAATAATTTAATGCGCTCGACACTTATTTATTCCACATCACCTCTGCCTGCCCACCTGCCAGATTCAGCCTGCGGCTCAGTATGAATAACAAATCCGACAGGCGATTCAAGTAGGGTAATCCGTGTTCCGGGGTGGCTTCATCCCTTGCCAACGCGACGAAATCGCGCTCTGTGCGGCGCGCCACGGTACGGGCAACATGGCACAGCGCTGCTGCGCGTGTCCCGCCCGGCAGGATGAATTCTTTGAGCGGTGGCAGGTCGGCGTTGTAGTGTGCGATGGCTTGATCCAAACTCGTGATTTTGTCTGCGCCAAACGGCGCAATGGGATAAGCCAAGGAGCCGCCCAGATCGAACAAATCATTTTGAATGGTGAGCAGCACAGCGCGTATATCTTGCGGCAAAGATTCGGCCAGCAACACCCCCAGATGGCTGTTCAGTTCATCCACATTGCCGATGGAGCCAATACGCGCACTATTTTTTTGCACGCGCGACCCATCGGCAAGCCCGGTGCTGCCGTCATCTCCCGTGCGTGTAACAATTTTACTTAATCGGTTAGCCACTATTTTTTCTCCAAACATGCTAAATATATTGCCGCATCTGGCGACGTGCCATTGCGTTGCGCCTGCCAAATCATCTCTGCCAAACACTCCATCATATGGTGTTGTGCATCATGTTCAGATTCATAATGTGCGACGAGCCTGTGGAAGTGAGCGCGTATACCGTGCGGCTGTCCAATGGAAATTTGCTCCTCGATTGTGAGGTGCATCATCAAGTGCAAAAAGGGGTTGGTTGCCCCCTGTTCCGGCGCGTAGTCCCGGTCTTGATGCCGATCCGGATCCGCCAGTAAATCATGGTATTCAGGATGCTTTTCGATCAACTGCGCCGCGAG
>JAYUTK010000059.1:0-14695 GCA_043755195.1 Gallionellaceae bacterium
TCGCGATCCATGCTGGTCAGCAGGATTTCACCTGCGCCCAGTGTCTGCATTTTCTGCGCCCATTCCACCACGTCCAGCCCGGTTGCCTTGCGCCCGCCGTGAGTGAATACCTCCCAGCGTCCCGTGCTCACTTGCTTGGCATCTATCGCCACCACGATACATTGCGACCCATAACGCGCCGCTGCATCTGCCACCAGTTGTGGATTCATCACGGCCGAGGTGTTGATGCTGACCTTGTCGGCACCGGCGTTGAGCAGGTCGCGCACATCCTGCACTGCACGTACGCCACCACCTACGGTCAGCGGAATGAACACTTGCTCCGCTACTTGCTCGATGATGCGAAATAAAATACCACGGTCATCAGAGCTGGCGGTGATGTCGAGAAAGGTTAATTCATCCGCGCCTTGTTCGTCGTAACGGCGCGCAATTTCAACCGGGTCGCCGGCATCGCGCAGCTCAACAAAGCTGATGCCTTTAACGACTCGGCCTGCCGTCACATCCAGGCAGGGGATGATGCGCTTGGCTAGCATCAGATCAAAGGTTTGGAAAGCTCGTCGGCCAGAGCCTGCGCTTGAGTAAATTCGAGTGTGCCTTCATAAATAGCACGGCCAGTAATCGCGCCAGTGATGCCTTCGCTTTGCACAGCGCACAGCGCACGCACATCATCTAGATTGGTAATACCACCGCTGGCGATGACCGGGACATGTAGCGGCTTGGCCAGCTGGACTGTGGCCGGAATATTCACGCCAGACAACATGCCATCACGCCCAATGTCGGTATAAATAATTGCTTCTACACCATAGCCCTCGAAGCGTTGCGCTAAATCCGCCACGTCGTGACCGGTTAATTTTGACCAGCCATCCACCGCGACTTTGCCGTCTTTGGCATCCAGCCCGACCATGATGTGGCCGGGGAAAGCATCACAGGCTTCGTGCAAAAAACCCGGTACTTTGACTGCCGCCGTACCCACAATAATGTAGGTCACGCCGATGTCGAGGTAGCGTTCTATGGTTTCCAGATCGCGAATGCCGCCGCCCAATTGCACCGGCACATCCAGACCAACCGCATCAATAATGCTACGCACCGCCGCCTCATTTTTCGGCTTGCCGGCGAAAGCGCCGTTCAAGTCCACCAGATGCAGGCGGCGCGCGCCTTGCTTCAACCAATGTTTGGCCATTGCTGCCGGGTCTTCTGAAAAGACTGTGGCATCCTCCATCATGCCTTGGCGCAAGCGTACACAATGTCCATCTTTCAAATCAATCGCAGGAATAATTAGCATGGCAATAGAAAATAAAAAAATTAAACAGGATTCCAGTTTACAAAATTTCGCAGCAATGTCAGCCCGGCTTGCTGGCTTTTTTCCGGGTGAAATTGCACAGCAAATAAATTATCACGCGCAATGGCGCAAACAAAAGGCTGCGGATAGCACGAGGTGGCTTGCACCAGACTTTCGTCCTGCGGTTGCACATAGTAGCTATGCACGAAGTAAAAGCGCGCGTCTTGTGCAATGTCTTTCCACAGCGGATGGGCAGCGTGATGTACCTGGTTCCAACCCATGTGCGGCACTTTCAGCTTGCCACCTTGAGCATCAGCCAAGTGGCTGGCAAAACGTAGCACTTTGCCGCGCACCACACCCAGCCCCGGCACATCGCCTTCCGCACTGTGCTCAAACAACATTTGCAAACCGATGCAGATGCCGAGGAAAGGCTTGTTGCACGCGGCTTGCAACACCGCCTCACGCAAGCCGCGCCCATCCAGTTCACGCATACAATCCGGCATCGCGCCCTGCCCGGGAAACACAACACGATCGGCTTGGGCAATGACGCCAGGATCATCGCTCACCACGATGGTTGCGTCGGGTGCTATCGCTCGCAATGCCTGCGCAACCGAACGCAGATTGCCCATACCATAATCTACAACTGCAATATTCGCCATGATCGTAACAAATCGTTACAGCGTTCCTTTGGTAGAGGGCATCATCCCCGCCATACGCGGATCAAGCTCCAGCGCCATACGCAAAGCACGACCGAAGGCTTTGAATATCGTCTCGGCCTGATGGTGGGCATTGTCGCCAGCTAGATTGTCTATGTGCAAGGTCACCAGCGCGTGATTCACAAAGCCCTGAAAAAATTCATGCAGCAGATCTACGTCAAAGTCACCGATGTTAGAGCGCACAAAGTTCACATTGAATGTGAGGCCGGGGCGACCGGAAATATCCAGCACCACGCGCGACAGCGCCTCGTCCAAAGGGACGTAAGCATGGCCATAACGACGCAAACCTTTTTTATCGCCAACCGCCTGACTGAAAGCCTGACCCAAAGTGATGCCGATGTCTTCAACCGTGTGATGCGCATCAATATGCAGGTCGCCCTTGGCAACAATATCTAGATTGACCATGCCGTGGCGCGCCACTTGATCCAGCATGTGTTCCAAAAATGGCAGACCGGTATTAAATTTTGCTTGCCCGTTGCCATCCAGATCGAGCTGGATGGCGATCTGGGTTTCCAGGGTGTTGCGAGTGACTTGCGCGCTACGCATGCTTTTTTTCCTAAGAAATTTTTGGCCTAAAGTATTAGGACTATAAATATTGACGAAGGCTTTCCTTCGTCGCCCGCAGAAACAATTCGTTTTCCTGTGGTGTACCAACCGTTACACGCAGGCAACCGCTCAGCGCCGGATGAGCGCCATGCAGCTTTTTGATTAATACTCCGCGCTGTTTCAAGTCTTCAAATACCTTGGCTGCCTGACTGACGCGAAACAAAATAAAATTAGCCGCGCTTGGATACACAACAACACCCGGCGTATCCAGCAGAGACTCATACAGCTTCTCACGATCTTGCTTAATTTGCTCGGCTTGTTGAAGCAATACGGCATGGTGTTGCAATAATTTCTCGGCCACCAACTGCGTCAAAACGCCCACATTATACGGCAATCGCAACTTTTCCAACTGCTCCAGCCAAGCCGTGCTACCCGCCACAAACCCCAACCGCAGCCCGGCCATACCCAGCTTGGAAAAAGTACGCATGACCAACAAATTGGAATAGCGCTTCAACAGTGGGATAAAGCTGGCATCGGCAAAAGCATAATAAGCCTCGTCTACCACCACCAGCCCTGGTGCAGCTTCGATGATTTGCGTGATGGCATTAGCGTCAAACAAGTTGCCACTGGGGTTGTTCGGATAAGCCAAAAATATCAGCGCGGGCCGGTGTTGTCGCATGGCATTCAGCATGGCCGGTAAATCCAGCGCAAAATCTTCCGTCAACGGCACAGCAACATAAGTCATGCCGACAAAAGCCGCGATCATTTTATACATTACAAACGACGGCTCCACGCTCATCAGAGTCGCACCCGGCTTGGCCAGCGCCATGGCCAATAATTGAATGATCTCATCTGAGCCATTGCCGAGCAGCACATCCATACCCGATGGCAAACCCGTCACGGCGCGAATTTTCTCTTTCAGGCTGTGCGCGCCAGCATCGGGATAACGGTTAATAGCAGCGCCCGCTACCAGTCGGGCGATCTCATCACGCACGGTCGGTGGCAGGGCATAAGGATTTTCCATCGCATCCAGCTTGATCATGCCGGTGCTGGTTGGAACTTGGTAAGCGTGTAAAGCAAGCACCTCTGGGCGCAACAGGGAGTCAGGAGTAAGCATCGGAGTAGCCAAAGACATTTTGATTGTTCTATTTTAATGTTTAATGCATCGGGTTTAATGCATCGGGTTTAATGCATCGAGTTTAACGCACAGAGGCGACCAAGTCGCTTAAATGAAACTGAAAATGATTGTTCATGCGGTCAGCAAAATAAAATTTCAGGGTCATGGATACCGGACGGAAAGCAATCTCATCCCACGGAATGTCCTGCTCTTCAAAAAGCTCAACTTCCAAACTCTCAGCCCCAGGCGAAAAATCCAGATCAAGCAATTTGGCACGAAACAATAAATGTACCTGATTGATGTGGGGCAGATTGGTCATGGAATACAGCTCGCCCAGCGCGACACGCGCATTGGCTTCTTCTAATGTTTCCCGCACCGCCGCTGCCGTGGTGGTCTCACCATTTTCCATAAACCCGGCGGGCAACGTCCACAACCCTAGCCGTGGCTCGATCGCGCGACGGCACAGCAAAATACGGCCATCTTCCCACTCTGGAATAGAGCCTATGATTAATTTTGGATTTTGGTAATGGATGGTGGCACACTCCGTGCAAACATGGCGTGGCTTATCGTCATCAGCAGGAATTTTAAGTTCGACTGGCGCACCACATTCTGAACAGAATTTCACTTTATTTATCCAATCCTACATCCAGAACTGCCACCAGTGCCGGTGATTTATCGGAGATTCTTTGGTGCCAGGCCTAATGCCGTCCTTGGCAATATTTAAATCCAGCACACGCTGCGCGTCATCGCGCAATTCCGTTATGCCGATCGCATCATATGCCTGCACCATGATTTGTAGCGCATCGCGTGTTGAGGCTGTTTGCGGAAAGTCTGCTAACACAGCGTTGGCACGATTGATAGCGGCAGTATAAGCGCCGCGCCGCAAATAATACGCCGATACCTGTATTTCATGGCGCGCTAGAGAGTTGGTTAAAAATTGCAAACGCAATCTGGAATCAGCTGCATATTTGCTGGCGGGAAAACGAGCAACCAAATCTTTGAAAGCATCGAAAGCAGCGCGCGCGCCCTTGGGGTCACGTTCGGACATATCGGGTTGCGTAACATCGCCTAATAGTCCAAGGTCTTCATTGAAACTGATGAGCCCCTTCAAGTAATAGGCATAATCCACATGCGAGTGATTCGGATATTGTTTGATGAAACGATCAACGGTAGAAAGTGCTGAATCCGGTTCATCTTGCTTGTAGTAAGCATAGGCCGTCTCCAACTGTGCTTGCTGGGCATAACGCCCGTAGGGATAGCGCGATTGCAAAGTTTCAAATAATTTAATCGCCTTTTCGTAACTGACATTGTCCATCTGCACCTTGGCCAAGGCGTAGATTTCCTCAGCCGATTTGCCGTTCAAGGCATCTTTCTCAGCGAGAGAGCCACATGCAGCTAACGTAAACAATAGAATTAAAGTTAAACTATGGCGCATGAGCATCTCTAAAAATCCAAATTTATTCACAATGCTGCGTTACCCACAATAAATACTCCTTACACATTCTGCATATGCGGCGTTGCAAATTGTTGCTTGCGCCTTGTCTTGCTTAGAACATTAATTTTTTAGAGCCGCCCATATGACGAAACCCGAAATATTACTGACGGATTATACCGCAAACATTGAAGCGTCTAGTCCGCTCTCATTCAAAGTTGCTAACGAATACGCGGGGATGCGACTCGATCAGGTGTTAGCCAAGCTGCTGCCGGAGTATTCGCGCAGCCGTTTGCAAGACTGGGTAGCGCAAGAACAAGTCCTGGTAGATGGTGCTGCGGCCACGATCAAGCAAAAAATGTGGGGCGGTGAAAAGATCACCGTTGTGCCGCAATCGCACCCTACCGAACAGCCGCATCAAGCCGAGGACATCGCCCTGAACCGAGTGTTTGAAGACGACAGCATTCTCATCATTAACAAGCCGGCCGGGCTGGTGGTGCATCCGGGTAGCGGCAATTGGGAAGGGACGCTGCTCAATGCCTTGCTACATCATGCGCCGCAGCTCGCAGAAATTCCACGCGCGGGGATTGTGCATAGGCTAGACAAAGATACCAGCGGTCTGCTGGTGGTGGCGAAAACGCTTCCCGCACAAACCGCACTGGTGCGCCAGTTGCAAGCACGCACCGTGCAGCGCGAATACTATGCGCTGGTGTATGGCGACGTACTGCGCGCAGGCATGGTGAATGCGCCCCTGGATCGTCATCCCACCCAACGCACCAAAATGGCAGTGGTCGCCGACGGCAAGCCCGCCATCACTCATTACAGCATCGCCGAGCGTTACTCCGGCTGCACACTGCTACGCTGCAAGCTGGAAACCGGCCGCACACACCAGATCCGCGTACATCTCGCCTCCATCCGCCACCCCTTGGTCGGCGACTCTATTTATCTTAAAGGCGCGCAAAAATGCCCGCCGCCTTTGCGTCCCATCCTCGCGGCATTTCCCCGACAGGCACTGCATGCCGCACAACTGGGCTTGGAACATCCAGTAACGGAAGAATGGCTGGAATGGCAAGCACCTCTGCCGGATGATATGCGGCAACTGCTGCAAGGGATACGGGAAATTTCTGCTGCTACGCAAGCGGGCAAGGAATAGGAGAGTGGGATCATGAACAGCCTCATCCCTGATTGGCCAGCACCTAAAAATGTACGTGCGCTACAAACTACACGCATCGGGGGTTTCAGTGCCGCTCCTTATGGCAGCCTGAACCTCGGCGATCATGTCGGCGATGGGCCTTTGGTGGTGCGGCGCAATCGTATGATGCTCAATACCTTGCTGCCGAGCGAACCCGTATGGCTTAAGCAAGTGCATGGCACAGTGGTAGTAGATGCCGCGCAAGCTGCTTGCCAACCTGAAGCAGATGCCTGCGTGTCGGCGCATCCCGGTGCGGTGTGCGTGGTGATGACGGCAGATTGCCTACCGGTGTTGCTGTGTGATGACAAGGGGACGGTGGTCGGCGCAGTTCATGCTGGCTGGCGTGGATTGTGCGATGGTGTGATTGAGCAAGCCGTGCAAGCGATGGCCGTGCCGCCCACCATGCTGATGGCGTGGTTGGGCCCGGCAATAGGCGCGCAGGCGTTTGAAGTGGGCGATGAAGTACGCACAGCATTTATTGCTGCACAGCCACAAGCTGCCGCAGCTTTTATCCCATCCTTGTTAACGCCGGAAGAAAATAAAAAATGGATGGCCGATATATATGAATTGGCGCGCCTGCGTTTGAATGCGCTCGGCATTTCCCGCGTTTATGGCGGTGGCTTGTGCACTTATACCGACCACGCACAATTTTTTTCCTATCGGCGCGATGGGGTGACGGGGCGCATGGGGACGTTTATCTGGCTATCTGAGGAAACACGGATTTAACCCAGATTTTCCATTAGCATTCTACTGCGGACGACCAATAGGCCGAATCTGCACGAAAAAAATCGAAAAATGTTCTGTCAACGTAGAGTGACTACGCCCTCCGAACATTTTTTGATTTTTTTCGCACATCTTCAACCTCTTGATCGCCCTCGCTACGAACGCTAATGGAAAATCTGGGTTGAATTCAAAAAACTACCACCCCTCAAAGACTCCGATGTTGCCGCAAACCTTGCAGCAAATTCTGCACCAATTGCGTTTGCAGTACGCTGACGGGCGCGGCAATTCCCAGATCGCGGGCTTGTGTCACACGCAGCCCAGCGTAGCCGCAGGGGTTGATGTGTGCAAACGGCGCGAGATCCATGTCGGCATTAAATGCCAGTCCGTGATAGCAATAGCCGTTCTTGATTTTCAATCCCAGCGCCGCAATTTTCGCTTCATCCACATACACTCCCGGCGCATCTTCTCGCCCGTGCGCGGTGATGTGGTAAGTGTCTAGCAGGTCTATCACCGCCTGCTCCATCAAGCGTACCAATTCGCGCACCGTGAGTTTCCAGCGGTGTAAATCCAGCAGTAGATAGGCAATGATCTGTCCGGGGCCGTGGTAGGTGATCTGTCCACCGCGATCTATTTTGACAATCGGAATATCAGTGGCGCATAGCATATGCTCCGGCTTACCCGCGAGCCCCTGGGTGTAAACCGGGGGATGCTGCACCAGCCAGATTTCGTCGCTTGTGTCGCGGTTACGTTGTGCGGTAAAGCCCTTCATCGCCTGCCAACTGCTGTCGTATTCGACCATGCCTAAAGTACGAACCAAGGGCGCGTGAACAGCGATTGAAGCCCTGTCCTTAAACGCCGATTCCTGAATCGTCACAACACCATCTCCACCATCGGATGGTCGCATAATTCTTGATAAATGGCGTCGAGTTGCTGGCGCGAGGTGGCGCGCACGGTGCAGGTCAGGCTGAGATAACGTGCCGCTTTGCTGCTACGCATCTCCATGCTGGCCACTTGAAAATTGGGATCGTGGCGCAGCACCACTTCGGTTACTGCTTGCGCGAAACCGGGTTGCGACTTCCCCATCACCTTGATCGGAAAATCGCACGGATAATCTATCAAACTGTTTTGTGCTGTCATGCTATTTCTGTGCGCCGCATGATGTTGCGCTTGTAATCCTGATAGAGCTGATGCAGTTGGGCAAACATCGCGCCGGGCTTGCCTGTGCCGACTGCTTTGCCATCCAGCGTGGTAATGGCCAACACTTCTTTGGTACTCGATGTGAGCAGTAATTCATCTGCACTGAATACTTCGCTTTTAGCAATCTTGCGAATTTCATGTGGGATGCCATGAGCGGCGGAAATTTCCAGCACAACATCATAGGTAATGCCAGGCAACATTAAATTGTCTTTGGGCGGCGCGATCAATTTGCCATTCTTAACTACAAAGATGTTGCTGGCCGCGCCCTCAGTCATAAATTCATCTTCACGGATTAGAATGGTTTCGGAACAGTTTGCATCAACAGCCATTTGCCGCAACAACACATTGGGCAACAGAGAAATGCCCTTGATGTCACAACGCAACCAACGGTTATCCACCGCGCTGATCGCGGCGACTCCACTGGCAAGCAAAGCAGCAGGCGGGGCAGTAAGCGGATTGCTCAGCATAAAAATAGTCGGCTGCACCTCGGGATTGGGAAATGCATGATCGCGCTTGGCCACGCCACGGGTGATATGCAGATACAAATATTGATCGTCGCCGGCATTGCGCACAATCATTTCTTGTATCAGCTTGCTCCACTCTGCAGCAGTATGTGGGTTAGGCAAACGAATTCCATCCAAGCTATGTTGCAGGCGCTTGAGGTGATCTGCCAAACGGAAGGGTAGGCGTGAATACACTGGAATGACTTCATACACACCATCGCCGAAAATAAAGCCGCGATCCAGCACGGGGATTTTGGCTTGTTCCAACGGCATGAATTCACCGTTCAAATAGACCGTCATAGTCAGTTCCTTGTAAGACATTTGTTAGTTTAACTTTATTGAAAAAGCAGGCGAATACTGTCCCACCCGCGTGAAAATATATTGGCTAATGGAACGCTATCCAGCGCCACCAAGGGAAATTCAGCATAGGGCTTACCGCCCAGCGTCATTTTCAACACCCCTATTTTTTTTCCATTGCTAATCGGCGCAATGATGGGTTGATACATTTCCATGCTGGCTTTTAATTGTGACTGCTGTCCTTTGGGGATGGCCAAAAATAAATCCTCGCGAAACCCCACATTGACCCTGCTTTCAGCTCCCTTCCATAGCCGTATGTCAGCGACGACCTGATTTTTTTGGTACAAACGAATCGCCACGAAATTTTGCAGGCCAAAATTTAATAATTTCTGGCTCTCGATAATGCGTAAATTATCCGATGGTGCACCAATCAGCACAGAAATCAGGCGGCGCTGGTCGCGTTTAACTGAAGCGATCAGTGAAAATTTTGAGCTGTCTGTATATCCAGTCTTCAAGCCATC
Organism: Gallionellaceae bacterium; assembly: GCA_043755195.1. Taxonomy (GTDB): domain Bacteria; phylum Pseudomonadota; class Gammaproteobacteria; order Burkholderiales; family Gallionellaceae; genus Nitrotoga. The sequence continues at coordinate 9,521 of JAYUTK010000059.1, forward strand.
TACGTAGGGATCCATCCACAGCAAGCGATTGCTATTAACCTGCGTGATGTTGTTATATTTATATTCGCGCAGGCGATAGATTGGATAATATTCTGGAAAGTCGCGGATTAATGCCGCAGCCAACAGCGTCAAATCATAAGCTGTACTGTAATGTTGCGGGTGCGGTATGCCAGTGGCGTTGACGAAATGGGTGTTGACCATATTCAAGCGCTGCGCTTCATGATTCATCTGGACAGAAAATTTTTCCTCGCTGCCAGCAAGGGTAATCGCCAGCACGCGCGCGGCATCATTCCCTGATTGCACAATCAAACCACGTAACAATTCTGCCGCCGTTACTGGCCTGGCTTTGTCGAGAAACATGCGTGACTCTTCGTCATCTATGCGTAAAGCCTCGGCGCTAGGCATGATTAAATCATCGGGTGTAAGCTGCCTCAGCTTGAGTGCGGTAAGGGTCAGATAAGCCGTCATCAGCTTGGTCAGCGAGGCGGGTTCAATACGATCATTACCATTTTGCTTAACTAAAATTTGATTGCTGGTGTAGTCGTACAGAATGTAGGACTTGGCTGCCAGTGCTGGTGCAAGTGGCAGAGGATCAATCTGTGCATGTGCCAACAAGGGCAAGAGCAGTGAGAATAGCAGCAGGAGTTTCATGCACATTTCTCCTCTGTTTTTTTTGGTGCGACAGCCACAACTTTTTGCATCAATATATTTGAATATTGCGTTTAGCAACGCGGTTGGAGGGAGAATACGGTTACGAAAATGAACTGGCAAACTGCACAGCTTGCTCTGCTTGCTCGGCTACCTGCGCTGCAATCTCATCTGCTTTATTGGGGTCTATGCCTAGAGCTTCCCACTCCCGGCTTTCAATAGTCGGGCTAACAAATTCAAGTATGCCAAAGGAAGTCAGTAATTTTTCGGCTAGATTAATCATGCGCACCAGCGGCTGACCTGGTGCTGCTTCAGCCAGATCAGGTGTATGGTGGTAGCGCAACACGGTGATGATTTCTTCAGGTAAATTCCAGTGCCGAGCTAGTTCAGAACCCAATTCATCATGGCATATTTCCAGCATATCCCATTCCACGGTCAGCGAAGGCAGATCTGGATTTTCTGCCAGACAGATATGTAAATCATCACTGCGCTGCGGGTCGAGATAAGCGAGCGCCAAATAACCAATATCATGCAGCATCCCGGCCAGAAAGATTTGGTCATCGTTAGGCCGCATTCTTGCGGGCATGGCACGAGCGATACCGAGCATGGCAAAGGCAATGCCAAAATTATGCAGCCACAGCTCCTGCATTTTGAACTGTGTGGTTGCGGTCACGGCTCTTAATGACATGATGGCAATGCCGGAAGACACGGATTGCACACGCGACATACCCAGCCGTATTGTCGCCTCTCTAAGGCTGGAAGCCTTGTGTGCGGTGCCGAATATTGCTGAATTGGATAAACCGATAATTTTTGCCGAGATTTGCGGATCTTGTCCGATCAACATCAACATTTCCCGCTCGCCCTCTTCAGTATTCATGTTGAGGCTCAACAACCTTTGTGCAATAACCGGCATTGCAGGCAGCGAATCAAGATTTTTTACTGCTTGTCTGAGATCAACATTGCTAAAACTCATATCTTTGCTGCTGATGCTCATATCAACGCCTTCGCTTAATCAATAAATGTTGTTTTTTTTCGGGCGGTTTAAACTAAAGCGCAAACCAATTGCGGTGTCTGAAATTAGTTGACCATTGCCATTACATTTCTGGGTTGAATTCTGCCCCAGTGAATATTTTTTGGATCAAAAAATCGCGGGATTGCTCCCGCGATTTTAGGTTTCAGCATACTGCAACATTCCAAGTCATCGTTACAACCCGGAATGCTTATTTAGTCATTAAGGTGTCGGATCAAAAATCACAGTAATCATATCGCTGCTAGGCGTAGGGCTATTGCTATTGGTGTTGTTGGTTTCAACAGACTCAAGCAACAGATTAGTACCATCGGCAATTGCACCAATATAGTACACGCCAGGTAGCACGGTATCCGGCAGGGTCACTACCGTTAGTGCACTACTAGTTGCCCCACCCAGTAAACCTGCCACGGTACGGGTGCCCAATAACAAAGTATCAGCAGTAGTGATGATAGCGTCTGTTGACAAGTAGAACCTAGTGGTAGTGATTGGGGTAGCTAGCATCGCTGCTGTACCTACGTTTTTCACTGAGTTATCAATGATAAAGTCTAAACCTTCTATCACCGTATCGTCGGGTGAGCTAACCGCGCTCATAACCAGATCCACATTGCGCACCACGGTAAGCGTTCCAGCTGCAGCTTTGCAGTTATTGCCCTCCAACGACAATCCCGTCGGGCTAGCCTCTATCTGCACGTTGGCTGTGTCTGCACAAGCCCCGACATAGTACACCCTAGGTAATACAGCACCCGGCACAGTAACGATGGTATTCGCAGTGTTGCTCTGACCTGCCAACAGTCGGTTTACTTGTCTAGAGCCAATCGTAATATCGGCAGTGGTAATGGTGGCATCTGTGGACAAATAGAGCTTAACTGTGAAGGTGGCAGCTGTCATATGGGTCGTACCTACATTTTTCACGGTATTAGAAATCGTAAAGGTTTTGGTCTGACCAACGGTTGACACAGTCTTGCTCACCGCAGTCATTTGCAAATCCACATTGCGCTTAACAATAATCGTTCCTAGCGCAGCCTTGCAGTTATTGCCTTCATTAGACTCCACTTGGACGCTAGGTACATCGGCACATGCTCCCACAGTGTAAACTCCCGGCGCTATAGTATAAGGAACGGTGACCATCGTTATCGCAGATAAACTACTGGTTATAGCTGGCAGTGAAGGGACTATTCTACTGCCGGTCAACAGCTTATCCGCTGTGGTAATCGTGGCATCCACCGACAAGTAGAATTTAACCGTGTTGCTAGTAGAAGTTCCCGGACCTAGATTTCTCTCAACGCTTGTGATGGCGAAGCTATGGCCTATACCTACACTAGTAGCCGTCTTGCTTACCACCTCCATCAATAGATCAACACTTGCTACCGCAATATTTTGGGTTGCCGGTAAAGCCGCATGATAAGTTGCGTCGCCACTTTGGTTGGAGGTGATGATGCATAGACCTGCCGTTGCGCCAGTGACAATATTGCCACTAACACTACAAACTGCTGGGGTCGAACTGCTAAATGTTACCGGCAGCATAGAGCTAGCAGTTGCACTCACTGTGGTGCTACCACCTACGCTTACTGTCGTGGGTAAGAAGCCACCTTCAGTGATGGTCTGATTACGTTTATCAATAGTAACTGCAACCGCTGCTATCGGTGCAATGTTGTAGCTCTCATTGCCTGGCTGGCCTGCGGCTATGACGCAGATACCCGCCGTAATTCCCGTGACGGTACTGCCACTTGTGCTGCCACTGAGTGAGCAGGTCGTCGGTGTGAAATTGGTTAAGACTATTGGCAATCCAGAGCTCGCCGTTGCCGTGCAGACAATAGGATCGTCTATTACCACAATTAGTGGGGTGCAGGACAAGCTGGTAATCGTCTGGTCGAGCTTGTTGACCGCGATGGTGCTTGTTACTTGCGATGCGGGGTTGTAATTGTCATTGCCAATCTGGTCGGCGGCTACAGTACAAACGCCCGCCGCCAAAGAGGTAACCGTACCATTGCTTATAGCGCAGGTCTCTGGGGTAAGGCTACTTAAGGTCACAGACAATCCAGAACTGGCTAATGCCACACAGGTGCTGGTGCTGGTTAAGACAGACAGGGGCGTACAATTCAGAACAATAATCTGGCTCCCCTTATCAACAGTAACTGCGTGAGCTGCTGCAGATGTTCCCGCTTTGCTGTCAGTTAATTTGATTAAGCCAGAGATTGTACCCACCGCAGTCGGTTTACCCTCAATAGTCAAAGTTTCACTATTGGTGCCACTAGGCACGGCGATTACGCCTGCAGGAAAGCCAGTGCTTAACCAGGTGTAATTTGGCACGCCACCTGTGGCCGTGCAGGTGCTAGGACCATATTGCTCACCTACAAAACCAGTAAGCGGCAAAGCGGGTGTACAGTCAAAGCTAGGCGCAGCAGTAATGCTGAATGCCACAGCATTGCTTGGTTGATTGGATGAGGTAACCCATGCGGAGGGACCGGGTACGGCACCAGTAGCAACGGTCGCACCGTCAGTTTCAATAATGGCCGTAGCAGTAGTGCTTGTATTTACAGTTACCGATCCAGTTATGGCTGCATCACTAAAGGTAATGATCATGGGATCTAAAAAATTTGCTCCCACTAAGTCCAACAACACCCCCGTTGCACCTTGTCCTCGGCTTGCAGGGGCAATTGATGTCAAGGTGGGGGCTGCGGTAGCAATCGTGACCGCATCCACCCAAGCAGCTGTGGCATCTGTGCCTGATGCTGTGCGGGTTTCCAAGGTGTATTTACTGCCCGGTGTTAAATTTAATACATTAAAAGTGCCAACGACAGGAGTTGTACCGGTCGAAGTCCCGGCGGTGGTAATGGTTGCCTCCCTAATTATGGCACCCGTTGTGTCAGTTAAGAATAAGCGCGCAGCATTGGCAGCGGTTAAACCTTTACCGATTACGCTAACAGAAGCCGTTGTGCCAGAGAGCGCTACTGGGGTTGTTCCCCCATTAAAAGTAGAGATCAATGCGCCAGACGCACCTGCTGTAATACCCACAATATTAGAGACTGGGGAAATGTGTTCTGTGACAACAGCCCCTTCTAAAGTGCTCGGTATATTGACACCATCCGATACGCGAATTGCAACCCAGTATAACTGGAGATTGGTAATAGTATTTGTGCCTACGGTAAGCGCACCTTTGACAATAACATCACCCACGGTTTTGATAACGTGCGAAGCGCCGGTAGGGCACGCTCCGGTGGTTGAAAGAACGCCCAACGAGGTACAGGTTTGAGTTAATCCAACTGCAGAGGGAATGGGCTCATAAAGAACGCGCATCAGAGGAGCCGCGCCCGTGCCAGCATTCCAAGTGCCTATAGTGGCATCGGAATCAGCAATATTCCATAATCTTTTCCAGTGGCTGGGATCTCTTACGTTGCAACCTTGCGATCCAGCAACTTCAGAACGTGCGCCACCACATTGGAATTTACTGGCAACAAGTCCGGTCTGGGTATATCTCAGGTCGTAGGAGTGTGCGG
>JAYUTK010000060.1:0-14647 GCA_043755195.1 Gallionellaceae bacterium
GTCAGCTTGTACCAGACGGGCAATTGCTTCCAAGCTACCGGGCAGGGGCTTCCATTCATCTGGGCTTTTGATGAATTGGTCGGAGTCATAATTGATGACTCCATCGCGATCGAGGATGATAAGTTTCATAGCGCAGTGTGGGCACGCTTTATGTGCCCACCGTTCATCCGCGTGGGCACATAAAACGTGCCCACACTACGGCTAGTTTGAATTTCATTTTTCACATTTCACCCGTCACTATTTTTAAGCTGCCAATTTAGAAATGTCCGCGACACAATTCATCGCCTGATGCAATTGTGCCAGCAAGGCCAAGCGATTGGCGCGCAATGCCATATCCTCAGAATTCACCATGACGTTGTCGAAGAAGGCGTCAACGGGTGCGCGCAACGCCGCCAAATTTTGCAAGGAACCCGTATAGTCACCCGCTGCGAACGCCTCATTCGCCTTGGGCGATATATGACTCAACGCTTGGTGCAGCGCTTGTTCGGCAGGCTCTGGCAACAACGCAACATTAATTTCCTTGCGGATGGTCCCTTCCACCTTTTTCAAAATATTCCCCACGCGCTTGTTGGCGGCGGCCAGTGCGGCAGCTTCAGGCAAGGCGGCAAAAGCGCGTACTGCTGCAAGTCGTTTAGGCACATCCCCTAAACGCTGTGGACGCAGGCTGACGACCGCATCTACCTCTTGCGACGAATAGCCTTGTTCGCGCAGACTGCCTGCGAGGCGGTCATATATAAAATCAGATAGCGTGGTGAGAGAATTTTTATCGGCGTTGCGCTCTTTTGCAAATAACCAATCCAGATCCAGCAACAGGTCGCGCTCAACCAGCATTCGTATCACCCCCAGCGCATGACGGCGTAGTGCGAACGGATCCTTGTCGCCGGTGGGAGCTTGGCCGATGCCGAACAAATCAACCAAAGTAGTCAATTTGTCTGCCAGTGCCACGCAAATGCCGGGCAAATTACGCGGTAATTCATCACCCGCAAAGCGCGGTTTGTAGTGGTCTTCGATGGCATATGCGATGTCATCACTGATACCATCATGCTGTGCATAGTAGCGCCCCATGATGCCCTGCAACTCAGGAAATTCAGCCACCATGTCGGTGAGTAAATCAGCCTTGGCCAGCTTTGCAGCTTGGTCAGCCTGCATCATTAATTTTGCATCACCATCAGCCAATTTTTCAGCGATGCGAACGGCCAACTCTTGCACTCGCTTTAAACGCTCGCCTTGCGTGCCGAGCTTGTTGTGATACACCACTTTATTCAAGCCATCCAAGCGCGAGGCTAGTGTTTTCTTGCGATCTTGATCGAAGAAAAATTTCGCATCGGCCAGACGTGGGCGCACCACGCGCTCGTTGCCGCCGATCACTAAGCTAGCATCTGCCGGGCGAATATTGGACACGATCAGAAATTTATTGCTGAGCTTGCCGTTGCCATCCAGCAAGGGGAAATATTTTTGATTCGCCTTCATGGTCAGGATTAAACATTCCTGCGGCACTTCAAGAAATTCTTTTTCAAACTGGCCAAGCAACACATTGGGACGCTCGACCAGCCCCGTCACTTCGTCCAGCAGCGCGTCGTCTGTTATCGGCTTGAGATTTTCTCTGGCGGCGACGGCAGCGATTTGCTTGGCAATCTTGGCACGGCGTTTTTCAAAACTTGCTATGACTGCGCCTTCGCTTTCCATTTGCGCTTCGTAGCTGTCGGCACTTTGCACTATCAGCATGGTAACGCTGGCTTCGAAGCGATGGCCTTGCGTTTTGCGCCCGGAATTTAAGCCAAATAACCCATTGATCTGCACGACATCCGCTCCATGCAGTGCGACTAGACTATGCACAGGGCGCACGAAAGTGACGGTATTCCATCCATCGCCGGATGGACCTGGGTAGGTCATCGTCTTTGCGATCGGTAGCTTGACAAGCGCGTCGACCAGCGCCAGTTCTAATCTGTCATCCAGTGTCGCGCCTTTAACTAGGCTGTCGAAAAAAAGCGCTTCTGTTTTACCGTCCAGTGCATGTTTAAGCTGTGGCACTACCCATGCATCTGCGCCAAGATTCGCAAGTTTTTTCAACAATGCTGGTGTCGCTTGACCTGCCGCATCTAACCCCACTGCAACGGGCATCAGCTTTTGCAAAACCGTCTTGTCGGGTGCTTGCGTCAACACGTTGGTAACATGTACCGCCAAACGACGCGGCGTAGCATAAGCCGTCACCACAGCATCGCTTGCCGCCAGACCTTGGAACTTAAGGCTGGTCGCTAGCGCGTCGGCAAAACTATCGCCCAATTTTTTCAGCGATTTGGGCGGCAGTTCTTCTACGAGCAACTCGACGAGCAGACTCTTGTAAGTTGTCATTGTGCCGCTTCCCTATCCATCTGCGCGATTGCTTCATCAGCCCATGTACGCGGTGCCATCGGAAATGGCGGGTCAAGTCGTCTACGACTTTCTTTGTAGCTCTGCGCCACGCTGCGCGCCAGGTTACGAATACGGCCTATGTAAGCAGCGCGCTCAGTCACTGAAATCGCGCCGCGCGCATCCAGCAGATTAAAAGTATGCGCGGCTTTTAGCACTTGTTCATAAGCAGGCAAGGCCAATTTTTGTTCCATCAGATATTTGGCCTGCTTCTCGTGGCTGCCGAACGCGAGTAACAAAAATTCTACATCGCTATGTTCAAAGTTGTAGGCTGATTGTTCGACTTCGTTTTGATGATACACGTCGCGGTACGATACGCCCGGTGTCCAGGTCAGATCAAAAACATTTTCTACACCTTGCAAATACATGGCCAGCCGCTCCAAGCCGTAAGTGATTTCGCCGGTGATGGGTTTGCAATCTATGCCGCCGACTTGCTGGAAATAAGTGAACTGCGTCACCTCCATGCCATTCAGCCAAACTTCCCAACCCAAGCCCCATGCGCCCAGCGTGGGATTTTCCCAATCGTCTTCGACAAAGCGCACGTCATTTTTTTTCAGATCGAAACCCAGCTCTTTGAGCGAATCGAGATACAGTTCGAGAATGTTGGCAGGGGCGGGTTTGAGCACCACTTGAAACTGATAATAATGCTGCAAACGATTTGGATTTTCGCCGTAACGGCCATCCTTGGGGCGGCGTGAAGGCTGGACGTAAGCGGCTTTCCACGGTTCAGGGCCGAGCGAACGCAAAAAAGTGGCGGTGTGCGAAGTGCCCGCACCGACTTCCATATCGTACGGTTGCAACAGCGCGCAGCCTTGTTTGTCCCAGAATTGCTGGAGCTTTAAAATAATTTGTTGGAAGGTCAACATCATTAAATTTAGTGCGAGTTGCGAATAACGCTATTTTACGGGCTTTCTATGTTGGGTATCGCTAATTTCTGTCCTCTGGTCAGAGCATGATGAATCAAACCCTCAGTCGAAGCATCAAGCGCCGTGCCGTGCTTGCCCTGAATTTCTGGCAGCAACTGGCCGGCCAGTTGCTTGCCGAATTCCACCCCCCATTGATCGAAGGCATTGATATTCCACACCACGCTTTGCACAAATACTTTATGTTCATATAAAGCGATTAACATCCCCAGCGTATGTGGATCCAGTTGATCGAACAGCAGAGTGTTGCTGGGGCGGTTGCCGTGAAATACTTTGAAGGGCAAGCGAGATTTAATCTCAGCCTCACTGAGTCCTTGCTCGACTAATTCGGCGCGAGACTCTTGCTCTGTTTTACCCAGCATCAATGCTTCGGTCTGGGCGAAGCAGTTGGCGAGCAGCATGGCATGGTGCTCGCCGACCGGGTTGTGGCTTGCGATGGGAGCGAGAAAATCGGCCGGTACTAACCGCGTACCCTGATGCAATAATTGATAGAAGGAGTGCTGGCCGTTGGTTCCCGGTTCGCCCCAGATGACCGCTTGCGTCATGTAGTCCACTTCATGCCCATCGCGGTCTACGTGCTTGCCGTTACTTTCCATTTCCAGTTGTTGCAAAAAAGCGGGGAAATGTTGCAGGTATTGGTCATAAGGCAAGATGGCATGGGTAGCCGCGCCCAGAAAATTGGCATACCAGATGCCCAGCAAGCCAAGTATCACCGGCATGTTTTTTTCCAGCGGTGCGGTGCGGAAATGGTTGTCCATCGAGTGTGCGCCCGCCAGCAAACTTTCAAAATGATCCATGCCAATATAGAGTGCAATGGGTAATCCTATCGCCGACCATAATGAATAGCGTCCGCCTACCCAATCCCAAAATTCAAAAACATTTTCCGGGTTAATGCCAAATTTTGACGTCGCCGCAAGGTTGGTGGAAACTGCCACAAAATGGTTAGTCACTGCTTCCTCAGCACCGAGGTGGTGTACCAACCAGTCCCGTGCAGTGCGGGCATTGGTGAGCGTTTCTTGCGTGGTGAATGTCTTGGAGGAGATGATGAACAGCGTGGTTTGTGGATCGAGAAGTTTGAGTGTCTCCAGCAAATCCGTGGCATCTACATTGGAGACGAAGTGCGCGTTTAATTGTGCGCCGCGATAATGCTTGAGTGCCTCACATGCCATCAACGGCCCTAACGCTGAGCCGCCAATGCCGATATTCACCACGTCCCGAAAAGGCTTGCCAGTGTGGCCGCGCAATGTGCCGTTACGCACTGCCTCAGAGAAGCGGCGCATCTGCTGACGCACACGCACCACATCCGGCATAACATTTTTTCCATCCGCATAAATGACGGCACTGTCCGGTGCGCGTAACGCGGTATGCAACACTGCGCGTTGTTCGCTGCTATTGATTTTTTCTCCGTTGAACATACGCGCTTTCCAGTCTTCCAGATTCGACTGGCGAGCCAGGCTTAGTAGCAGTGACAGGGTTTCTTGGCTGATGATGTTCTTCGAGTAATCCAGTAACAGACCCTCTACTTGCAGCGAAAATTGATCGAAGCGCAACGGATTAGCATCAAACATCTCGCGCATGGTGCGCTTGCCGTTTGCCGTTTGATGTGATGTGAGTGCTTGCCAAGCAGGAGAGAGCGTTAGTTTAGACATGGTCGTTATCCCAAATTATATACATTGCGATGTATGGCTGTAGCAAGTCATTTCGCCGTCCTAGAATGTGATGTCCAAGAATAATTTTGGATCAATCATTTTCTGGGTAAGCCCCATTTTCCCCTAAGTGTTTCTTCAATATTTTGTAGGCGCGATGTGCGGCAACTTTTACGGCTGATTCTTTCATACCTATTTTTTTTTGCAACCTCTTTTGCGGTGTAACCATCTTGGTGCATCATTTGCAGAATGGTAGCCTGTTTTTCCGGTAGCAGATGAATTTCTTCTTTTATAGAATCGTAAGTGAGGGTAGTTTCAGTGACAGGCGCAGCTAAATTATTTTCCACCTCAGATATGTCAATTGCATGGTGCAGATGGTCGGCATAATGGGCGCGCAAATAATCAAGCAGTCGGAATTTAGCAATGGAAAAACCCAAGGCTTGTAAGGCCGTTCACCATCGTAAGTATGACGCGCTTTGTGCGGGGAGAGCAAAATTTCTTGTAGCAGATCATCCACTTCATTGGATTGACTGAGACGCTTGGCTAAAAATGGCCGGATAAATCGCGATGTTTCGTGCAACACCTTGGCATAGGCTTGCTTGTCGCCAGCCAGCGCCAATCGCATCAGTGATTCAAGGTTTATATTTTGATCCGGCACGAAATCAACTTTGCTGAAGTCCTTCAAGCGATGATGGTTGTTCTTTGCAACGCACCCGATACCTCGTCACTTTTGGCTTTGCCCAACAAGCGTTCTACTAGAATCAGCGCAAAGTCCATAGCCGTACCCGGTCCGCGTGAGGTAATCAGTTTGCCATCCTCGACCACGGCGGTGTGGTGTTGCTGCACTTGGGGAAAAGCATCCAGCGCACCGGGGAAGCTGGTGGCGCGTTTGCCATCCAGCACCCCGCTGGCCGCCAACACAGAAGGAGCCGCGCAGATGGCCGCGACATATTTTCCTTGTTGTGCCATGCGCTTTACTAAATCCAGAATGCGCTTATCGGCCTTGAGATTATTGGTGCCGGGCTGGCCGCCGGGCAGCACCAGCATATCAAAATCAAATTTGAGCGCGCTGTCCAGGGTGGTGTCAGGTAACAGCACCACCCCTCGGCTGGCGCGCACGGGCTGATCATCCAGTCCGGCGCTGATGACCTCTATGCCAGCCCGACGCAAAATGTCTATGACCGTAACTGCTTCGATTTCTTCGCATCCTTGCGCGAGCGTTACCAGAACTTTAGGCATGAGAGTCTCCCGCGCTACGTTTCCCGGCAATTAATCCCTGAAATTTTGATATTGCAAGGGGAAGTCGGTGATGGATTTTTTGGTGAAGGCAATCGCATCCTGCAAGTCGTCGCGGTTCTTGCCCGTTACGCGCACGGTATCGCCCTGGATGCTTGCCTGCACTTTCATCTTGCTTTCCTTGAGCAGCTTGACGATTTTCTTGGCCAGTTCGATTTCCACGCCCACCTTCACGGTGCAGGAACGCTTGACCTTGTTGCCACTAACTTTCTCAATTTTTTCGCTGATGTCCAAGCATTTAATATCCACGCCGCGCTTGGTTAATTTAGCGTTAAGAATGTCCTGCACTTGGCTGAGCTGAAATTCATTGTCAGAAAAAACGGTGAGCACCAACTCCGCTTGTTCAATACGTGCGTCAGTGCCCTTGAAATCGAAGCGCGTGCTGACTTCTTTATTGGTCTGCTCGACCGCGTTCTTGACCTCGGTTTTATCTACTTCGGAAACGATATCGAATGATGGCATGGTGCGCTCCTAGCCAAAGCTGCAAACGTAGTTTACTTCGTCTTTGGCGTGAATTTCAAAGCTGCTGTTTGCGGCCACCTTGAAGCTCTTGCCCGCGGTGTAGGTCTGAAATGCAGCTTCCCCGGCAATTTTTACCTGACATTCGCCAGCAGTGATTTCCATCAATTCCGGGGTGCTGACATTAAAGGTAAGCTTGCTGCCGGGCATAATGACACCGACCGTCTTGCGCGATCCATCCGGGAAAAATACTGAATGCGATACGCACTGACCATCAAAAAATACATTAGCCTTTTTTCCTACGCTGACATTATCAAATTTTTCTGACATGGTGATTTCCTTATTTCTTGTTGTTTAACTTTGCTGCGATACGCATACGCAGGGCGTTGAGCTTGATGAAGCCCGCTGCATCTTTTTGGTCGTAAGCACCCTTGTCGTCCTCGAAGGTGGCGATAGTCGGGTCGAACAGCGAGTCAGTTTTTGAATCGCGTCCGACCACAATGACGTTGCCTTTATACAGCTTGACGCGCACCCAGCCATTGACTTGTTGTTGCGTATGGTCAATTAGGGTTTGCAATGCGCGGCGTTCGGGCGACCACCAGTAGCCGTTGTAAATCATGCTGGCATAGCGCGGCATCAGATCATCTTTCAAATGTGCGACTTCTCTATCTAGTGTTATGGATTCGATGGCGCGGTGTGCGCGCAGCATGATGGTACCGCCGGGTGTTTCGTAACAACCGCGCGACTTCATGCCGACGTAGCGATTTTCCACCAGATCGAGCCGGCCTATGCCGTGCTTGCCACCCAGCTTGTTGAGTTGGGTCAGCACTTGCGCGGGGCTAAGGGGTTTGCCATTCAAGCCAACAATGTCACCGTGCTGAAATTCAATATCGAGATACTCGGCAGCATCCGGCGCTTGTTCCGGCGACACGGTCCAACGCCACATGCTTTCTTCGGCTTCAGCAGCAGGATTTTCCAGATGGCGGCCTTCAAAGCTGATATGCAGCAGGTTAGCATCCATGGAGTAGGGCGAGCCGCCTTGCTTATGCTTCATGTCCACCGGGATGCCATGCTTCTCGGCATAAGCCATGAGCTTCTCGCGCGACAGCAGATCCCATTCGCGCCACGGCGCAATAACTTTGATCGCCGGGTTGAGCGCGTAATAGCCGAGTTCAAAGCGCACCTGGTCGTTGCCTTTGCCAGTCGCGCCATGCGACACCGCTTGTGCGCCTGTTTGCTTGGCAATTTCAATTTGACGCTTGGCAATCAAGGGCCGTGCGATAGACGTGCCGAGCAGATACTCGCCTTCATAAACCGTGTTGGCGCGGAACATGGGGAAGACAAAATCACGCACGAATTCTTCGCGCAGATCATCAATGAAAATATTTTCCGGCTTGATGCCGAATTGCAATGCTTTCTTGCGTGCGGGTTCTAATTCCTCGCCTTGGCCGATGTCGGCGGTGAAGGTGATTACTTCACACTGGTAGGTGTCCTGCAACCATTTCAGGATGACCGAGGTGTCCAGACCGCCGGAGTAGGCGAGGACGGCTTTTTTAATGTCTGACATAATTCAATTTCCAATAAAAAAATTAACCACTGAGGCACAGAGACTATTTGAGTCTTTTTTGCGCCTCTGTGTCTCTGTGCCTCTGGGGTGAATGGTTTAGTTGTTTACTTTACCTAACAGTAAATATTCCATCAGCGCCTTCTGCACATGCAGGCGATTCTCCGCCTCATCCCACACCGCCGATTGCGGGCCATCAATCACGGCAGCATCCACTTCTTCTCCACGATGGGCGGGCAGGCAGTGCATGAACAAGGCATCTGTCTTGGCTACCGACATCATTTCCGCATCCACGATCCAATCGGCAAAAGCTTTGCGGCGCGCATCATTCTCGCGCTCAAAGCCCATGCTGATCCACACATCGGTGGTGACCAAGTCGGCACCGGCTGCGGCTTTCATCGGATCGGAAAATTCTTCATAGTTATCTTCCCCGAACAAGCCGGCACGCTCCGGTTCAACTTCATAGCCGGGCGGAGTGGAAACATGCACATTGAAATCGAACACTTCCGCTGCTTGCAGCCAGGTGTTGCACACATTATTGGAATCGCCGATCCACGCCACTGTCTTGCCCTTTATGCTGCCGCGCTGTTCGATGTAGGTATAAATGTCGGCCAGTATTTGGCAGGGATGATATTCGTTGGTCAATCCATTGATAACCGGCACGCGCGAATTGGCAGCAAAGCGCTCGATGATGTCCTGCTCGAAGGTGCGTATCATCACCAGGTCGCTCATGCGCGAGATGACTTGCGCTGCGTCTTCTACGGGTTCGCCACGCCCCAGTTGCGAATCGCGTGTATTGAGGTAAATGGCATTACCGCCGAGCTGCTGCATGCCTGCTTCAAATGACAGGCGGGTGCGCGTCGAGCTCTTCTCAAAAATCATCACCAGTGTGCGGTCAGCCAGCGGATGATAAGGCTGGTAGGCTTTGAAGCGCTGCTTGATAATGCGCGTACGTTCGAATATGTGTTCTAGCTCGGCGCGGGACAAATCCTTGAACTGTAGAAAATGTTTGATGCTCATATCATGCACCCTGCGCCAGAAAATCAGTAATCAGCGGACACAGCATATCCAGCAGTTGTTGCGCTTCTGCCTGAGTGAACACCAGAGCAGGCAGCAGCCGGATGACATTGTCTGCAGTGACATTAATCAACAATCCTTGCGCTAAAGCAATCTTGACCAATTCGCTGCATGGCTGAGCTAATTCAATGCCGATGATTAATCCTTGGCCGCGAATAGCAGTCACGCCAGCTACCGAAGCCAAGCGTTCCTGCAAACCTTGCCGCAGAAAATTGCCCGTGACTGTGGCCTGAGGCAGCAGCTTATCCTGCTCTACAATATTCAGCGTGGTGAGCCCGGCTATGCTGGCTAGCGGATTGCCGCCAAAAGTAGAGCCGTGATTGCCCGGCTTGAAAGTGCCTGCTGCACGACCGGCAGCCAGGCAAGCGCCGATGGGCACACCCGAACCCAAACCTTTGGCCAGCGTCATCACGTCCGGCAAGATGCCGGTATGCTGGTGGGCAAACCATTTACCAGTACGGCCTATGCCGGATTGCACTTCGTCCAGCATCAGCAGCCAGCCTTGCTGGTCGCAGATTTTCCGCAGCTGTTCCAGATAATGAATGTCCGGCGTGCGAATGCCGCCCTCGCCCTGAATCGGCTCGACCAAAATTGCCACGACATCGTGGTTATGCTCGGCCACTTGGTGGATGGCATCCAGATCATCATAGGGAACGCGGACAAAGCCTTTAACCAGCGGCTCAAATCCGGCCTGAACCTTGCGGTTACCGGTGGCGGAAAGCGTGGCCAAGGTGCGGCCATGAAAGGCTTTTTCCATGACGATGATGCTGGGCGATTCGACGCCCTTGTTGTGGCCGTACAGGCGCGCCAATTTAATTGCCGCCTCATTGGCTTCACAGCCAGAGTTGCACAAGAAGACTTCCTGCATGTGCGATAAGGCGCTTAACTTGTCGGCCAGTTGTTCTTGTTCGGGTATTTGGTAGATGTTGGAAACATGGATCAGCTTATTGATCTGAGCGCTGAGCGCTGAAGTAAGCCTAGGATGGGCATGTCCCAGCGTATTCACGGCGATGCCAGACAGCGCATCCAGATAGCGCTTGCCATTGCTGTCCCACAGCCAGACGCCTTCACCATGCGTGAAGGCGAGCGGGAGGCGGGCATAAGTGTTCATTAAGTGCGACATATATAAATGACAGACGGCGGCCAAGCCGCCGTGTTCGAAAAATTTGAAAGGCGTATATTGAGCCTAACTAGCCTTGCGTGGCAAGAGGAAAATCATCCTAAAAACAAAAGCCACCAAAAATTAAAGCCGACAGGTTCAGTGTCGGCTTTAATCGTGCGAAATTGTCGCTTGCTACTAGGCCATAGCCTTTATCGCAGCGGATAAGCGGCTCTTGTGACGTGCTGCTTTATTTTTATGTATAATTTTTTTGTCTGCAATCGAATCCACGATACGGGTGGATTCAACATAAGTTGTTTTTGCTACCGCTTTATCTCCCACCTCAATGGCTTTGATCACGCGCTTGATTGCGGTGCGTAGCTCTGAACGCAGACTAGAGTTATGGTCGCGTTGTTTAACCGATTGTCTTGCACGTTTTCTGGCTTGTGCTGTATTTGCCATGGCGACTCCTTGAGAATTTCACTTGCAATATAAGGTCGCGCATTGTACGGGACTTAGCTTGGCTTAGCAATTTGTTTTTTCGGGGCATCATTATAGTATTTCAACCCAGATTTTCTATTATGCAGAATTGCGTTATCCCGGCGCGGGAATTAAGGGTAATGGAAAATATCGGATTAAGGGGCTGTTGGAGCACGACTTGTCGTGTGGTTCAATTCCCATGCTATATGCTTAGCCGTTTGTGGTGACTATTCGACAAGCTCGTGGTGAACGGAAATTTTTAAGGTGAATTGCATTGGAGTCGTGGAATATAATGCGCCCGATGATTAATCCTTCTGTAATGACTATCCGCCCCCACCTCCGTCTTGCCCTCGCCATGGCTGCTGTATTGTTTGTCGCGGCTGAATTGGCGCGATTTATTTTCATGCTGTGGTTTTTGCCTGTTAATTCAGGAATGCAATGGCAGGACTGGACCTCTGCGTTGTGGTTAGGTGCGCGCTTTGATTTGCGCGTGTCGCTGGTTGCGGTGGTCATAGCATGGTTGCTATCCAGCCTGCCATTGCTCGGAAAATATGTTCGCCCGCCTGTGTTGCGTGGAGCATGGTGGACATACTGGATGCTGGTCAGCACCATCTGGGCGCTAGGCTATATATCCGACGCGGGTCATTATGCCTATCTGTCAAAACGACTATCGGCAACGCTGCTGTCGTTGGCGCGTGACGGGAGCGAGGCCACCAGCATGGTGTGGCAATCCTATCCGGTGATCTGGATCGCATCAGGATTGGTATTGTGGTTGCTGTTTTGTCACTGGATATTTTCGCGACTGTGGATTTGGGCAACGGCTATGAGTCAACCTACAAGCCGCAAGTGGCGGGTGATAGGGGCAGAAGTAATCGTAGTGCTGTTGGCGATCTTTTTTATTCAGGGAAAATTTTCGCTGTATCCGCTACGCTGGAGCGATTCAATTGGGTTGTCGAATGTTTTTGCACAGCAGTCATCGCTTAACCCGCTGCATAATTTGTACGACACTTGGACTTTTCGCGAACAAAGCCTAGACGCTACGCAGATGCGTCCCGATGCCAATGAAATACGCGCTTTTGTGGGCCTGCCTCCCCTTAAAGCCGACGAGCCCATCTCTTTTCTTCGCATCATTCCTCCTAATGAAATAACGGCGGGTAAGCCGCCGTTAAACGTGGTGCTGGTGCTGCTTGAATCCTTCGCCGCACACAAGGTCGGTGCGTTTGGCAGCAAAATGGGCGCGACCCCGGCCTTCGATCAACTCGCCCAAGACGGATTGCTATTCACGCGCATGATGAGCGCACATGCCCATACTGCTAGAGGCGTGTTCGCAACCGTGACCGGTATACCCGATGTGTCGCAGTATTCCACCGCATCGCGCAACCCGGCCGCCACCAACCAGCATACGATCATCAACGAATTCAAAAATTACAAAAAATATTATTTTATTGGCGGCAGCACGTCATGGGCCAATGTGCGCGGCATACTGACCGCGAATATAGATGGTGTTGATATTTACGAGGAAGGCCGACTTAAGTCGCCGATGGCAGACGGCTGGGGGGTGTCGGACAAAAATCTTTTCCTGGAAGCGAACGAACAATTCAGAGCGCAGACGCAACCCTTCTTCGCCATCATCCAAACCAGCGGCAACCACCGCCCCTACAACATTCCAGCAGAAGACCTGGGGGCGTTCGTGCCGCCCACACCTTCAGATAAAGAGTTGCAGGCGCAAGGTTTTATTTCGATCGAGGAGTATCGCAGCTTCGCTTATCTGGATTGGTGCATCGGCCAGTTTATGCAGCAAGCACGCCAGGAAAATTATTTCGACAATACTATTTTTGCTTTCATCGGCGACCACGGCATCATCGGTCGTCCCGGCTCACACTTGCCGCCATCATGGAAAGATTTATCCATCGCGCAAGGGCATACGCCCCTGTTGATTTATGCGCCCAAGCATGTGCAACCGCGCCGGATTGATAGCTGGGCACAGCAGGTAGATGTGCTGCCTACGCTCGCCTCGCTGGTGGGTATCGGCTATCGCAATACCACGCTAGGACGAGATTTGCTCGATCCGAAATTTGATGCCACCCGTGTCGCCTTCGGGTTTCAATACTCCGGCATCGGCGAGAAAGGTGTGCTGGCGGGCCATTACCTGTTGCTTGACCGCAAGCCCCTTGCGGCGTTTGACATCTTGTCACCCACGTCCACGGTAAATTTATTGGATCACCCACCATTGCCACTGGAATTGCAACAGCTTGTACCGCAGTGGTCTCACTTCCCGGCAGCTTACGGCAATGCGGCGCTGTATCTGCAAACGCACAATCCACGATTTCACGATTGACCATGTTTAGCCGCCATGTGCTGATGCTTTATCTAATGCTGATCGCCTTTGGCGCAGCGTTTTATAAGATTGCACATCAGCCATCGGTGGCACTCTTTCAAGCAGCAGCTATTTCAGCGCAAACTGACGACGCAGTACCCGCCATACACACCCACTTCGTTTCTACCCAACAAAACATCTCCACCCATGCCGCCTTTTTAGTCGAATTAGGTAATGGCCAACTCCGTGCTTTCTGGTTTGCCGGTAGCCGCGAAGGCGCGCAGGACGTAGAGATACGCAGTGCGGTCTTCGACCCCAAAAAAAACCAATGGAGTGCCGAGCACAGCATAGCCAATCGTGCGGACACACAACAGGCGCTGCGGCGCTATGTCAAAAAACTCGGCAACCCGGTTGCACTGCGCGCAACGGACGGCACCTTGTGGTTGTTCTATGTGACCGTCTCTCTAGGCGGTTGGGCGGGCAGTTCGATCACGGCGATCACCTCAAACGATGACGGCGTCAGCTGGAGTCCGGCGCGTCGGCTGATTACATCCCCGTTTATCAATGTCAGCACACTGGTCAAGGACGAGCCATTTTTATATGCCGATGGAACGATAGGGCTGCCGGTTTATCACGAGCTTATCGGGAAGTTTGGCGAACTATTGCGTATCGGCAAGGACGGTGAAGTGCTCGACAAGCAGCGACTGAGTTCAGGAAAATTCAGCTTGCAACCAGTGCTGCTGATAAAAAGTCCACAGCAAGCGCTGGTGCTGATGCGATATTCTGGGGAGAAGCCTGGGCGCGTAATCGCAACCTCAACCGACGATGCTGGGCAGCACTGGAGTGCGCCAGTGAAAACTAATCTGGCTAATCCGAACGCCGCGATTGCCGGCGTAGTGCTGCCGGATGGACGTATTCTGGTAGCGCTCAACAATACCGATGAAGGCCGCGATACGCTGTCATTGCTACTGTCGTCCGATGGCGGAGCTCACTGGAAATCCCTATATCAACTGGAAGACCAAGGCGGCCTATTCACAGAACCTACGCGCTACGCACAACTCGCCAGCGACCTAGCGCAGGCCACCGAGGCTGGCATCACCGACGCAGCGGCTTACGCACAATCTGCCCAGCGCATTCAATGCCGGGATCAGCGCTGTGGTTTTGAGTTTTCTTATCCTTATCTTATGCAAACTCAGAGCGGTGATTTTCATCTGGTCTATACCTGGAATAGAAGCTTCATTAAACATGTGCAGTTCACACGCGCGTGGCTGGATCAACAAATGGAGAAAGTTAGCGATGTCAAACCTCACTGATTTGACCGGGCTAGCCGGCATAGCCAGTGCGGCCAGCGCATTGATGTTGTTGTTACCGGGAATG
>JAYUTK010000061.1:0-83411 GCA_043755195.1 Gallionellaceae bacterium
GACGCGGACGAGGTCGAGGTGCTGCTCAAGAACGCCGACCAGGCCATGTATGCCGCCAAGCACCAGGGCCGCAACCGCAGTAGCTACTTTACGCCGACCATGCAAGAGGATGCGCAGAGCCGGATGCGTCTGGTCAGTGATTTACGCAGTGCCCTGGCCGATCATCAATTCCATTTGTATTATCAGCCGATCGTGCATCTGGCGACGGGTATCATCCACAAAGCGGAAGCACTGATTCGCTGGCAGCACCCGACGCGTGGTCTGGTCAGCCCCGCTGAATTCATCCCCATCGCCGAAGACACCGGCATGATCATCGAGATCGGTAATTGGGTATTTATTGAAGCGGCGCGGCATACCCTACGCTGGCGCGCAGCGCACAACCCAAAATTTCAAATCAGCATCAATATGTCTCCCGTACAGTTGCATAGCGACAGCAATATCCCAGCAACATGGCTGGCTCATCTGCAACGGCTCGGCCTACCCGGACAAAGCATTGTGGTTGAAATCACCGAAGGCCTGCTGCTAGATGCCAGCGACACCGTCACTGACCAACTGCTGGAATTTCGTGATGCCGGCATAGAGGTGTCACTCGATGACTTTGGCACTGGCTATTCATCGCTGTCCTACCTCAAAAAATTCGACATTGACTACATCAAGATAGACCAATCTTTCGTGCGTAACCTGGCGCCTGGATCGGACGATATGGCGTTGTGTGAGGCTATCATCGTCATGGCTCATAAACTCGGCTTGCTGGTCATCGCAGAAGGAATAGAAACCGCAGAGCAGCATGCCCTTCTGCTAGCTGCGGGATGTGACTATGGGCAAGGCTATGTATTCTCCAAGCCCGTGTCAGCCGAGAATTTTGAGGCGATGTTGAAGCGACCCTGACATCGTCCTCTCTCCTGTTATCCGAAATTCTACTCATGTTGCGATTAACTGAAATCAAACTTCCACTCGATCATGCGGCCCATGATCTTCATGCCGCGATTCTTAAGCGGCTGGACATACCTGCACAGGAGTTGATCGGCTACACCATTTTCCGGCGCGGCCATGATGCGCGCAAACAGTCGGCCATTTATTTTGTTTATACGCTGGATGTGGAAGTTAGTAACGAGACGGCGCTACGCAAACGCCTGAAAAACATCGCGCCCGCGCCAGACACACGCTACAACTTTGTCGCCCAAGCGCCTGCCAAGTTAGCCTCGCACCCGATTGTGATCGGCACCGGGCCGTGCGGTATTTTCGCCGGATTGTTGCTGGCACAAATGGGCCTGCGGCCGATTATGTTAGAACGCGGCAAAGCAGTGCGCGAGCGCACCAAAGATACCTTTGGCTTATGGCGGCAAGGCAAGCTCGACCCGGAATCCAATGTGCAATTCGGTGAAGGGGGTGCGGGAACATTTTCCGATGGTAAATTGCACAGCCAGATCAAAGATCCCAAACACTACGGGCGCAAAGTGCTGGCCGAGTTCGTCAAGGCTGGCGCGCCTCCAGAAATTCTCTATGTGAGCAAGCCGCACATTGGCACCTTCCGCTTGGTAGGCATGGTGGAAACCATGCGCCATACCATTGAATCGCTGGGCGGTGAAATCCGCTTTCAGAGCAAGGTCACAGACATCGAAATCGAAAACGGGCAAGTGCATGGGGTGGTGTTGTCCAGCGGCGAGCGTATCGAAAGTCGGCATGTAGTGCTGGCCATAGGTCACAGTGCGCGCGACACATTTGAAATGTTATTCCAGCGCGGCGTGTATCTGGAAGCCAAACCTTTTTCCATCGGCTTTCGTATCGAGCACCCGCAGTCGCTGATTGATCGCGCACGTTTCGGCCACAATGCGGGCAATCTCTTGCTCGGCGCAGCTGATTACAAGCTGGTACATCATTGCCGCAATGGCCGCTCGGTTTACAGCTTCTGCATGTGTCCGGGCGGCACGGTGGTGGCTGCCACTTCCGAAGAGGGCCGCGTGGTCACCAACGGCATGAGCCAGTATTCGCGCAACGAGCGCAATGCCAACAGCGGAATTGTAGTAGGCATCACGCCAGAAGATTATCCCGGCGATGTGCTGGCTGGCATTGCCTTTCAGCGGCAGTGGGAAGAACGCGCATTTGAATTAGGCGGCAGAAATTATTGTGCGCCAGGGCAATTGGTCGGAGATTTCCTTGCTGGACGGCCTTCCACCCAGCTCGGCGCGGTGCTTCCTTCATACACGCCCGGCGTACATCTCACCGATTTATCCAGCGCCCTGCCCGACTATGCTATAGCCGCCATACGCGAAGCACTGCCCGCTTTTGAGCAACAGATCAAAGGATTTTCCATGCACGATGCCGTGCTGACTGGTGTTGAAACACGCACCTCTTCACCCATACGCATCAAGCGCCGCGAAGATTTTCAAAGCATGAATACCAAGGGTTTGTACCCGGCGGGAGAAGGCGCAGGCTATGCGGGCGGCATACTTTCAGCGGCAGTAGATGGCATACAAGCGGCCGAGGCGGTCGCGCTGGATATGCTCAATGCGACTGATGAAAAAATAAAATAATGCGTAGGGGGCATCTCTAAAAATTCAAAATCCTCAGCCAGACAAGGCGCGAAATAAATTTTAGCGCGCTGCATATGTTTGACCCTTCGACTGAGCTTAGGACAGGAATGTAAGCGTTAAAATTTGTTGAGCAACACAGCATCGCGACGGAGTTTGGATTTTTAGAGATGCCCTAGGGAGGAAATGCTGTATTCCTGTGCCATATGAGGATGGTCAGCTAACTGCGATAACTCGCATTTATCTTCACATAATCATAAGAAAAATCACAAGTCCACAAAGTGGCCACCGTCGCACCTCGATTCAACACCACCCGTATTGTAATATCGCTCTGCTGCATCACGCGCTGACCTTCTTCCTCGCGGTAACTGGTAGCACGGCCACCGTGCTCAGCCACCAGCACGTCATCCAGATAGAGCTTGAGTGTTGCAACATCCAGATCATCTACTCCCGCATAACCAATTGCGGCAAGGATGCGCCCCAAGTTGGGATCGGAGGCGAAGAAGGCGGTTTTAACCAGTGGCGAGTGGGCGATGGCGTAGCCGATTTTTTTGCACTCGGCTTCGCTCTTGCCACCCTCAATTTTAACGGTGATGAACTTGGTCGCGCCTTCGCCGTCGCGCACGATGGCTTGTGCCAGCAGTGTGGCCACTTCGGTGATGGCGGTTTGTAATTGTGCGAAGTCCGCACTGTGTTCATTGGTGATGGCCGATGCGCCGCTCGCGCCCGTGGCGATCAGCATCAAGGCATCGTTGGTAGAGGTGTCGCCATCCACGGTGATGCAGTTGAATGAGACATTGCTGGCATGGGCAACCATCTGTTGTAACACTGGCTGCGCCACTGCCGCATCGGTGGCGATGTAGCCGAGCATGGTGGCCATGTTGGGATGGATCATGCCGGAGCCTTTGGCCATGCCGGTGATGGTGACCTTCACTCCATTAAGCGTAATTTGTTTAGACACGGCCTTGGCCACGATGTCGGTGGTCATAATAGTCTGCGCGGCATTGAACCAATTATCTTCGCGCAGATCGGCTATGCAGCCCGGCAATCCGGCAACCACTTTTGCTAACGGCAATGCTTCCATAATCACGCCAGTTGAGAATGGCAGCACCTGCTCTGCTTCGCAATTCAGCAGCTTGGCGACTGCTGCACAAGTGGCACGCGCGGCAGCTAAGCCTTGTTCACCGGTGCCAGCATTGGCATTGCCGGTGTTGACCACCAGTGCGCGTATGCCTTTGCCTGCCGTCAAATGTTCGCGCGCCACGATGACTGGCGCGGCGCAGAAACGATTTTGCGTAAACACGCCTGCCACAGTGGCGGGTGCGGTCAGTTGCATAACCAGCAAATCTTTGCGGTTAGGTTTTTTGATTTTTGCTTCTGTTGTGCCGAGCAGAATGCCTTTGACGGGTAGCAGAGAATGAGGAGTGGGGGCTTGCAGATTGACTGGCATGAGAAATTAATTCCTAACTAATCGGTAATTGTGAAAAGAGTAACAGTTTTGCAATAACTGTCAGTGGATGCCTCTAAAAATTCGATCAAGCCGATGATGGCAAGGCGAAAATGGGCGAAAAACCGGAATGTACGCAGTTGTACATGAGGATTTTGAACCCGTTTTCAATGCCGCCAGCGCGGCTTCAGCGAATTTTGAGAGGCATCCTAATAGCGGCCACCTTGCTGAAATATGTAGTTACTCATTTCCACCGACTGCATGTTCATGCGCCGCACGATGCCATGCACATGACGCACCACACCGCGCATGACGTAATAGACGATGGCGGGATTGGTGCTGAGGAAAGATTCCAGGCGCGAACGCTCCAGCAACAATACCTTGCAGTTGGATTGAGCCACAACAGTGGCGCTGATCTGCGCGGCAGTGCCGCCGACAAAGGTGATGATGCCAGCCAGGTCACCGGGTTGCAGCAAATGCAGGGTAGCCTTCTCGCCGCCCAGCGTGGCGGTTGCTTCAACTTGGCCCGTGCCTAATATCATCAGCGCGTTTCTGAGCTTGCTGTCACCGGGTTGCAGCAGGAATTCTCCCTTCTTGAAATCCTGCACGGTGATAATGCTGGCCAATGCCTCAATCTCCGCGTCACGCAACTCTTCGGTCAACGTGGAATTACGCAATGTTTGCAGTATCAAATCGTCAGTCGTCATAATTCTCTCCAAAAAAATTCTTAACTCAGTTTGCCGTGGCATTGCTTGTATTTCTTCCCCGATCCGCATGGGCAGGGATCATTCCGTCCCACTTTGGTGTTTTCGCGCACAAACGGTTTATGCTCCTCATCACCTTTCGTCGCAGCCAATGCCTCTTCGTAATCGGCGTGATGGTATTGCACATTTTCCGGTGCTGCAGGCGCTTCCACCGCCTCGATGTCTTGCTCGCTGCGTATCTGTACGTTCATCAAAATTTGCGTGACATTGCGCTTGATGGCTTCCAGCATGTTGGAAAATAATTCAAATGCCTCACGCTTATATTCCTGCTTGGGATTTTTTTGTGCATAGCCGCGCAGGTGGATGCCTTGGCGCAGATGATCGAGCGCCGCCAAATGCTCGCGCCAGTGCGTATCCAGGCTTTGCAGCATAATCATGCGTTCATATTGATGCATCGCTTCGATACCGGCTTGTTCCACCTTGGACTGATATTGTTGTTGTGCTGCCTGCATCACGCGCTCACGCAGAGCCGCTTCATTCAGCGTTTTATCCTGTTCCAGCCATTGCGCCAACGGCAGAGCCAAACGGAATTCAGCCGTCAAAGCATTTTCCAGCGATGGCACATCCCACTGCTCTTCCATGCTTTCCGGCGCAATATATTCGCTGATAGCAATGTCCATTACCCCATCGCGCATGGCCGTGATGGTCTCGGAAATATCCATACTCTCCATCAATTCGTTACGTTGCTGGTAGATCACCTTGCGTTGCTCGTTGGCTACGTCGTCGTATTCGAGTATTTGTTTACGCATGTCGAAGTTGCGCGCTTCGACTTTGCGCTGCGCGTTCTCGATGGCGCGCGTCACCCAAGGATGTTCAATCGCCTCGCCTTCCGGCAACTTGAATTTATTCATAATCGCCGCGACGCGATCAGATGCAAAAATCCGCAACAGCGGGTCTTCCAGCGACAAATAAAAGCGGCTGGAACCCGGATCACCCTGACGACCCGAACGCCCGCGCAACTGATTATCCACGCGCCGCGATTCATGGCGCTCGGTGCCGATGATATGCAAGCCGCCGCTGGCTACCACTTGGTCATGTATCGGTTGCCATTCGGCGCGCAATTTGTCGATGCGTTCAGTGCGCGTAGCAGCATCCAGGCTTTCGTCCATGCGTACTAGCTCAATTGGCTTTTCTACATTGCCGCCCAGCACAATGTCCGTACCACGACCGGCCATGTTGGTGGCGATGGTAATCATCTTGGGGCTGCCTGCTTGAGCGATGATCTCTGCTTCGCGTACATGCTGCTTGGCATTCAACACTTGATGCGGCAGCTTTTCCTTGTCCAGCAATTTTGACAGCAGTTCCGATGTTTCAATGGAGGTGGTGCCGACCAATACCGGTTGCCCGCGCTGGTAGCAATCCTGAATGTCCACAATTGCCGCCTGATATTTTTCGTTCATGCTCAAGAAAACCCGATCCATCATATCTTTGCGTATCGTCGGCAGATGCGGTGGAATAATGACTGTTTCCAGGCTGTAAATCTGCTGAAACTCAAAGGCCTCGGTGTCTGCTGTGCCGGTCATGCCGGCCAGCTTGTTATACAAGCGGAAATAATTCTGGAAGGTGATCGATGCCAGGGTCTGATTTTCTTTCTGGATGGACACCCCTTCTTTGGCTTCCACAGCCTGATGCAAGCCTTCTGACCAGCGCCGCCCGGCCATCATGCGCCCGGTAAATTCATCTACTATCACTACGTCGCCATCCTGTACCACATAATGTTGGTCGCGGAAATACAGGCTGTGTGCGCGCAAGGCAGCATACAGATGATGAATCAGCATGATGTTGGCCGGGTCATACAAGCTGCCTCCGGCAGGCAACATCCCGGCCTTAGTCAGCAATTGTTCCGCATGTTCGTGGCCTTCTTCGGTCAGCAAAACCTGCCGACTTTTTTCGTCCACGCTGTAATCCCCTGGGCCGTCTTCTTCTTTCTGACGTATCAACTGCGGTGCCAGTTTGTTTGTGCGTAAATAAACTTCCACATCATCTTCAGCCTGACCGGAAATAATCAGCGGAGTGCGCGCCTCATCTATCAGAATGGAATCCACTTCATCCACAATGGCGTAATTCAGCTTGCGCTGAAAACGCTCGCCGGCCTGAGTGGCCATGTTGTCGCGCAGATAATCAAAACCGAATTCGTTGTTGGTGCCGTAGGTGATGTCCGCAGCGTAAGCCGCTTGCTTATCCGCATGATTCATCTGCGACAGAATTACACCGACTGACAGACCCAGAAAACGATAAAGCCGACCCATCCATTCGGCATCACGCGCCGCCAAATAATCGTTCACCGTCACCACATGCACCCCTGAGCCAGACAGCGCATTCAGATAAGCCGGCAAGGTGGCCATCAGGGTTTTTCCTTCGCCGGTACGCATCTCAGCAATTTTTCCGTAGTGCAGCGCCATGCCGCCCATCAGTTGTTCGTCGAAGTGGCGCATCTGCAATATGCGCCGCCCAGCTTCGCGCACCACGGCAAAGGCTTCTGGTAATAAGGCATCCAGCGTCTCGCCTTGGTTAACGCGCTGCTTGAAGTCATCGGTCTTGCGGCGCAACTCCTCATCGGATAATTTAGCCAATCCCGCCTCAAGGGCGTTGACTGCTAACACAGATTGTTGATATTGCTTGAGCAGCCTGTCGTTGCGACTGCCAAAAATTTTTTTCAGTATGCTGGAAATCATAGTTGATATTTTCTGGGTGCTTTAATGAATTACTCATTGCTGCGCGAATTCGCGAATTAATGAATGGTGTCGCCTTAAACAAAAAGGGTGAGGCAGCTACACCTCACCCTTGCCTTACATCAAATATCCTTGAGGCCACCTCTAAAAATCCAAACTCCGTCGCTATGCTGCGTTGCCCCAAAAAAATTACTCCTTACATATAAAACATATGCTGCGTCGCAATTTTTTTCTCGCGCCTTGCCTAGCTTAGGATTTTGAATTTTTAGAGGTGGCCTTGTCTAGCTCTCGGCACTCGGCAAGAAGCGCTGAGGGTTTTGGGCGGCACCTCTAAATCTCACTTCAAAGTGCAAATGGTTGCCAGTAGAACGACCTGTGCTGCCCACTCTAGCGATCTCCTGTCCACGGCGCACCACCTGACCTACTTTAACCAACAATTTAGAGCCGTGGGCATAGCGCGTAATCACATCATGCCCGTGATCAATTTCGACCATATTACCATATTGCACATGGTAAGCGGAATACACCACAATGCCTCCTGCAGCGGCGTGTATGGCTGATCCTTCCGGCATGACATAGTCTATTCCCTCGTGCATGGCATTGCGTCCGGTAAAGGGGTCTATGCGCCAGCCAAAATTAGAGGAATACCAGCCACTGTCAATCGGCGCTGCGGAAATAAACTGTTTCTTGCTCAGAATATCCTGCTTCAACTGGGGCTCCAGTGCCACCAATTTATCATTGCGGTCACTCAGCAATACCATTAATTGATTCAATTGCTGATCCATGCTGGTCAGCGAAATTTCCTGCTGCATAGTGGACGAAACCGGAATAAACGGGCCACCTTGCGCGGGCGCTTTAGTGAAATCAAATTCCTGCGGCTTCATGCCGCTTAGCTTCGCCAAGCGCACACCCAGCGCATCCAATCGCATTAACTCGGCTTGCATCTGCCCCAGCCGTTTAGCCATGGTGTCCATCCCTTCGCGCGTATAAGCTTGCCGCTTCAGATCCTCTTCCGCTTGCACACCAGACAACCAGGAGCGCATCTCGCTGCTCATCGCTTCGGGTTGAAAACGGACTATAAGATACTGTGCAGCAAGTACGGCAGCAAAGAACAAGCTCAAAAACAGCATTAAAAGCACCAGCAGGTGTCGGCCACCGATGGTCATGCTGCGAGCTTTTGCATAACGATGGGAAACTAGAATAATATTCATATTCTTCTTTCTGTATTAAGCTAACGGTGTGTCACATCGAATAAATTCATACTTTGATTCCAACCAGGAATTGCGCTCACTACTTCTCAAGGCTGAGCAGTTGCGCGCTTTGCAACAAAGCTACGAGCAAGTTGCCCCTACTGCTCTGGTTCGCTTTAGCCATGTGATCCTGCTTGAGCAAACAATTTTGACACTCATGGCTGACAATAGCGCAGTGGCTGCAAAATTACGCCAACTTGCCCCAAGACTGGCGCAGTTGCTCACAGAGAGCGGGTGCGAGGTTACTGCAATTCAAGTGAGGGTGCAAGTTACCCTGCCGCCTACTTCCCGCTCTGTGCCTTCCCCGGCACTGAGTGATGCAGGGCAAAAACGTTTGATCGCCTCGACCGAAAAATTACCCGATTCGTTATTGAAAAAAGTTTTACAGCGCTTGGCCAAGAAAAAATAGAGGGTAATTTTAGCAGCCGCTTTCTGTCGCCATATATGGGTTAAACCAATATGCGCCAGCCTACCAGCACATAGCGTTCGAGCAGGAACAACAAGCCAAAAATTAAGGCCAGAAAAATTACCAGCCGCACGATTTGCCAGGCTATGTTCTTATAGCGCGGGTTGCGAGTGAGAATATACATTGCGCCGGACAGTACGATGGAAAGTGCAGAAAAAATTAACAGCAAGCGCAGGATGAGCATCAAGTGTCCTTATTTTTTCGCGGCTAGGTCGGGTGTGCAGCGATTTATTTAAGCAGCCTGTAATTGCAAGCGCAAGAAAGCGGGCGCTTCTTCAGGCTTGCTGAAGGTTGCAAATTCCCACGCCTGATCATCGGCCAGCAAGGCACGCAACAAAGCATTGTTAAGAGCATGTCCCGATTTATAACCGGAGAATGCGCCGATCAGGGGGTGGCCGAGTAGATAAAGATCGCCGATAGCATCCAACACTTTGTGCTTTACGAACTCATCTTCGGAGCGCAATCCGTCTGGATTAATGACGCGGTATTCGTCCATGACGATAGCATTGTCCAGATTGCCACCCATAGCCAAGCCCTGTGCGCGCATGGCCTCGACATCCTGCATAAAACCAAAAGTGCGGGCACGACTGACCTCCTTGATGTAGGAGTGTTCACCTAAATCTATGGTCACATTCTGCCGTGTAGCAGCAAACACTGGATGAGTGAAGTTAATAGTGAACCCCAACTTGTAACCGTTGAAGGGTTCAAAACGCACCCACTTATCGCCATCCTTCACTTCTACGATTTTTTTGATGCGGATGAATTTTTTTGTTGCAGATTGTTCGACTATGCCTGCGGATTGCAGCAGAAAAATAAATGTTCCGGCGCTACCATCCATGATGGGGACTTCAGCGCTGTTCAAATCAATATAAGCATTATCTACACCCAGCCCGGCGCAGGCAGACATCAAATGTTCGATGGTTGCCACGCGCGCACCGTTTGCTTCCAAGCAGGTGGATAAGCGGGTGTCATGCACGGCATGAGCCTCAGCGCGAATTTCCACGACCGGTTTGAGATCCACGCGGCGGAATACGATCCCGCTGTTAACAGGTGCAGGGCGCAGAGTCAGGTCAACTCGCTCGCCCGTGTGCAACCCGACCCCGGTTGCTTGCACTATTTTTTTCAATGTGCGTTGCTTAACCATGTCTTAATTGAGACCCCATAAATTCATACTGCACTCTAACACAGCCGTGGCTTCCAGCTCAAATGCTTCAGGAAAGAATGCAAGGGTAACGCTCGCACGATCCGGCGCTCGCTCATTGGGCAACGTGATAAAATAACTGCCTTTTACGGATATCACTACATTAGGAAGGTCGTCATGTTCTCCAGGAAAAACACCATTGCCCAGACCGACCCCGAATTGTGGGCGGCGATACAAAATGAAAACCGTCGTCAGGAAGATCACATCGAGCTGATCGCCTCGGAAAATTACACCAGCCCGGCGGTGATGGAGGCGCAGGGTAGCCAGCTCACCAATAAATACGCCGAGGGTTATCCGGCCAAGCGCTATTACGGCGGTTGCGAGCATGTGGACGTAGCTGAGCAACTGGCGCTTGAACGCGTCAAGCAATTGTTTGGAGCCGAATATGCCAACGTACAACCGCATTCCGGTTCGCAGGCTAATCAGGCAGTGTATATGGCGGTGCTCAAGCCGGGCGACACCATACTCGGCATGTCGCTGGCGCACGGTGGGCATCTGACGCATGGCGCGTCGGTGAGTATCAGCGGCAAGCTCTACCACGCCGTACAGTACGGCCTGAATGACAAAGAAGAAATTGATTACGATGCGGTGCAAAAACTGGCACTGGAACACAAACCAAAAATGATCGTGGCCGGCGCCTCGGCTTACGCCTTGGTCATAGACTGGAAGCGCTTCCGCACCATCGCCGACAGTGTCGGTGCATATCTGTTTGTGGACATGGCGCACTACGCTGGCTTGATTGCGGCGGGCTATTATCCTTCGCCAGTGGGAATTGCCGATTTCGTGACCAGCACCACGCATAAAACATTGCGCGGCCCACGAGGTGGTTTTATTCTGGCTCGAGCCGAGCATGAGAAGGTGCTTAACTCCGCCATTTTTCCCGGCATTCAGGGTGGTCCGCTCATGCACGTTATCGCGGCCAAAGCGGTGGCATTCAAAGAGGCCGCCAGCAAGGAATTTAAGGTGTATCAAAAGCAAGTAATAGACAACGCGCGCGTCATGGCCAAGGTATTGCAAGAGCGCGGGCTACGCATCGTATCCGGTCGCACCGACAGTCATTTATTTCTGGTTGACCTGCAAGCCAAGCACATCACCGGCAAGGATGCCGAAGCGGCGCTGGGTCGCGCACATATCACGGTGAACAAAAATGCCATTCCCAACGATCCGCAAAAACCTTTCGTTACTTCTGGCATACGCATCGGTAGCCCAGCCATGACTACGCGCGGCTTCAAAGAATTGGAAGCCGAAAAACTGGCGAATCTGATCGCGGATGTATTGGACGCGCCGACTGATGAGGTGGTCATTGATCGTGTAGCCGGTGAAGTGAAAAAACTGACTACACAATTCCCGGTGTATGGCGCTTAAATTTTTGGGCACGGCGCGCCCCACCCCAACAAAAAAATGAAATGTCCATTTTGTAAAAATGCCGACACGCAAGTCGTAGATACCCGCGAAAGCGAGGAAGGCGACACTATTCGTCGTCGCCGTCGCTGCCTGTCATGCGACAAACGCTTCACCACTTACGAGAGGGTGGAGCTGCGTATGCCGCAGGTGGTCAAGCAAAATGGTATGCGTTCCGAATTCGATGAGGAAAAATTACGCACCGGCTTTACCCGTGCGCTGCATAAACGTCCTGTGCCGACAGAACTGGTGGATGCGGCCATAGATCATCTGATACAAAAAGTGTTTGCGCTCGGTGAGCGCGAAATTGGATCGCGCCAGATTGGCGAAATGGTGATGAAAGAATTGCTCAAACTGGACAAGGTTGCCTATATTCGCTTTTCCTCGGTGTATAAAAGCTTTCAGGATGTGGATGACTTCACTAATGCGGTCGAGGCTGTACGCAAGTCACCGCGCCGTCACAAAATCACTTAATCATGTTGAGCGCTGCTGACCATCAGAGGATGGCGCGTGCGCTGCAACTGGCAGAGCGCGGTCTTTATACCACCGCACCCAATCCCCGCGTCGGCTGCGTATTAGTGCACGATGAAAAAATTGTCGGCGAAGGTTGGCATCTTCAGACAGGTGAAGCACACGCGGAAATCCATGCCTTACAAGCCGCCGGAATAGCCGCGCATGGCGCTACCGCTTATGTCACGCTGGAACCATGCTGTCATCACGGTCGAACTCCGCCCTGTGCCGATGCACTGATCGCAGCAGGTGTCGTGCGCGTCGTGGTAGCGGTACAAGATCCCAACCCAAAAGTGGCGGGACAAGGCGTCGCGCGACTACGCGCCGCAGGAATAGCAGTTGATTGTGGCCTGATGGAAGGGGCAGCGCGCGAATTAAACATCGGATTCTTTACGCGCATGACACGCAGCACACCGTGGCTGCGCTGCAAAATCGCAGCCAGCCTGGATGGCCGCACCGCACTTAAAAATG
The DNA here is from genome assembly GCA_043755195.1 of Gallionellaceae bacterium. GTDB lineage: Bacteria > Pseudomonadota > Gammaproteobacteria > Burkholderiales > Gallionellaceae > Nitrotoga. The sequence continues at coordinate 12,714 of JAYUTK010000061.1, forward strand.
GCGTGAGCAAATGGATTACCGGTGAAGCTGCGCGACAAGATGTGCAACACTGGCGCGCACGTTCCTGCGCTGTGTTGACTGGCATCGGCACAATTCTGGCGGATGATCCGCAACTTACTGTGCGTGATGTAGCAACGTCACGCCAGCCCTTGCGGGTAGTGGTAGATAGTCATTTGCGTATCCCGCTTACAGCGCGCATTTTTCAGCGCGACAATGTAGCGATTTATACTGCCACACAAGATGCACAGAAAATTTCAGCATTAGAAAAATCCGGCGCGCGTGTGCTTGTATTACCCGATGCAAACGGACGGGTGGACTTGAAGGCAGTCATGCGCGACTTGGCAATACAGGGCTGCAATGAAGTGCTGGCAGAAGCGGGTGGCGCTTTAAATGGCGCGCTATTTAATGCAGGCTTGGTAGATGAAATGGTGCTATACCTCGCGCCACAATTGCTCGGTGATGCAGCGCGCGGCATGGCACATTTGGCTGAGTTGGCCGCGCTGGATCAAGGTGTGCAACTGACATGGCACGATGTGCGGAATGTCGGGAAAGATTTGCGGATTATCGCCAAGGTGGAAAAGGCTTGAAAAATGTTTAGTGGCATCGTTGCTGACATCGGCACAATCGTTTGCGTTGAAGATGGCGCTGGCGGACTGCGCCTGACTGTTTCTACCGATAAACTGGGTTTGGGTGAGGTGCAACTGGGCGATAGCATTGCCGTGAATGGTGTCTGTCTCACCGTTGTAAAAATGAATGGCGCGGCATTTACCGTGGATGTTTCAGCAGAAACGCTGAGCTGCACCACAGGCTTGAAAAAACAGGGCGCGCGCGTCAATCTGGAAAAAGCTCTACGGCTGTCTGATAGATTGAATGGTCATCTGGTAAGCGGCCATGTGGACGGCGTGGGTGAGGTGGTATCTGTCACGGCGCTGGGTGAAAATCGCAAGCTCAGCCTGCGAGTGCCGCAGGTTTTGGCGAAATTTATCGCCGTGAAAGGCTCGATCACGATCAATGGCGTGAGTCTAACCGTGAACGATGTGGACGCAGACTCGTTCAGCGTGAATCTGATTCCGCACACGCTGGCTATGACTATGCTAGACGAACTGAGCGTAGATTCAAAGGTGAACCTGGAAATTGATTTGCTAGCGCGTTATGTGGAACGCATGATGATGGAACGAAATATGGACGGAAAATGACAAAAAGCATTGCAAAAATAAACGACATCATCGCTGAAATCCGCGCCGGGCGTATGGTGGTGCTGGTAGATGAAGAAGACCGTGAAAACGAAGGTGATCTGTTGTTTGCCGCAGAATTTGTTACGCCGGAAAAAATAAACTTCATGGCCAAACACGGGCGCGGCTTGATTTGTCTGACGCTGACCGAGGCACATTGCAAGCAACTCAATTTGCCATTAATGGTGAGCAACAATGGCTCGCCGCTGGGCACGAATTTCACCTCATCTATCGAAGCGGCCAGCGGTGTGACCACGGGCATTTCTGCCGCCGATCGAGCGCGCACGGTGCAGGTGGCGGCGGAAAAAAATGCCAAGCCTGCCGACATTGTGCAGCCGGGACATATATTTCCGCTGCGGGCGCAAAATGGTGGAGTGCTGGTGCGCGCCGGGCATACCGAGGCCGGATGTGATCTGGCGCAGTTAGCCGGGTTAACGCCAGCGGCGGTGATTTGCGAAATTCTCAAGGACGATGGTGAGATGGCGCGCCTGCCGGATTTGATTGAATTTGCCAAGCTGCATGGATTGAAAATAGGCACGATTGCCGATTTGATCGAGTACCGCAGTCAAAATGAAAAGTTGATCGAGCGTGTGGCGCGGCGCTCGGTGCAGACTGCATATGGCACTTTTGAATTGACTATCTATAAAGACAAAACCACGCAATGCACACACCTTGCTTTGGTCAAGGGCAACATTAAACCGCACACGGAAACCTTGGTGCGTGTGCATGAGCCGCTGTCCGTGCTGGATTTTTTGGAACAGGCCAGCTACCAAAATTCGACCAGCGTGCATGATGCCTTGTTGAAAATAAGCGGGTCTACTAGCGGGGCGCTGGTGTTGCTGCACCGTAATGAAACATCGCACGAGTTGTTGATGCGTGCCGTAGCAACGCCGGAAGCGCATCACGTCGCCCAATGGGATCCGCGCAATTATGGTATCGGAGCGCAAATTCTGCGCGACCTGAATGTTGGCAAAATGCGTTTGCTGGGAACGCCACGCAAGCTGCCCAGCATGATAGGGTTTGGGCTGGAGGTGGTGGGTTATGTGCAGGGACAGGAATGAGGAATAAACATGAAAGAAATTGAAAAAAATTTGAATGGTGTAGGCATGCACATTGGTATTGTGCAAAGCCGATTTAACTCACTGGTATGTGAAGGTTTGCTGGCCGCTTGCCGCGAGCAACTGGGGCTGCATGGTGTACGCGATGACGATATTACCTTGGTCACCGTTCCCGGCGCGCTGGAAATTCCGCCGTTGCTGCAACGCATGACGCAGAGTGGCAAGTTTGATGCGCTGATTGCGTTGGGCGCAGTGATACGCGGTGATACTTTTCATTTCGAAATCGTGGCCAACGAATCTGCACGCGGTGTGCAAGAGGTGCAGTTGCACAGTGGCATACCGATTGCCAATGCCATTTTGACGACCGATACCGATCAGCAGGCCGAGGAACGCATGAATATCAAGGGTGCGGAAGCGGCATCGGTTGCCATCGAAATGGCCAATTTACTGAAAGAAATAAAATGAGTGAACAGGCAGCCAAGCTGCCCGCCAAAAGTACTCGTCGCCGTGCGCGCGAGCTGGCTATGCAAGGCATTTATCAATGGCGTTTGACCGGCGGCGACAAGACGCAGATCGAAAAGCAAATACGCGAAGAAAAAGGTATGGGTCGTTATGATGCCGAATTTTTTAGCACCTTACTGCTAGGCGCGTTGACCCAACATGCCGAACTTGAAGCTGCATTGACGCACTACCTCGACCGCGCTTTGAACGAACTCAGTCCCGTGGAATTTTCCGTGCTCATGCTAGGCGCGTATGAACTGCTGCACCATCCCGAAATCCCGTTGCGGGTGATTATCAACGAGGCCGTGGAACTGACCAAAACATTTGGCGGTGCGGATGGCCATAAATATGTAAACGGTGTGCTGGATAAAATGGCGACGCAGGTGCGGGCAGGCGAGGCGCGTGTCTGAATTCGATTTAATCCACCGTTTCTTTACTCGCCCATCGCCTAGCGCTGTGCTGGGGGTGGGAGATGATGCCGCGTTGTTGCGCCTGGGCAGTGGCATGGAGTTGGCGGTGTCCACCGACATGTTGGTCAGTGGCACACATTTCTTCCCCGATGCTGATCCTTTTTTGTTGGGGCATAAAACGCTGGCGGTGAATCTTTCTGATATGGCAGCAATGGGCGCACAACCGCGTTGGGCAACGCTGGCCTTGGCGCTTCCTGAAGTCAATGAAGCATGGCTGCAAAAATTCAGCGATGGTTTCTTTTCCTTGGCGCAACAGTTTGGCGTGGAGTTGGTCGGCGGTGATACCACACGCGGGCCACTCAATTTGAGTGTGACCATTATGGGCGAAGTGCCGCAAGGTGCGGCGTTACGCCGTGATGGGGCACAGGTCGGGGACGATATTTGGGTGTCCGGGAAATTAGGCGATGCGGCGCTGGCATTAGCGCATCTGCGTAAAGAAGTGCAATTATCGAATGAGAATTTTGCTACTTGTGCTTTGGCCTTGCACCGTCCTCAGCCGCGTGTGGCGCTGGGTTTGGCGCTGCGCGATGTGGCGCATAGTGCGATTGATATTTCGGATGGCTTGCTGGCTGATTTGGGGCATATTCTGCAATGTTCGCGGGTTTGTGCTGAAATTCATTTCGATGCTTTGCCAGTGTCGGATGTATTACGCGCTCACTCCTTGATGCAGCGTTGCGCCTTATCAGGAGGCGATGACTACGAACTCTGTTTTACTGCACCTGTTATTCAACGCGCTGAGCTAAAAAAAATAGCGCAACATCTGGACGTTCCACTGACCCGCATCGGGTCTATAGTGGAGAACGAAGGCTTGGCGGGTAGTGGCTGCGTTGTACGAGCAGCGAATGGCAGTGTGATTAATATCGAGGTGTCTGGCTATGACCATTTCTGCTGAGTTGCGCGTACAACCTACCGGGCAATTTATATTCAGCCATCCGGCACATTTCATTTCCTTTGGTTTTGGCAGCGGGTTGTCACCGCGCGCGCCGGGCACAGTCGGTACATTGTTGGCCTTGCCTTTGTACTGGACTATCGCACCGCTGTTGAGCGATGAGATGTTTATTATTTTTCTGATCGTAGCGTTCGCTGTCGGGGTGTGGGCGTGCGAAAAAACAGGCAAGGCGCTGGGCGTGTCAGATTACGGCGGCATGGTTTGGGACGAGATCGTGGCTTTTATGCTGGTGTTGTTTTTTACGCCGAACGGTTTTTTTTGGACGCTGTTGGCATTCTCACTATTCCGCTTTTTTGACATCGTCAAACCCCAGCCCATTCGGCACTTTGACCGAAACTGGCATGGCGGCCTAGGCGTGATGTTTGATGACATTCTGGCGGCAGGTTATACGCTGCTGTGTCTGGCAGCGATTAAAAGTCTGCTGCCATGAGAGTGTCCTGGCTGATTTTATTTTTAATCAGCACAGTTTTCCCGGCGCAAGCCGAAGAATTTTTTGGCGAGGCGATCACCGTGCTGGATGGCGATACCATTTTAGTTACGCGGGGAAATAACCCGCCGATTAAAGTGCGTTTGGCTGATATAGATGCGCCAGAAAAGGCACAAGACTATGGCGCGGAGTCGAAAGAATCATTGCTGAAAATGGTGCTGCATCAACAAGTAAAAATCAGCAGCAAGGCAGTAGATGACTATGGTCGGCTAGTGGCAGATATTCATGTCGGCGAATTGAATGTCAATCACGAGCAAGTGCGGCGCGGCATGGCATGGAATTTTTCGCGCTTTCGCAGCAGCCGCGAATTGGCAGATTTGCAACGCGAGGCGCAGCAAGCCAAGCGTGGATTGTGGGCGGGAGAATCGGCTATTGCGCCGTCAAAATGGCGCAAGCAACATCCCTCTGTTTGGCCGCTGCCGAGTGTCACCCCCTTACCTCTTCCGGCTGTATCCGATGCCGCCCTTAGACCAATCTCAGGACAAACCTGTAGCAAGACGCGCTGCGCGCAGATGACCTCATGTGAAGAAGCCAAACATTATTTGACTGCGTGTGGTGTGCAGACCCTAGATGGTGATAAAGATGGCGTGCCATGCGAAAGGTTATGCCTGCCGATTGTGCAGCTAGGGCAATAATAAAAATATTGTGTGCCTCGGCTTCTTTTATCCCCATGCCTTGTGCCAGAAAACGTATTAGTTTGGTAACCCGTTAGTTACTGCGGTCCCAGAACTCGTAGCAACTCATCTACTGTCGTCAAGCCTTGATTAACCTTTTCGCACCCATCCTCTATTAGCGAAGACGCACCGCTTTGCCGGGCAAGGCTGGTGATGTCCTGAATGGTGCCGCCGCTGGCAATTAGATGTCGCATCGGATCAGTCATAGCAAGCACTTCATACAGCCCCACTCGTCCTTTGTAACCGCTGTTATGACAGTGATTGCATCCGCCACCCTTAAAGTGTGAGTGGTTTGATTTGCTAAAAAGCGGACCCAGCCTTGCCAGGAGTAACGCTGCTGGAGTATCTACCACACGGCAGTGCTCACATATCTTCCTGACCAAGCGCTGTGCAATGATTCCCTCTAGTGCGGTGGCTACAACGTAAGGCTTCAGCCCCAGATCCAACAGCCTAGAGATACTGGCTACAGCGGAATTGGTATGCAGCGTGGAAAACACTAGGTGACCGGTCATAGCAGCGTGAAACGCTACTTCAGCCGTTTCAAAATCACGAATCTCTCCCAGCAAAATCACGTCTGGATCTTGACGCAGGATGGCGCGCAACACGACCGGGAAAGACAAACCTATTTTTTCTTTAATCAATACCTGACCCGCCTGATCCATGTAGTACTCCACGGGGTCTTCGATGGTGACGTAATTTTTGCTGGGCGTGGCGTTATGCTGTAACAAAGCATACAGAGTCGTGGTCTTGCCGCTGCCGGTCGGGCCAGTGGTTAAAATCAAGCCCTGCGGCTTATCCACCATGTTCAACACCTTTTCCAGATCGCCAGGCGAGAACCCCAGCCCCGGCAAACCGACAATAGTCGCGTTGCGATCGAGTATGCGCATCACCACCTTTTCTCCATTAATGGTAGGCAGGGTAGAAATACGTAAATCAACCATGCGCATCGGCGTTTTTACCGTGATGCGCCCATCTTGCGGTCGGCGCCGTTCGCTAATATCCAGCTCTGACATTATTTTCAAGCGCGACACTAGGGACTGGTGCAGCTGATGCGGTATCTGAATTTTATCCATCAGCACACCATCAATACGATACCGCACCATCACGCTCTTGGTGCGTGGTTGAATATGAATATCACTGGCACCCACGCCGATTGCTTCGAGTATCACCGCATTCACCAGACGGATTGCCGGTGGTTCATTGGTGCCGCGCAGCAAATCTTCCAGCGTCTCATTGTCCTCATTCTCAATGACAACCTCGATGCCTTCATAAGGATCCGGGCCGGAGACCATCGTTTCCAGATCCTTGAAATTGATTTCCTCACCATGAATTGCGGCAAGCTTGGCCTTGATGTCAGCTACCGCTGCCATGACCGGCTGAATCTCCAGGCCGGAAACAAAGCGCATGTCATCAATCAAACCCAAATCCATCGGGTCGGCCATGGCCAACATCAGACGCTTCCCTTCCAACTTAAGCGGCACGACCAGCTGACGATCACAAAAACTGCGCGGAATAAGCGAGGTCACTGCCGCATCAATTTGAAACTCTGCCAGCGAAACTTCTTCTACCAGCAAATCTTTAAGCAAAATATCGCGGATAACACGCTCGGCAACCCATTCCTTTTCCAACAGCAACTGGATGATGGGTTCTTTGCGTTGTTGTTGTAATCGGTACAACTCCTGCACCTGCTGCTCATTCAGCAAATTTCGTTTATGCAGAATGATGGCCAACTGGCTGCGATTGCTGATGGTCAATTTGGAAAGTGCGGTGATTTCCTCGCTCTTCTGTGCATTGTCTTTTTGCAGCGCCTTGTTCTTCTGGATCAGATCATATTGTTCCAGTGCCAGCGCCACCGTCACCCGCAAATCGTCATCATTCCATGGCTTGAGAATAAATTTGTAAACAGCCCCTTCGTTAATGGCGCCCATTATCGCCCCGGTATCGGCATGTCCAGTCAGCATGATGCGGATCATTTCAGGCTTGATCGCCTTGGCTTGCTTGAGCAGCTCGGCGCCGGTCATGCCTGGCATCATGTAATCGGAGATCATTAAATGGAAGGTTTCTTTACGCAACAAATCCAGCGCGGCCTGGCCATTCGCTGCGGTCACAACGACATAATTTTCTTGCCGAAATACACGCTGCAGGGCATTGAGCACATTAGGCTCATCATCAACCAATAGCATGCGATAGCCTGTTCTTTTTGGTAACGCTTCCTGTTGTGCGTTTTCAGGCGCTACTCCGGTAAATAATGAGGCATAACGAGACATTCAATCTCCTTCTGGTTTGGTCAACCTGACTTTTCTATGGGTGAAAATCTTACCACCCCTTCCGCTTCGCTCCCTCCCCTGCTTAACAAGGAGGGGTGGCACATAGTGCCGGGGTGGTTAATCAGGTGGCAACAATAAATTGTCTCCTACACACAAAAAGCACGTAAGAACCCCAAAGTAAATACCCAAAGTAAATACCCAAAGTAAATAACAGACAGCTTCGCCATGATTGCACCCCCAAGGGGGAGGGCGCTATATATTGCCCCCTATATCGGCAAATAAATCGTAAACTTTGTTCCAATCCCCATCGTGCTTTCAACCTCTATGCGTCCGCCCAGCGCAGTAATAATATCGCGACTCACGGTCAATCCTAACCCGGTACCCGATCCCACCTCGCGCGTGGTAAAAAAAGGATCAAAGATGCGTGGCAGCACCTCTGCCGGGATGCCGCTACCGGTATCGGAAATGCAGATGACTATTTTCTTTTTTTCGACACCGCTTTGAATATGTATCTCGCCGCGCGTCTTCATGGCCTGCGCCGCATTAAGCAACAGGTTGAGAAAGACCTGGTTCAAATGCCCTGCATGACAACGCAATGTCGGCAACTCGCCCAGCGTCAGTTTCAAGTCCGCTTTCTTGTTGATTTGGCTGGCGGCTATATTACACACTGCACGAATATTGTCGTTCAGATTGATGATCGCTTCTTCGGCCTGATCCACATTGGAAAATCCCTTGAGGTCAGCCACGATGCGCGTCACTCGATCTGCGCCGCTGATGCTTTCATTCAACAGCGATACAAAATCTTCCAGCACAAAATCAAGATCGGCTGCTTGCCAGGCAGCGGCAAGTTGTGCGCTGCCCTGTGCCTTGATCAGCTCAGCCATGCTGTTAATTTTTTGCACATAGGCGGATGCCGTATTCAGATTGCTGCGAATAAAGCCTATGGGGTTGTTGATCTCATGCGCCACACCTGCCGCGAGCTGGCCTAGCGAGGCCATTTTCTCGGCCTGGTAAAGTTGGCGCTGGGTTGATTCTATGGTGCCTACCTGCACCTTGACGCGCTCATCCAGGTGTTCTGCCAAAGCCTTATAGCGTGCCTCGGATTCCTTCAGCGCAGCATGCTTGCGCTGCAACTCGGCAAAGTCTTCTTTGACCACTTCGATATGTATTTCCGAAGCCATAAAATAGCGCGCGCCAGATTGCATCAGCACCTCCAGCAGCAATGCGGCAGCACGCAGCTTGGTTTCGTCGGAAGAGGGTGACTCCAAATAAGCGATGGTTTCCAGATCGTAAGTCAGCGGAATCCGGCTTACATTCTCGCCCAATGCGGTTGTATCTCCCATGAACAGATCGCCATTCGCGCCAATCACACGCGATGGCGCGCCAAGCAATATACCCAATGCGGCAACCAACTTGTCTGGCGAAACGCCAGCAAACAGTTCGCGCAATGTTAATACGCTGTCGTAACCTCTAGCCTGAATGTCCAGTTTGACCTCCTTCCATCACGGAACGGACAAAGGCTTGCAGGTTAGTACCATGAGTTTTGTGCAACGAGAAATTTTTATCGAGTACCGGGTACACATCTTCCAGCAATCGGGCAAAAGTTTCTTGTACGCCGTTTCCCGATGTGGCTGTGGCCAACACCTGCGGCCACGGCGCTGCTGACCAGCGCGCCCGTAGCTCATCCGCGCTAAAAATATTGGGTAGGTCACGCTTATTGAACTGCACGACCAGTGGCAGCGTATCAAAATCGAGGCCAACGCGGCATACATTGTCCTCCAAGTTTTGAAAGGATTCCGAATTATTGACACCTTGTGAACGCTGCGAATCCGCCACAAAAACCACGCCATCTGCGCGCGACAACACGGCTTTACGAGTGGCATCATGCACGACTTGACCGGGAACGGTATAAATCTTGAATTTGACCAGCCAGCCTGAGGGAGTGCGAAAGCCAAGAGGCAGCAAATCAAAAAATAGCGTCCTATCGTTTTGCGTCTCCAATGTCATGATTTCACCTTTTAGATCGGGCGCCAGAATGTCATGCAAGCGCATGAGATTGGTGGTCTTCCCACTCAATGCCGGACCGTAATAGACTAACTTGACGGTCAGGGTGCGCTTCACCTCGTTAAAATAGGCCATCGTCAGATAGAGTGTCGCGAGAGATAACGAAATATGATTGCATCAATTTATTTCTTGATACGTATTGATACAGCAAGCGTGCTGTTTCCGAGGTGCTCAAAACTTCGCAGTTGCTCGATCAGTTGCTCACTTAAAATGTGTCCTCTAGACAGCAACATTTCACCGGCTGGCGTCACTAAATCTCGCGCCACCTCCATGCCTGGTTTCAACTGTCCGGTACGTAACGTCATTTCCGTCGCAGCACTGGCGGCTGGGCTTGCCGCAGTCTTGCTCATTTCCTTCATAAAGGCCTCAATCACCACGGGATCGTAGCGCTTGCCAGCGCCATGCTGAATTAATTCAACTGCATCTGCCTGTTTCAAACCTTGGCTCGTTTTGGTGCCGATCACAGCCTCATCAAAGTCTTTGCACAGCGCAAGAATTCTTGCGCCCAAGGAAATATTAAATCCGGCCAAATGCTCTGGAAAGCCAGAGCCATCAAAATATTCCCGGTGGTGGCGTATCAATAATGCAGCACCTTGTAGTTGCTCCAGCGCCATGAGTGCCATTTGTCCCTTGACCGGATACTTGACCACCTCCGAGCGTTCCTCGCCGCTCAGGCTGGTAAATTTTTTATCCAGCAAACGATCGGGCAGGCCAATTTTCCCCACATTGAGCAGCAATCCAGCAATAAAAACATTCTGCACCTCGGCATCTGTCATGCCCATACGTTGCGCCAGAGATCGCGCTAACTCGGCTACCCGACGCGAGTGGCCGACCATGCTGGCATCACGCATCTCGATCAGGTTGGAGAAAACCCGGATTGAAGTCAAAAAACCTTTTTTAAGATTCTCATGTGCGGTTTCTAAAAACTGCATGGTCTGGCGCACTTCTTCGGTACGCGCTTTGACCTTTTCTTCGAGATTGGCATTCAAATCTTTAAGCTCATCATTCTGTTTGCGCGTTAGCGCTTCCAGGCGCAATTTTTCTTTTTCCAGCACTTTGTGTTGCAAAGCGTGTTTGACGATCAAAGTAATATCATTATCCTCCCACGGTTTTGACACATAGCGATAAATCTGGCCCTTGTTGATGGCATCTATGGTGGAGCCGATCTCGGCATAACCGGTCAACAAAATACGCACCGACTCTGGCCACTTTGCCCTGACTTTTTCCAAAAATTGCGCGCCATTCATCTCCGGCATACGCATGTCAGAAACCACCAGATCAATGGCTTCGCGCTCCATGATTTCCAAGCCCTGAGCCCCCCCTTCCGCAGTAAAAATGCGGTAGCCAAAAGGGCGGAACAAGCGCTTCAGCGCAGACAAAATGTTGGCTTCATCGTCCACAAACAGCAAAGCCAGACCCGTATTAGAATCCGCTTGCTGGACTTGTGTTTCTTGCAGGTCGCTCATAAATTCTCCGTTCCTAAACTTTCCAGCTAGTGGGTAGGGTGGGCATGTTTTTATGCCCACGCCGACACTCCGCTGCGTGGGCAGACGATAAAACTAGCTGCCCACCCTACGTTATCTTCCGAAAAAAATTTACTCAGCCCAATACAAAATAACATTTCTTACTTGCAAATAAAATCAAGCTGCAACCTCAGGCGGCTGTCGCACCGGCAAACATATTCTAAACACCGTGCCCTTGCCCAATTCGCTTTTCACTTCAATCCGTCCATGATGTTTTTGAACTATTCCATAGGACAGCGACAAACCCAAGCCCGTACCCTGGCCAACAGGTTTGGTAGTAAAAAATGGATCGAATATTTTCTTGAAATTTTCAGGGGCAATGCCCTTGCCGGTATCGGCTATTTCCACCCACACTTCCTCAGCCGTGCTGCCGGTGCGGATAGTGATCGTACCGCGCTCTTCAATAGCATGGGATGCGTTCACCAGCATGTTCAAAAATACTTGGTTGAGTTGTGAGGACAGGCATTCAATTTCTGGCATGTCGCCATATTCTTTCACCACTTCCGCCTTGTATTTTATTTCGTTGTTGACGATGTTGAGGGTGCTGTCTAAGCCTTTATGCAAGTTCACCCAGTGCCATTCTTCCGATGCCTCCACATGTGAGAAGTCCTTCAAGTCCTGCACAATTTTTTTAACGCGAGTGATGCCATCTTTGGATTCGTTCATCAGCGCTGGCACATCCTCGCGTAAATATTCCAGACCAAACTTCTGCTTGGCTGCTTGCAGCTGGGCTAAGATTCCATTCTCTGCAATCATCGGTTCTGTCTGCTGATACGCATCGAGCATGCCAAATAAATCCTGTATATATTTTTCCAGCGTGCCCAAATTGGAATAAACATAGCCGATCGGATTGTTGATCTCGTGCGCCACACCTGCTGCCAGTTGGCCTACGCTGGCCATTTTTTCTGATTGCAATAGTTGACCTTGGGTTTCTTGTAGTTGTGTGTTTAGCGCCTTTAATTCTTGATAGCGCTTTGCTAACTCTTGCTCTGCTTGTTTGCGTTCGTTGATGTCGCGCACAACGGCGACGAAGCGCGGCTCTGCATCGTCTTGATGAATATATTGCAGCACCACTTCCACAGGAATTAAATGACCATCTTTGTGCTTATGCACGGTTTCAAAGGTGATGGCGGTTTTTCGCCCGGCCAACATGGGCTCTAGCATCTGGCAAAAACTTTCCCAGGTAAACTCAGGCTTAATATCCAGTGGGGTCAAATGCAGAATTTCCTCGGCAGAGTAACCCACCTGTGCCACAGCACCGCGATTGGCATAAATAAATTTCAGAGTGCCGTGTGCGAACATGAACACGCAGTCTTGAGTTTGATCCAGGGTGTTTTTGAACTGCTTGAGGGAATCTTCCGTCTGAAGGCGCGCCTCAAGCAAGGCGTTAAACCCATCCGCCATCTCATTAAAACTTCTGCCCACTTGAGCCAGTTCATCATGCGTGTTCAGATGAACCCGCTCACCCAGATCCCCTGCGGTAAAAGCGCGTGAGGAGCGAGCCAGCTTTTGGATGCTGCCTAGGGTGGAAAAATAGATACCGGCGATAAAATAAGCAGCGACCAGCATCACTAGCACGGCAAAGCCCATGCTCACATACAACCTATGTTTTGCTTGGGCAATCCGTTCATGGATAAGCTGCTCTGCCATAGGCAGCAGTGATGAATGCAGAAAGGTGTAGCCAGCATTCATTACGCTGTGGGTCTTGCTGTATAAATCCGCAGGGGCCGTAGTAAATCGCCCGGACACAATGTCTGTTCTTACGATCTCGGCTATTTGTCGTTCCGCATCAAAAACATCTTTGAAAGCAGTTGCAAGCGAAATATTGATTGCTGGATTATCTCGTCTGACCTTCTCCAGATTGGCACCAAGAACTTGGTTGCTGGCGTAAAGCTTGGCCAGTATGCCGTACACCGCTATCTTGTCAGGCTCCGTGACCTGATTCGCGCCCAACATTTTTGACCCATAGATACCAAGCTGACTCAAATGCTCTAGCGTATCGGGAAGCTTAATGAGAGCGGTGTCCAGCAGGTAATACGTGTCTATTTCTGGATCCAAAGTGATCTGATATTGATCGGCAACAGTTACTGCAAATGAATGAAGTTTCTTGATCAGACGAGTACGGGCAGCAATTATATCGGCTACCGTTAGGCTGGATTCCTCTCGCCAAAAATTCCCCAAGCTGTCCTTGATATTTTTCCAATCACCACTCTCCTTTAGGCTGGCAGGGAACTGTTTTTCCATGGTGTCAAAAGCTATTTGTTCGTCGGCATCATGCTGGACTCCCGCAGCTTTATTGCTAACGTGATGTATAGCGGTCAGCGCGCGGCGCTGCTGAATAAACTGTGCGAACTGCGCAATCGGTTTGCTCAACACAATTCCGTCCAATTCCAGTTGCGAGATGCGAATTATCTGACTCAGGCTAACAAAGAGGTTGTACACCAGCACAAAAATGGCGGCCAGCGAAATCAGCCACAGTACCGCGAATTTTTTTTTGTAGCCCATGCGGTTCGTCAGGGCGATGGCGGGGTAGAAGAATTTTTTCATGTCAGTTGGGTGCTGCCAGCATGTTTTACCGGCAGCCACACCTTGAATGTCGTACCCTTGCCCACTTCACTTTGCACTTCGATCCGCCCATGATGCTTTTGGATGATGCCGTAGGACAGCGACAATCCAAGCCCCGTACCTTTTCCTATGGGCTTGGTGGTGAAAAATGGATCGAATATTTTCTTGATGTTTTCTGGTGGGATACCTTTGCCGCTATCGCGCACCTCCACCCAAACTTCGTCCTGCGCGGTGCCGGTGCGTACCGTGATCGTACCGTGCTCTTCGATGGCATGGGAAGCGTTGACCAATAGATTCATAAATACTTGGTTGAGTTGCGAAGCCAAGCATTCCACTTGCGGTATCTGGCCGAATTCTCTGACAACCTCAGCCTTATATTTAATCTCGTTGTTGACAATATTCAGTGTGCTATTTAAACCGGCATGCAGGTCGGCGTAATGCCATTCATCCGTGGCATCTACATGAGAGAAATCTTTCAGGTTCTGAACGATGCTTTTGACGCGGGTGATGCCGTCCTTGGATTCCGCCATGAGCGTCCGCAAATCCTCTTTGAGATAAGCGATGTCCAGTTGGTCTTTGGCAGCTTTTAGTTTTGCCAGCACAGCGGCATCTGTAATCGAATTTTCAGCAAGCTCATACTGGTCGAGCAAGCTGAAGGTGTTCTGCACATATTTCTCCAGCGTACCCAGGTTGGAATAGACATAGCCGATCGGGTTGTTAATTTCATGCGCCACGCCTGCTGCCAGTTGGCCTACCGAGGCCATTTTATCGGCTTGCAACAGATGGCTTTGCGCTTCGCCCAGACGCTGGCCGGTTGAAATCAGGTCTTTGTTGATGTTGGAAAGCAAGGCGAGATTTTGTTGATTCACCAGGTTCAAGCGGATATTGTCTATGACCATGGAAATCAGGCCGCTGATGGTGATGCCTTTATCTAACTCGGTCTCGGTATAAGGCGGAAACTCTTGCGTGCGGTTGATGCTCAACACGCCGATTAAGCGACCCTCGCTCTTGAGCGCCCAACACATGGCCGATGCGGGCCTGTCCTGCCTATTTAGCAACTGCCCCTGAAATCTTGCATCATTAGATAAATCACCATTGAGCAGCAGGTTGTTACCATGCTGCGCCACCCAGCCCAGCACACCCTGGCCGAACGGGATTTTATCGCCTAGCATGATCGTCGGCACACGGTTACTTGCAGCGATAACAAGCATCTCACCATCGTCGAAAAAAACAATGCTTTCGTCAACCAGCGCCAGCGTTCCGCTCTGCCCCCCTAAACCTTGTACCACATGATCCAATATGCGTTGGTACGCTTCGTTAATATCTATGCCGGGTGCGACACCCTGACCTAGTCTATATAAATTGCTAATCCAGGAGAGTTGATCTGTTTGATCCAGTTTCATGATGATGTCCCTAGGAAGCCACCATCAAATTTGCTTCTTTCGCAAGCTGGTTTGAGTCTGGCAGGTAGGCTGCAATACTCTTCCAATTGACCTGTAGCTTGTCGCGCAGCGTGCCGGGTAATTTCTCGATAAACTGATCTGCGCGCAAGCCGCTTTCCAGCAGCACTGCCGCATGGATGATGCCGGCAATCGGCTGAAATGGTTCTTGCTCTGGTGTGCGCCAATAGTGTATGGCATGTTCTATTTCACTCGGAAAACTCCACTGTCTCGCCATCTCGCCACCGATTAGTGCATGGTCAAAATCCCATTGCGATAGCTCAATTTCAACCAGACTTAGAGCGGAATTTTTTTGCTGTAGCAGTACCTGGGAAAATTGATCGGGGATGCACACATCCAGCACCAACTGGCCGACCTCGTGAAACAGACCCGCAGTAAAAGCCATTTGTGGCTCTTGATGCAGGCCTTGTGCCACGGCTTTGGCATAGCCCGCCACGCGAAAGCTGCGCTGCCAATATTCATTGCGATCAAATAAGCTGCCTGGAGCAACGGGGAAAACATTAGCCAATCCTGCGGCAAGCACTAACGACCATACACAATTAAAACCCAAGACGACGACCGCATCCTGAACTGATGCGACATTGCGCGGTTGCCCATAGAAGGAGGAGTTTGCCACGCGCAATACTTTGGCGCTCAAACCCTGATCGCGCGCAATCATTGATGCCAGCACACTGATGTCTAGCTTTTTATTCTGCAAACTGGCCATGACTTCCTGCACCACTTGCGGCATGGATGGAAGCTGATGCAGCTTGGAAAGTATTTCATTTTTGCTGATCGTCATGGCTTGGAATACCTTTCTTCATTAGTATCAATGACCAGCACTGTACCTTGGGATTTTGAAATTGCTCCCAAAGCGCTGCACCAGCATCGCATTTTTTTATCATCCGCAAGATGCAGCACGCTGACCTGCTGTGTGGCGCACTTGCCGTCTTTAATAAAATTCCACAACTCTGGGGGAAAGGTACTTTTTGCGTCCTCACCCAACAGTGGTCGCTCCGCACTTGCACAGAACAGTTGGCGCGCCCTGTCATTTGCCATCGCAATAATGCCATCTTGGCCAACACCCACTACCGCCATAGGCAGGTGCTCCAGCATTTCCTGAGAGACTCGCAACACCTCCATATGACGCAAGACTTCGCGGGTCTTTTGCTCGACCCGCCGTTCTAAATCTTGGTTGATGATCCGTAAATCTTCATTGGCTTGTTGCAACGCCACAGAGAGCCTGGCATTTTCCCGTTCCATTTCATATGAGCGGAACGCCTCTTCAATATTGGCGCGCAACAATTCATCTTCCCACGGCTTGGTGAGGAATTTATAGATCGCCCCGCGGTTAATCGCATCCGTGACTGAGTTGAGTTCGGTGTAACCGCTCAACACGATACGCACCGTGGCCGGATAAAGCTCCTTGACCTGGCTCAGGAATTCCACCCCTGTCATTTCCGGCATACGCTGATCAGAAATAATCACGCCGACATCATGTTGTGTCAGCAGCTCCAGACCTGCTTTGCCACTATTGGCTTTCAGGATGGTATAGCCATCTCGGCGCAGCAAACGCACCAACGCCGAGGTAATATTTTCTTCATCGTCAACCAACAACAGGGTGCGTTCCATTATGCCTCCGTGAATAAATCCAGACACTTTCCGATTTCCAGCAAGCGCGTCATTTCTGCCGCCGGTACAGGTCGGCTGAATAAATAGCCTTGCATTTCGTCACATTTCATTTTTCGCAGGTAGTGCATTTGCTCTTTCGTTTCTACGCCTTCCGCAATGACGTTCATGCCTAAACTATGACCCAAGGCAATCACGGCAGACACAATAGATGCATCATCACTATGGCTGACCAAATCGCGCACAAAAGACTGATCAATTTTGAGGCTGCTAATCGGGAAGCGCGTTAAATAGCTCAGGCTGGAATAGCCGGTACCAAAATCATCTATAGAAAAGACGATGCCCCGATCACGCAGCTTATTGAGTGTTGTGATCGTCTGATTTACACTTTTCATTAGCAGACTCTCGGTTAGTTCAAGTTCAAGCGGCTCCAAGCTTGAGTCCAAACCATATTCTTTTAATATATTCAATATGACATCTGCCAGATCCGGTTGCCTGAATTGCAGCGCGGACAAATTGACTGCGATGCGTATGTCAGCATAACCTTGCGCTTGCCAAGCACACGCCTGCTTACATGCGGCACGGAGCACCCACTCGCCCACGGGTAAAATGAGACCTGTCTCTTCCAGCAGCGGGATAAAGTCGCCCGGCAAGACCATCCCGCGTTCGGTATTATTCCAGCGCAGCAAGGCTTCCACACCGACGATCTTGCCATGTAATAGTTCAACCTTGGGCTGATAAAAAAGTGTGAATTCTTCCCGTTCTAAAGCGTGCCGAAGCTCCGTTTCCAATGTCAAACGCTGACACGCCTTGGCATTCATTTGCGCGGCATAATATTGAAAGTTATTCCCCCCCTCGCTCTTGGCATGATGCAGTGCCGCATCTGTATTTTTGATTAAAGTGAGTGCATCCGAGCCATCCATCGGGAAAATGCTCATACCTATGCTGGCCGAGGCATATATTTCACTCTCACCTATTACCATTGGTTCGTGCGCCAGCGAGTCCAGTATCTTCTGTGCCACATCGTCCGCTTCATGCGCGTCCTTCATATTACTCAACACGAAAGCAAATTCGTCCCCCCCAATACGCGCCACGGTGTCCCCTAGCCGACCATAATTTTCCAGCCTTTGCGCCACTGCTTGCAGCAATTGATCCCCTATGGGATGACCCAGCGAATCATTGATATGCTTGAAGCGGCTGAGGTTAACAAACATGACTCCGACCTGACAGTCATCGCGCCGTGCAACTGTCAGCGCCTGCTCCAGACGATCATGGAATAACACGCGGTTAGGCAGATTGGTCAGCGGATCAAAATGCGAGATATGTTCAATTTGATTATTTTTTCGTTTAAGTAGCACCGCCAACTCTTGGTTGGTTCGAGCTAACTCATCTTTGGCAATTTCAATTTCCTGCGCTAGATGCTCTTCTTCCTGCACCATCTCGTAGTGGTGAAATGCGTCGCGTACGCAGACAGACAAGCTTTCGTTATCCCACGGCTTGCTCAAATATTTGTATATCGCACCGAAATTAATGGCATTTTTGATCGCGTCCAGATCGGCATAGCCACTCAAAATGATGCGTATTGTTTTAGGATAAAGCGCTTTGGCTTGCGTCAAAAACTCCACGCCACTCATTTCAGGCATACGTTGGTCTGAAATAATGACACCGACCAAATTTTTCGACAGTAGCTCAAGACCTTCCTGGCCGCTGTGTGCCTGCAAAATGGTATAGCCATCTCCGCGCAACAAACGTAGCAGAGCAGAAGTGATTTCCTTCTCGTCATCTACCAGCAAAAGTGTGCGTTTTACCTGGTTCATTTGGTGTCTTCCCCTTGGGTGGTTTTCCCTTTGTTTTTGAGTGGCTGGCTAGTTTTACACAATAGCCCTAGGCTAAATGGGTGAATAGCGCCAGAAATTCGTGGGCTATTGCCCCCTGGAAGGGGGGGGATGGAGTTGGAAAGTGCCCAATGAATGGGATTTCCGAAAAGAGTGAACGACCTCAGGAAGGCGGGATGGTTTAAGGCTGCCTTAAGCTCTGCGCCAGGTCGTCCCTGACGCACTATCTTCCAGCACGATACCCGCATCCAGCAATGCTTTACGAATGCGATCAGACTCGGCGTAGTTTTTGGAATTTTTCGCTGCGCTGCGCGCTGCTATCTGCTCAGCAATTTGCTGTTCGCTCATGCCAGGAGAAATGCCACCTTGTAAAAATTCAATCGCAGGGCGTTGCAATAATCCCAGCGTAGCCGCTAATGATTTAAGCTGTAATACAAGGTGCGGGGCAGCGGTTTTGTTCGCCTCGTTGGCCAATTCAAATAAAATGGCCACCGCTTCCGGGGTGTTGAAGTCGTCGTTCATGGCGGATTGGAAGCGTTGGGCGTGGGGTTCGCTCCAATCTACCCGCCCCCCTTCGACAAGCTCAGGGCGAACGGGTAAGAATTTCAACGCCGTATAAAGCCTAGTCAACGCACCCTTGGCATCATCCAGATGGGCATCAGAATAATTCAAGGGGCTGCGATAGTGGGCGCGCAAGATGAAAAACCGGACCACTTCGGCGTCATATTTTTTCAGCACTTCGCGGATGGTGAAAAAGTTGCCCAGACTCTTGGACATTTTCTCGTCATCCACACGCACAAAGCCGTTGTGCATCCAGACGTTCACAAATTGACACTGATGCGCACCTTCGCTCTGCGCGATTTCGTTTTCATGATGCGGAAACTGCAAGTCTGCGCCGCCACCGTGTATGTCAAAATGCTTACCCAAAATTTCCGAGCTCATGGCGGAACACTCGATATGCCAGCCGGGGCGACCCTTGCCCCATTTGGAATCCCATTTCACTTCCTCTGCTTCGTCGTCCTTGGCGTGTTTCCACAACACAAAATCGAGCGGATCACGTTTGCCGTCGTTCACGTCCACGCGTTCACCGGCGCGCAAGTCTTCCAACGATTTACCAGAGAGTTTTCCATAGCCTGAAAAATTACGCACTGCATAATTAACATCACCATCGGCGGCGCGATAGGCCAAGCCGTTGCTTTCCAGTTGCGAAATAATGTCCAGCATTTGCGGCACATAGTCCGTGGCGCGCGGCTCATGGTCGGGCGGCAATATGCTCAAGCGGCGCTCATCCTCGTGCATGGCATCAATGAAGCGTTGCGTGAGTACATGAATAGACTCGCCGTTCTCCGCCGCGCGCTTGATGATCTTGTCGTCAATATCGGTGATGTTGCGCACATACATCACATCAAAACCGGATGCGCGCAACCAGCGGGTAACCATGTCGAACACTACCATCACCCGCGCATGGCCGAGGTGGCAATAGTCATACACCGTCATGCCGCATACGTACATGCGAACTTTATTGGGCTCTATCGGAATAAAATCCTGCTTGTCGCGGGTGAGGGTGTTGTAAATTTTCATCAGTGTTGCTCTTTTGTCCACGAATCTTTCAGTGTCACCGTGCGATTAAACACCCGCTTTTTACCCTGCTGATGCTCATAGCGATCAGCACAAAAATACCCCAAGCGCTCGAATTGATAGCGCATTTCCGGCATAGCATCGTTAACCGCCGACTCGACCCAGCCCTGCACCACCGTCAAAGAATCCGCATTTAAGTAATTGCAAAAATCCACATCTTTGTCGGCATCCGGTTGCGGCACGGTGAACAACCGATCATACAAACGTATCTCGGCTGGCAGCGCATGTTCAACCGACAACCAGTGAATCACGCCCTTGACCTTGCGCCCCACTGGATTTTTGCCCAGTGTTTCCGGGTCTATCGAGCAGCGCAGTTCGGTGATATTTCCTGCGCTATCTTTTATTACCTCATCGCAGCGCATGACATAGCTGTAGCGCAAACGCACCTCGCCGCCCACGGTCAATCGCTGCCAGCCGTCAGGCGGCTGCTCAGAAAAATCATCCGCTTCGATCCAGATTTCGCGCGCGAACGGCACGACGCGCTCGCCGAACTCTGGATGCTGCGGATGAAAACCGGCGGCGCGCGATTCGGTCTGTCCGGCCACAAAATTAGTCACCACCACTTTCAACGGCTTGATCACTGCCATCACGCGCGGCGCACTCGCTTCCATGTCTTCGCGCACACAGGCTTCCAGCACCGCCATGTCAATCACGTTTTCGCTCTTGGAGATACCAATTCGGCGCGCGAATTCGCGTATGCCTTGTGCCGTGTAACCGCGCCGCCGCATACCTTGTATGGTGGGCATACGCGGGTCGTTCCAGCCAGACACCTGTTTTTCATTCACCAGTTGCAGCAGTTTGCGTTTGCTGGTGATGGTGTAGCGTAACTCCAAGCGCGAGAATTCGATTTGTTGCGGGTGGCAGGCGATGGTGATGTTATCCAGCACCCAATCGTACAGCGGACGATGGTCTTCGAACTCCAGCGTACACAAGGAATGGGTGATGCCTTCCAGCGCATCGGAAATGCAATGGGTGTAGTCGTACATCGGATAGATACACCATTTGTCGCCGGTGCGAATGTGATGCGCGCGGCGTATGCGGTAAATGGCAGGGTCGCGCAGATTGATGTTGCCGGAAGCCATGTCTATTTTTGCGCGCAGTACCATACTGCCATCGGCAAATTCGCCAGCGCGCATACGCGCAAACAAATCCAGATTCTCTGTCACCGGACGCTCGCGATGCGGGCTGTTTTTCCCACCTTGAGTCAAGGTGCCGCGATACTCGCGCATTTGTTCGGGAGTCAGGTCGTCCACATAAGCCAAGCCCTTTTGTATCAACTCCACCGCAAACTGATACAACTGCTCGAAATAATCGGAAGCCCAGCGCACCTCGCCATCCCACTTGAAACCCAGCCATTGCACATCCTCTTGGATAGAAGACGCGTATTCCTCGCTTTCCTTTTCCGGATTGGTATCATCAAAGCGCAGGTTGCAACGCCCTTGGTAATCCAGCGCTAGGCCGAAATTTAGGCAGATGGATTTGGCATGGCCGACATGCAAATAACCGTTCGGCTCGGGCGGAAAGCGGGTGGTAATGTGACCGTGCTTGCCGCTCGCCAGATCGGCTTCAATGATGTTGCGGATGAAATGGGGGGCGGCTGTTTGTATATCGCTGCTCATTAGCTACGGTTTTTTGGAGAAAATTTATAGGCCGCGATTTTACCTGAAAATCTACGCCCCCAAACAGGTGGATGCGGGCGTTACAATGAATCTACCAGACAAACCTACCAGATAAACCAAGAAATGGCTGCTCATATTTGATAGAATTCGGTCAACTTGCAAACAGGGTAACCAATTTTGCCAACTCTACTTAATTCCCCATTGATGAACGATCTTAACCATTTTAGACTGCGTGTATGGTGTGCGGCTCTGTTGTTGTGCGTTAGCGTAGGCGTAAGCGCGGATGAGATGCAGGATGCCAGCAAATTATTCAAGCAGAGCCAGTATGCCGAAGCAATGGAGCGGGTTAATGCCTATTTGGCTAATTCTCCCAAAGATGCTCAGGCGCGCTTCCTCAAAGGGCTAATTCTCACGGAACAGGGAAAAACCAGTGACGCTATTACGGTGTTTGCAGCATTGACCCATGATTACCCTGAGTTGCCGGAGCCGCATAACAATCTTGCGGTGTTATATGCGGGTCAGGGTCAGTATGACAAGGCGAAAAACGCGCTGGAAATGGCGATTCGTACCAATCCCAGCTATGCCACCGCGCAAGAAAATCTGGGTGACATCTACGCCAAAATGGCGAGTCAGGCCTATGATCGCGCACTGCAACTGGATAGTAGCAATGCTGGCACGCAGACCAAGCTGGCCATGATTAAAGATTTGTTCAACGGCAACAGCAAGAGCAAGAACGATCAAGCGGTCATTTCATCTGAAATTGTGCCTCCCAAAGTCATTGCGGCCACTGCCAGCATTAATAAATCCTCGCCCGCAGCTCCTACGGCAACATTACGTACTTCCAAAACGGCTGCCCCTGCCATTGTGGGAAAATCATCAGAAAATCCCAGCAAGGAAGTTTTGAAAATGCTGAATGATTGGGCCGCCGCCTGGTCATCCAAAAACGTGACTCAATATTTCGCTTTCTATGCCAAGGATTTCAAGACGCCGGATGGCGAGAGTCGCGACCATTGGAATGCCTCACGCGCCGAGCGACTGAGTAAACCCAAGTTTATCCAAGTTGGCGTCAACAATGCCAAAGTGAGTTTCACGGATGACACTCATGCTACCGTGACTTTTCGTCAGTCTTACCGCTCCAGCCATTTGAAAGCCAACTCCAAAAAAACCTTGTTATTGGTTTATGTTGAGGGCGCATGGCTGATTCAGGAAGAGCGTTCCGGAAAGTAATTGGCGAGTATGTGTACACGTCGGTCTGCCCTTATTCTGCTGAGGCTCTTTGTTTCGATACCGGTGGTTTTGACTCTGGCGGCTCTGTCACATCATACTGTGCAGGCTGGGGAATCGGGCGTTGCACCGGTATCGCATGACATGGAAGCATTGCTGGTGAAAAGTCTGCTGTCCATCAATAACAACAAGCTGGATGTGGCGCTGAATGAGGTTGATACTCTGCTCAAAATCAACCCCAACTTCAAGCTGGCGCAACTAGTCAGAGGGGATTTGTTATTGGCGCATGCCAAGCCACTTAGCGATTTTGGCAATATGCCGGGAGCCAGCAGAGCGCAGATGGAGGGTTTGCGCGATGAGGCACGCGCTAGGTTGAAGCGCTTTCAGCAACAGCCGCCGACCCTGACACCGGCCTATCTGTGGCATCTCGATGCCGAGCAACGTCATGCCGTGGTGATTGATACCAGCAAATCAACGCTGTATTTGTATGAAAACGTCAATGGTGAAGCGCGCTATGTGGCAGATTTTTATATCAGCATCGGCAAAGAGGGTGCGGCAAAAATTGCCGAGGGCGACCAGAAAACGCCGCTAGGCGTTTATTTCATTAGTTCTAGTCTGCCCAAAAGCAAGCTGACCGATTTTTATGGCAGTGGCGCTTACCCGATAAACTACCCTAATGAGTGGGATAAAAAACAAAGACGCAATGGGTATGGCATCTGGCTGCACGGCACACCTGCCGACACTTACAGCCGCCCGCCGCGCTCCAGCAATGGTTGTGTGGTGCTGTCCAACGAGGATCTGGAAAAAATCGGCAAGGTGTTACAAATTGGCATTACTCCGGTTATCATTACCAACCAAATGAACTGGCGTGATGAGCAAGACCAGGCGGAGCGCCTCTCGTTATTGCAGGCTATAGAAAATTGGCGTGTGGACTGGGAAAGTATTGATACCGATGCCTACCTTAAACACTATGCCAGCGATTTTGCCAGCAACGGCGCGAATTTTTCCGCTTGGGCACAGCAAAAAAAACGGGTAAACGCAGGCAAGGAATGGATCAAAATAAATCTGTCCAAACTCAGCGCGTTTGCCTACCCCAGCCAACCCGACATGGTTGTAGTTAACTTTGAACAAGGATATACCAGTAATAATCTTTCCAACCGCATGAAAAAACGCCAGTATTGGATTAAGCGCGATAATCGGTGGCAAATCATTTATGAAGGAGCAGCATAAGCATGAAGTACCAAAAAATATTTTTTATCCTGATGCTGGGCAGCCTGTTTGGTTGCGCCACCCATCATTCCGAAGCCCAATTTAATAGCAAAAAAGGAAACAGTAGCATGGTTATATTGACAACAAATCAGGGCAACATCACGATTAAACTGGATGCCGAAAAAGCACCCGTCACAGTCCAGAATTTTCTGGATTATGTGAACAGTGGCTTTTACAACGGCACTATTTTTCACCGCGTGATAGATAACTTTATGGTGCAGGGTGGCGGTTTTGAATCTGGAATGAAACAAAAACCGGTGAATGCCGCGATAAAAAATGAGGCTGCCAACGGCTTGAAAAACGACAACTATACAATTTCGATGGCGCGCACTGGTGATCCGCATTCCGCCACGGCGCAATTTTTCATAAACGTGAAGGACAATGATTTTCTAAACTACACCGCGCCTAATCAGCAAGGTTACGGCTATTGCGTTTTCGGTGTAGTAGTAGAAGGTATGGACGTAGTAGATAAAATTCGCAAGGTCAAGACAGGCAACCGCAGTGGCTTCCAGGATGTGCCACTGGAAGATGTCGTCATCACTAAAGCGGAAGTGGTGAAATAGTCAGGATGCGGGATGCGGGATGCGGGATGCGGGATGCGGGATGCGGGATGCGGGATGCGGGATGCGGGATACAGGATGTGGCGACAGCTCCCCGTATCGCGTATCGCGTATCCCGTATCCTGAATCCTGAATCCTGAATCCTGCTTCCCTGCCATGCACACCCTGTTCATTTCAGATCTGCATCTTAGCGCCGACCATGCCCACAGCATGGCGGCGTTCCAGCTTTTTATTGGCACACTGACTCCACAAACAGAAGCACTGTATATCCTCGGAGATTTATTCGAATACTGGGCGGGCGACGACAATCTGCACGATCCGTTTCATGCCCATGTCATTGCTGCTTTGCAGGGTGTGGTGGCGCACAGCATCAAAGTTTATTTAATGCAGGGTAATCGCGATTTATTGATGGGCAATGTGTTGGCGCAAACGATAGGCGCAACCCTGCTGGAAGACCCGACCATGCTTGAATTGTATGGATCGCCCACGCTGCTCAGTCACGGCGACACGCTGTGTACGGATGATGTCGAATATCAGCAGTATCGCGCCCAAGTGCACGATCCAGAATTTCAGAAAAAATTTCTCGCGCAACCGCTTGCCACGCGCAAAGCCTATATAGAACAATTACGCCAGCACAGCACTCTTGCCAAGCAAGGCAAAGCCAGCGCAATCATGGATGTGAATGATGATGCGGTCGCCGCCTTGCTACGCCAACATGGCTACCCACGTTTGATACACGGCCATACCCACCGCCCCGGATTCCACGAGCATCAGGTGGATGGGCATCGCTGCGAACGCTGGGTGTTAAGCGATTGGGATAGGCCTGCTTCGGCCTTGCAGTGTGACGCGGGGGGTTGTCGAGCAATTTCAATTTCGGGCGCGCTTTAATTTTCCATCACGGTTTGGGGGCTGAAATTAACGGCGGTATGGATCGGTAACCTGGCGAATTTCCGTTGATCTCATCCCACAATAAACGTAGCGGCACACGGTTCTGTGCGGTGCGATCCACCCACTCGGTAGGCGTGGATGTGCCGGGATGAAAACGCACCCCCCAGATAGGTTCAAAAGTATCTGTGCGTAACGAGTAGCGAGCATCGCCGATGACGCTGGAATCCCCGGTGGCTCGCGCGACCCAGCCATCTGAAAAATAGTTGAAGCGCGCGAAATCACGGCGCGCATGAGCATCCTGGTAAACATCGGGTGGCAAATCCTGTTCGCGCAATAACGCGACTGTGCTGCCTTCCTTCCACATCGGGGTGCTGCTTCCCATGACACGAATGCGATCCGTATAAAGCATGTTCCCCGACTGATAAACCGAGCGCCATATGAATGGATTGCCGACTGTGGGGAACATATCAGCGCGCGTGATGGTGTGTTCGCGCGAGGCGGCGATCGGGTGCTGCACATCAAGCGCGTGTTCCCGTTGCACAGCGGCATTGCCGATATAGGCAAGAGACAAAACCAGCGCAGCAATAGCAGGCAAGCGCGAGCGGCGTCGGGTCGCAAATATCAGGCCAAGCAGCAGCATGAGCGTGAGCACGGGGCCTATGGTGGTGATCCAGTGCCACGCTGTCCGATCAGTTGTAAACGGCCATAATAAATGGGTGCCGTAGTTGGTGCAGGCGTCCAGCAAGCCGTGCGTGGCATAGCCTAGGGTAGCTGCCGCCAGGATGGCCCAGCTATTTAAACGCTGCCGATGTTGTATCAGCCACGGTGATGCCGCGATCAGGCCGCCCAGCGGGATGAAGGCAAAGGAATGGGTGAAGTGGCGATGATATTCAATCGCCAGCAAGGGGTCGCTTGCGCTGGAAATGAAAATATCGGCATCGGGCAATATGCCGCCTACTGCGCCGATCAGCCAAATACGACAGTTTTGGCGCGAGCCGACCAGCGCGTGAGCAGTCGCAGCACCGAGCAAGGCGTGGGTTAATGGATCCATTTACTCTGTATTTTCTGTAGTACTCGATGGGCGATTATGCCAGTAACGAGTGTGAGTTTTTCGGTAGCGCTCCACACTAAAATTGTGCTGATCCATGTTCACTACGATTGCACCATCTTCATCTGAACGCAGCAACTCGCTTCCTATCGCACGATAACGCTCGACCACCTCTTGTTTGGGATGGCCGTATCGGTTGCGGTAGCCAGCGGTAAAGACAGCATAGCGCGGATGCACCGCTTCAACAAACTGTGCGGTAGAAGAGGTCTTGCTGCCGTGGTGCGGCACTACCAAAAGTGTGGCAGGAAGTTTATCTGCATGTTGTTGCAACAAACGCTGCTCCGAATTTTTTTCAATATCGGCAGCCAACAGGATGCTATTTTTTCCGCTGCTTATTTTTAATACACAACCGCGTTCATTGTCACGAATTTTTTCATCTGCGTAGCTTTCCGGTGTCGGATGCAGCACTTCAAAAGTTATGCCGTCCCACTCCCATGTCTGCCCATCGGTGCAACGCCGGGTATTGGATGAAAGTTTTAGCAGGGCATGACCGGTAGCCAGAGAGGATGATAACCAGCTCACCGGCATGGTTTGTAAGATAGATTGCGCTCCTCCCGTGTGGTCGCTGTCATCGTGCGTCAGCATTAATCCATCCAGCTGTGCGATGCCCTGTGCGCGGAGTGAGGGAACCAGGATGCGGTTACCGCTGTCGGCTTCGCCGCTGAAATCCGGCCCGCTGTCATAGAGCAGGGCATGATTGAGTGTTTGCACAACGACAGACAAGCCTTGCCCGACATCAAAAATAACCAAGCGTAGCGTACCCATAGATGGCGATGGCGGAGTTACAAAAAACATCGGCAAGATCAGCAAGCAACCCAGCCAGCGCGCCGGAAAGCCGCGCGGCAGCAGCAACCATAACACACCTGCCATGCCCAAGATGATGCTCCATGTGGGTGGCGCATGTTGCACCCACACGGCTTCGGGCAAGGTGTTCAGCCATTCCAGCGCAACCATGCACAGCGCCATCACCTGATGTGCCAAGTGTAAAATCCAATCTAGCGGCAGCAGCGCGCCCAGCAAGGCCAGCGGCACGACCACCAGACTCACCAGCGGAATGGCGAAGGCATTGGCTAGGGGTGACACCAGCGATATTTGCTGGAACAGCGCCAGCAACAAGGGGATCAAGCCGATGCTGATTGCCCACTGCACACGGCCATATTCCAGCAACCAGGACGAGCGATGCAAGCGATGGGAGGTGGCATAAAAAATAATTGCGACTGCGCCAAACGATAGCCAGAAACCCGGCGACAATACTGCCCACGGGTCGAGCAACGACACCACCAGTAAAGCGGCGCAGAGCAGTTGCGACGGTGCGATGGTGCGTGATAGCCATAATGCGGCGGCAATGGTGGCCAGCATGTAAACCGTGCGCTGCGCCGGTACGCCGTAGCCCGCAAACAATGCGTAAGCCAAAGCCACCAACAGTCCAACCAGTGCTGCCACTTTGCGTGCGGGCAATCTGTGGGAGAGCCACACACTGCGCCGCCACAGCCAATAGCTCAGCGCAAATGCCAATCCCGCCAGCATGGTGATGTGCAGACCAGAAATGCTCATCAAGTGATTGACCCCGGTGCGCGTGAAAATCTGCCACTGTGCATTCGGAATGCTGCCTTGATCGCCAATAACAAGCGCCTTTAACACGCCAGCGTACGGCGCATCTCCCAGTGTTTTCTGGAAAGAGTCACGCACACTTTCGCGCATCACCTCAATTAAATAGCTAGGCCGATTGATGCGTGAATTCAGGCGGACGTTAGCGGCACCGGGGCGAATATAGCCCGTGGCACGCAGCTTATTTTCCAGCATCCAAGCTTCATAATCGAAACCATGCGGGTTGCTACTGCCGTGCGGTCGCTTCAGGCGCACGGTCAATTGCCAGCGTTCGCCTGCGTGGAGTGTGGGTACGTCATTACGCGCACTCTCGTAGGTGGCCAGCATAATATGTGGAGGTGCGATGGCATTGGGGGTAAGCACCTGCTCTACATCAAACACAAAACGCAGGCCGCGCTGGTGCAGCCTGGGCATTTCTGCCACCACTCCAATCACTGCTATATCTTTTCCTTGCCATTCACTCGGCAAATGTTCGGACAACCGCTGTTGAGCAAACCATGCGCCATAGAAAAACCCCAAAGCACAGGCAATGCTAGCAAGCAAGGCTGAATTAAGCGCGCGTTTCCACCCGGCAGATTGCGGTATAAACAGCGCTGGAACTAGCAAGACAGGTAGCCACACCCAATAAAAATTGGGCAACGCGGCTTGTTGCTGCAACAGCCATATTCCATAAATAAAAAATAAAATGGCGACGCGCATGGTCTGTTGAGTGAGGTATTCCTTGGAAATTGTGGCGCTAGCCAGCTAGCGCCTCATACCATTTAGCCATAAATCCATACAGATAGTCTCAAAGAAATACGCATTTTGCGCCAGTCACCCTACACCAACGGTGGGCTTGGAAGCGCTCAGCGATTGCCTTCATCAGCAATGGCGGTAAGCTCCCCACCAGAAAATTTTCCACCCCCACTCTTGCAATCCAAGCATACAGCCCTTATCATTAGCACTCGTTACTGGCGAGTGCTAAGCCGATTGGGCTGCGCCGCTTTTAACTTAACCATTTGTTTTAGGAGAGATAGATATGAAAGTTCGTCCTTTGCATGATCGTGTTGTTGTTAAACGACTGGAAGAAGAACGCAAGACTGCGTCCGGAATTGTGATCCCTGATGCGGCAACCGAGAAGCCCGATCAAGGTGAAATTATTGCAGTAGGCAACGGCAAAATAGGTGATGACGGCAAGTTGCACCCTATGAATGTAAAAGTTGGCGACAAAGTGCTGTTTGGCAAGTATGCGGGTCAGACCTTCAAGATGGATGGTCAGGAATATATGACCATGCGCGAAGATGACATCATCGGCGTTGTCGAGAAGTAAACCCCAAACGAATTTTAGGAGAGAAAAACATGGCTGCAAAAGATGTGAAGTTTCATGATGCCGCGCGCAGCAAAATGGTAGCTGGCGTTAATATCCTGGCCGATGCGGTTAAAGTTACCTTGGGGCCCAAGGGTCGCAACGTAGTTCTGGACCGTTCTTATGGCGCACCTACGATCACTAAAGACGGCGTGTCCGTCGCCAAAGAAATCGAGCTGAAGGACAAATTCGAAAACATGGGCGCGCAAATGGTCAAGGAAGTGGCTTCCAAGACTTCCGATGTGGCCGGTGACGGCACCACAACTGCGACCGTGCTGGCGCAATCTATTGTGCAGGAAGGCATGAAATTTGTAGCTGCCGGAATGAACCCGATGGATCTCAAGCGTGGCATAGACAAAGCAGTTATCGCTGCAGTAGCCGAGCTGAAAAAGATTTCCAAGCCCTGCACCACCAGCAAGGAAATTGCCCAAGTGGGTAGCATTTCTGCCAACTCCGACACCGTGATCGGCGAAAAAATTGCTGCTGCGATGGAAAAAGTGGGTAAAGAAGGCGTGATTACCGTGGAAGACGGCACTAGTTTGCAAGACGAACTGGACATCGTGGAAGGCATGCAGTTTGACCGTGGCTATTTGTCGCCTTACTTTATCAGCAACCAGGACAGGCAAATTGCCGCAATGGAAAATCCTTTCATCCTGCTGCATGACAAAAAAGTTTCCAACATTCGTGACCTGTTGCCGCTGCTGGAGCAAGTTGCCAAGGCAGGCCGTCCGCTGCTGATTATTGCTGAAGATGTAGATGGCGAAGCGCTGGCGACATTGGTGGTGAATAACATTCGCGGGATTTTGAAAACAGTCGCGGTTAAGGCTCCAGGCTTTGGCGACAGGCGCAAGTCCATGCTGGAAGATATCGCCATTTTGACCGGCGGCACGGTGATTGCTGAAGAAGTCGGCCTGTCGCTGGAAAAAGCCACCCTAGCCGAGTTGGGTCAAGCCAAGCGCATCGAAGTAGGCAAGGACAACACCATCATCATTGATGGCGCAGGCAAAGCAGATGCAATTAAAGGTCGTGTTGCACAAATCAACAAACAGCTTGAAGAAGCGACCAGCGACTACGACAAAGAAAAGCTGCAAGAGCGCAAAGCCAAATTGGCGGGTGGTGTGGCCGTGATTAAAGTCGGCGCTTCGACTGAAGTTGAGATGAAAGAGAAAAAAGCGCGTGTGGAAGATGCGCTACACGCAACTCGTGCGGCTGTGGAAGAAGGCATTGTTCCCGGCGGCGGCGTGGCATTGCTGCGCGCAAAGGGAGTGGTAGCCGGTTTGAAAGGTGACAACCATGACCAGGACGCGGGTATTACCATCGTGCTGCGCGCTATGGAAGCTCCGCTACGCGCCATTGTTTTCAACGCCGGTGACGAGCCTTCGGTGGTGGTTAACAAGGTGATGGAAGGCAAGGGCAGCTTCGGTTACAACGCGGCCACCGGCGAGTATGGCGACATGCTGGCTATGGGCGTGGTTGACCCGACAAAGGTTACCCGCGTGGCGTTGCAAAACGCCGCTTCTATTGCCGGCTTGATGCTGACTACCGCATGTATGGTGGCTGAATCACCAGAAGATAAACCTGCCGGTGGTATGGGTGGTGGCGGTGACATGGGCGGTATGGGCGGCATGATGTAATTGCTGCGTTCATGCGCTGTAGTCTCAAACAAACCCCGCTCTGCGGGGTTTGTTTTTTGCTGACAGTCTGCTTTGCATTCATACCGATTGTCGCTATAATGCGCGCCTTCGCGTGGGCTCGGTAGCTCAGTTGGTAGAGCAGTGGATTGAAGATCCTCGTGTCGGTGGTTCGATTCCGCCCCGAGCCACCAAGTTAACAAATATCAAATTAACAAATATAAAGCTAGGTCGCGAGACTTGGCTTTTTTATTGTTTGTTGCAGGCAACACCAACTTCACAGCACTGCACAATCATTCAATCGTCAACTTGGCTGGTATTGAGCTGGGCAAGTCACTATAATCACTGTCTAACGCAATCCTGACGCACACTTGGATTCTATGCAGCTATTCACTTTGGGCATTAACCATCAAACCGCGCCGCTTGCCGTGCGTGAGCAGATCGCCTTTAATCCTGAGGCGATGGAGTCGGCTTTGCACAATCTGATTGCACATGGAGCGGCCAAGGAGGCGACCATACTTTCTACCTGCAATCGCACCGAGGTGTATTGCAGTACGCAGGAGCCGGAGCGCATTGTTAATTGGCTGGCGAATTATCACAAGATGGAGTCCAGCCAGATTAAGCCTTACCTCTATACCTTGTCGCACAATGAGGCAGTCAAGCATGCCTTTCGCGTCGCCAGCGGGCTGGATTCCATGGTGTTGGGCGAGCCGCAAATTCTGGGGCAGATGAAAGATGCGGTGCGTTATGCAGAGCAGGCCGGCACCTTGGGATTTTTGTTGCACAAATTATTTCAACGCACTTTTTCGGTAGCCAAGAATGTACGCACGCAAACCGAGATCGGTGCCAATCTTGTTTCCATGGCAGCAGCAGCAGTCCGGCTAGCTGAGCGCATTTTCCCCAGCATTGCCGAGCAACGTGTGTTGTTCATCGGTGCGGGCGAAATGATCGAACTGAATGCAGTGCATTTCGCCGCCCGGTCACCCAAACACATTACCGTGGCTAACCGTACGCTGGAGCGCGCCCAGATTTTGGCGCGGCGTATCAATGGCCATGCCATCACTCTCAACGAATTGCCCGATCAACTGGCCCAGCACGACATTATTGTGACCTGCACCGCCAGTCCGCTGCCAATACTGGGCAAGGGCATGGTGGAACGGGCGCTCAAGCTGCGCAAACATCGTCCGCTATTTATTGTTGATCTGGCAGTGCCGCGTGACGTTGAAGCGGAAGTGGCGGAACTGAATGACGTGTTTCTATATACAGTGGATGATTTGGCCGATGTGGTGAAAGACGGGCTGGATGCACGTCAAGGCGCAGTCAAGGAAGCAGAAGTTATTATTGATTCCGGTGTGCTGGAATTTTTGCACTGGATGGAATCACGTGAAGTCGTGCCGACCATACGCGCTCTGCGTGACCATACCGAGCGCCAGCGCCGCCATGAAATGGACAAGGCTTTGCATCTGCTGGCCAAGGGTGAAGACCCGGCCAAAGTGTTGGAGATGCTGAGCAATGGTTTGACCAATAAATTTCTGCACGCACCTACCCATGCGCTGAACCAGGTGACGGCCGCCGAGCGCGACGCTTTTCTTGATATGGTGCATCGTATCTATCACCTGCAACCCCCCGAATGAAACTCCCTGAATGAAATCCAGCATTGCCGCCAAACTCGCTAATCTGAGCGATCGTTTGGATGAAGTCACGCGCCTATTGAGCAGCGAAGTTGCTACGCGCGACATGGATAACTACCTCAAACTTAACCGCGAACGCGCCGAGATAGAGCCAGTGGTGGCGTTGTATCACGCCCATCAGTCGTGCGCGGCTGACTTGGCGACCGCGCTGGAAATGACGGACGACCCGGAAATGAAAGAGTTTGCCGATGGCGAAATCAAGCACGGTCGTGAACGCCTGGAACAGATCGAAGTGGACTTGCAGAAGCAGTTGCTGCCCAAAGACCCCAACGATGATCGCAACGTATTCCTCGAAGTTCGCGCTGGCACGGGCGGCGACGAGGCGGCATTATTCGCCGGAGATTTGTTTCGCATGTACTCGCGCTTTGCTGAGCGTCGGCGTTGGCAAGTCGAAGTTATTTCAGAAAGCTTAGGAGAAAAAGGCGGTTACAAGGAAGTCATCGCGCGCATCGTCGGGCAAGGTGCGTATTCTGTTTTGAAATTTGAATCCGGCGCGCATCGTGTGCAGCGTGTGCCCACTACCGAAACGCAGGGGCGCATTCACACCTCGGCCTGCACCGTGGCGATATTGCCTGAGGCAGATGAAGTCAGCGATGTGGTGCTGAACCCAGCCGATTTGCGCATAGATACTTTTCGCGCTTCCGGTGCAGGTGGTCAGCACATTAACAAAACCGATTCGGCGGTGCGCGTCACACATCTTCCCACGGGTACGGTAGTGGAATGCCAGGATGGCCGCTCACAGCACAAGAATAAGGCGCAAGCGCTGTCGGTTCTTGCGGCGCGCATCAAGGACAAAGAGGAGCGCACTGCCCACGCCAAACTGGCGGCAGAGCGCAAATCTCTGGTCGGTAGCGGTGATCGTTCCGAGCGTATTCGCACTTACAATTTTCCGCAGGGTCGCGTTACCGACCATCGCATCAATCTCACGCTATACAAAATGGATCACATCATGGATGGCGACATCAGCGAATTGACGGGAGCATTGATGGCCGAATATCAGGCGGAGCAATTGGCAGCGCTGGCGGAAGAGGGAAGCCGCTAAATTTGCTGCGCGACATTGAAACTATTCTGCTGCAAGACAGCGCCCGCTTGATAGGGGCGCTAGAGCTAGCTCCAGACAGCGCGCGTATCGAAGTGCAATGTTTGCTACAACAAGTATTAAATGTCACCCGCGCTTATTTTCCCACCCACCCCGAACGCCGCTTAAACAAACCAGAACAAACCCGCTATGATGAACTATTGCAGCGGCGCCTGCGCGGCGAACCCATTGCCTACCTGTTGGGCGAGCGAGAATTTTTCGGCTTATCGTTCAAGGTCACGCCTGCCACATTGATCCCGCGCCCGGAAACTGAATTGCTGGTTGAGTTGGCCTTGCAGCGCATTTCAAAGCATCAACTCTGCCGCGTGCTCGACCTCGGCACAGGCAGCGGTGCAATCGCGCTAGCTATCGCGCATGAATGTTCCAATGTTGAGGTGGTGGCCTGCGATGCTTCCGCTGCGGCACTCGAAGTCGCGCGAAAAAATGCACAAGGACTTAACATCACCCATGTAGCTTTTGTGTTGAGTGATTGGTTTGCAGCGCTCACCGGAAAACGCTTTGATATTATCGTAGCTAACCCGCCCTACGTTGCGGCAGATGACCCGCATCTAAAGCAAGGCGATGTGCGTTTTGAACCGCTATCCGCGCTGGCCTCCGGCGGCGATGGCTTGCACGACATCCGTCACATCATCAGCCACGCCAGCAATCATTTGGAGCCGAATGGCTGGTTGTTGTTGGAGCACGGCTATGACCAAGCCGCACAGGTGCGTGAATTGCTGCAACAGGCTGGATACGGCGAGGTTTTTTCAGCACTGGATTTGGCCAAGATAGAGAGGGTCAGCGGCGGACGTATGACTTGACCGAGCAAGCCGCTCCCCATTAGAATACCCGACTTATTTACTCAACATAACAGAGGCAACAAAATGGATACTCAGGAACTCATCAAGCAGCAAGTTACTACCCACCCTGTGGTGCTGTATATGAAAGGCACCCCGCAATTTCCGCAATGCGGATTTTCCGCTAACGTGGTTAAGGCACTCAAGGCGAGTGGCGTGGAGAATTTTTTCACTGTTGACGTGTTAGCCAACCCGGAGATTCGTCAGGGCATTAAGGACTACGCCAACTGGCCGACCATTCCACAGTTATACATCAAGGGCGAATTTGTCGGCGGCTCTGATATCGTGAGCGAGATGTATCAAAGCGGTGAGCTGAAAGATTTGCTTAGCGCCTAACAGGTGGCGTGTGGGCGCGCTTCTGTCGGAAAGTGAAATTAAACCCTCAAACCTGCTCCGCCCACAAATCATGTGCGTCCGAATGAATGATGTGCACGTTTGCAAATTCGCCAACCTTCAGCCCATGTCCATTTTTGATGTAAACCAGTCCATCAATGTCCGGTGCGTCACTGGCGCTGCGCCCAATCGCACCGCCCCCAGCTATACCGCCTTCGTTGACAGTATCCACTAATACCCGCATGGTTCTGCCGATTTTATTGGCTAGGCGTGCCGCACTGATTTTTTCCTGCTGTTTCATCAACCGTTCTAGGCGTTGTTGTTGCACATCGGGTGTGATGTGATCCGGCAGATTATTGGCTACAGCGCCTTCAACTGGTGAGTACATAAACGCCCCGACGCGATCCAGTTGTGCTTCTTCGAGAAACTCTAACAACTCCTCAAACTCTGCTTCTGTTTCGCCGGGAAAACC
Organism: Gallionellaceae bacterium; assembly: GCA_043755195.1. Lineage (GTDB taxonomy): Bacteria > Pseudomonadota > Gammaproteobacteria > Burkholderiales > Gallionellaceae > Nitrotoga. The sequence goes on from JAYUTK010000061.1 coordinate 48,728, forward strand.
GACGATAAACGTGCTGCGTAAGGTAATGTCTGGACAAATATTGCGCCACTGTTGAATACGCTTGAGTACATTCTCGCTGCTGGCCGGGCGCTTCATGAGTTTCAAAATACGTGCGTTGGCATGTTGAAATGGAATGTCGAGATAAGGCAGAATTTTGCCCTCTGCCATCAGCGGAATCACTTCATCCACATGCGGGTAGGGATAAACATAATGCAAACGCACCCATATTTTTTCCGATGATTGACCCAGCTCACCCATCGCCTGCACCAGTTCGGTCATACGTGTCTTGAGTGGTTTGCCGCCCCAGAATCCGGTGCGGTATTTCACGTCCACACCGTAGGCACTGGTGTCCTGTGAAATGACTAGTAATTCTTTTACACCTGCATTGACCAGATTCTGCGCTTCCTGCATCACATCACCGACTGGCCTGCTGACCAAATCGCCGCGCATCGAGGGGATAATGCAAAAGGTGCAGCGATGATTGCAGCCTTCAGAAATTTTGACGTAGGCGTAATGCTTAGGCGTAAGCCGTATGCCTTGCGGCGGTACGAGGTCAGAATAAGGATCGTGCGGTTTAGGCAAGTGTGCGTGAACTGCGCGCATCACTTCATCGGTTGCATGAGGGCCGGTCACGGCCAGCACTTTGGGATGAGTTTTTTGCACAATGTCACCCTTGGCGCCGAGGCAACCAGTGACGATCACCTTGCCATTTTCGGCCAGCGCTTCGCCGATTGCATCCAGCGATTCTTCGACTGCGCTATCAATAAATCCGCAAGTGTTGACCACCACCAGATCAGAATCGGCATAGCTGGGCGAGATCAGATAACCTTCGGCGCGCAAGCGGGTGAGAATGTGCTCGGAATCCACCGTTGCCTTGGGGCAACCCAGTGAAACGAAGCCGACTCGCGGTAAAGCATTTTGTTTGTTCATTGTTACCCTATCGTCAATATACTAATCAAGGCGATTGTTCCCACGCCCAGAACTATCAATCCTACCTGTTGTATCGTGTCTTTTAATTGCGCGCGTTTGTGCAGGCCGGGTATCAGGTCGGCCACGGCCACATAAATCATGCTGGCTGCCGCCAGAGCCAACAGTGAAGGTATCCACGACTGCATGGATTGCAGCATAAAATAGCCCAGAACTCCGCCTGCCACCGAAGCAAAACTTGAAATAATATTCAACTGAAACGCCTTCATTTTGCTATATCCAGAGTGCAGCAGAATGGCGAAATCGCCTACTTCCTGTGGAATTTCGTGGGCGATGATGGCGAGCGCAGTGACGATGCCGAGATTAACATCGGTGAGAAAAGCGGCCGCGATGATGATGCCATCCACAAAATTGTGAAAGGTGTCGCCCAGCATAATCATCATGCCGCTGCGCCCGTGGTCATGCTTGCCATGCTCGGCATCCAGTAACTCGTGCGCTTCACAGTGCTCGTGATGACAGTGACGCCACAACACCAACTTTTCCAATACAAAAAACAGCAGTATGCCGAACAATAGCGTCGCACTGAGCGTAGCTACATTGGGGGTGAGCTCAATGGCCTCAGGCAGAATATCGAGAAACACTGCGCCGAGCAGGGCGCCAATGGCGTAACTCACCATAGCGCCGACGTAACGCTGCATATGCTTATTAAGCGCAAACAATGCGGCGCACAATACGCTTAACAAGCCACCAACTAGGCTGGCAGCAATAATCCAGGTCAAAACACTCATTCAGTAGGGTTCAAAAATAGGGCAGGGCGCGGATTATACCAACAAAGCTGGCGGTCATTTCGGCGCACTATGTCGTATCGCTTAATAGCACATAGAAACTGGTTTTATGTCTTATACTCGCGACTCATTTATTACCTAAGCAACCATCATGCGAAATATAGCTTCTCCACTGATCCGCAGCGAACTAAGTCGTACTGCCGCACGCGGCTTCACCTTGATTGAGATCATGGTGGTCGTGGTTATTATGGGGATTTTGGCCGCGTTGATTGTGCCCAAGCTCATGGGGCGTACCGACGATGCGCGCATCACGGCCGCCAAACAAGACATTGCCACCTTGATGCAGGCCTTAAAGTTATACAAGCTCGATAATCAACGCTATCCCACTACCGAGCAGAGTTTGCAAGCGCTGATGACTAAACCGACGACAGGTCCCGCCTCAGACGGCTGGAAGGTGGGCGGTTATATTGACAAGCTGCCGAAAGATCCGTGGGGCTATTCTTACCAATATCTGTCGCCCGGCATTCGCGGTGAGTTGGATGTGTTTTCATTAGGCGCGGATGGTCAGCCAGGAGGGGTTGGTAATGATGCTGATATTGGCTCATGGGAGATTTAGGGTAAACGGGAATTTAAATGTTTAGGCCGTGCTGTTGCTTCTCAATAGCTTTTCAATTTTAAAGATGCTAGTAGCCTGTTGAGAAATGACGCCAGACTATACCTTCCGCAACCCATAAATTCTGTGGCATCACACGCGAATAAAATGCTCGCGGTAATGTTTCATTTCGCTAATGGATTCGTAGATGTCGGCCAGCGCTTCATGCTTGCCATGTTTTTTCAAGGCTTGCGCCACTTCTGGTTTCCAGCGTTTAGCCAACTCTTTTAGTGTACTCACATCAAGGTTGCGGTAATGGAAATAGGCTTCGAATTGAGGCATCCAGCGCGCCAAAAAACGCCTGTCCTGGCAGATGGAGTTGCCGCACATGGGCGAAATTTTTTCCGGTACATATTCTTTGAGGAAGGCTAGCATCTGCATTTCTACGCTGGCATCGTCCAGGGTTGATGCTTTTACTTTGGCAATGAGCCCGGATTTGGCGTGGGTGGATTTGTTCCATGAGTCCATGCCATCCAGCACACTGTCTGGCTGATGCACGACCAGTACCGGTGCTTCGGCTATGGTGTTCAGGTCGTTGTCGGTAATCACCAGTGCGACCTCGATAATGCGGTCGGTTTCCGGTGTTAAGCCGGTCATTTCCATGTCTATCCAGATCAGGTAATTTTGATTTTGTGCCATAATCCTGTCGTATAAAACTGTTGGGCGCGTATTGTGTCACAACGCCCGTAAACCACGCTATCGTAAATTTATGACCCCTTTATATTTTTCCGCAATATTCCTCTGTGCGCTTTTTTTTACGACACTGGCTAAGCAGTGGTTGGCGAGGCGGCATCTTGCACACATTGCAGCCCACCGCAATGAGGTGCCGCCCGCATTCCACGAGCAAATAGATTTGGCCGCTCACCAAAAGGCAGCAGACTACACCAGCGCCAAGACCCGTTTGGGCATGTGGAACACGCGCTTTGAAACCATATTGCTACTCATATTCACTTTGGGCGGGGGGATACAATGGCTCAGCAATTTCTGGCAGGCCATGTTCACCAACTATCTCGCACAAGGCATGATGGTCATCATCTCTGTGCTGCTAATTAGCACACTGTTGGAAATGCCATTCGGCTGGTATCGCACTTTTGTGATCGAGGCGCGTTTCGGATTTAACAAGATGACACTGGCGCTTTATCTGGCGGATATTGCAAAAGGCTTGGTGCTGGGTGCTGCACTGGGTCTGCCTTTGCTGTTCGGCGTATTGTGGTTGATGGAGCGCATGGGCGGTAACTGGTGGCTGTATGTGTGGGGGGTGTGGGTGGCGTTCAACCTGCTGTTGCTGTTTATTTATCCTTCGTTCATCGCGCCGCTGTTCAACAAATTTTTGCCGCTGCAAGATGAAACGCTCAAGGCGCGCATCGAAACACTGCTGAAAAAATGTGGCTTTACCGCACAAGGTTTATTTGTCATGGATGGTTCGCGCCGCAGCGCACACGGCAACGCCTACTTTACCGGCTTCGGAAAAACCAAGCGCATCGTGTTTTTTGACACTCTGCTTTCCCGATTGTCCCCCAGCGAAATAGAAGCGGTGCTGGCGCATGAGTTGGGGCACTTCAAGCGCCATCATGTACTCAAGCGCATCGTCACGACATTTGTCATCAGCTTGGGCATGCTGTGGTTGCTGGCGCAATTAATGCAATCCGCTTGGTTTTATGAAGGCCTGGGCGTGACCATGCCCGGCACTACGTTAACGACTGCGCTGGCGCTGCTGCTGTTCTTCATGGTGATGCCGGCATTCAGTTTTTTGCTGCACCCGCTGTCGAGCTATTATTCACGCAAGCATGAATTCGAGGCGGATGAATACGCTGCCCAGCAAACAGGCGCACACGATCTGGTCAGCGCACTGGTCAAAATGTATCAGGATAACGCGGCAACCTTAACCCCCGATCCGCTATATTCCACGTTTTACGATTCGCATCCGCCCGCGCTGTTGCGTATCGCCCGCTTGCAAACTTTGTAAGGAGATTGTCCATGATGAAATTATTTACGCTATTTTTGTTATTGTGTGGCACGGCGCAGGCTGCGCCCTTTCCAGAGGGTGATGCCAAGACGGGGAAGAAAATATTCGACCAGTATCAATGCAACCGATGTCACATGGCAAAAATGGGCGGTGACGGCAGTGAAATTTTTACGCGCCCGAATCGAATCGTACATAACTTGGAGAGCATAGCTCCACGGATCAAAATATGCGCGGGTACGGTCGGTGCAAATATTTCTCCGCAGGATGAGCAGCACTTGGCTGCTTACTTGAATCAACAATATTACAAATTCAAGTAAGCGCCCTTATGAACATCTCCTGTGATTTAGCTGCCGGGAAATGCAAGCCTTGTGAGGGTGGTATGCCGCCACTATCGCAGGAAGAAATCAACACGCTGATTAAACAGCTTGATGGTTGGATGTTGTACGACCATCTCATCGGAAAAACATTTGAGTTTAAAAATTATTATCAGACCATGGCTTTTGTAAATGCGGTGGCCTGGCTGTCTCATCGTGAAGATCATCACCCAGAGATGACGGTGGGCTATAAAAAATGTCACATGGAATACACCACACATGCCATTAACGGTCTGTCAGAAAATGATTTTATTTGCGCCGCCAAGGTGGATGCCTTGCTCAAAATTTGAGTACACTTGAGCAGGGGCAGGTGGTTGCTGCGTACAGTCGCCAGTATCTAGTTGAACTGCTTGATGGAGAGCTTCTACCCTGTTTGACGCACGGTAAAAAAAGCGAGGTTGCGTGCGGCGATGTTGTGGAAATCCAGCGCACTGGTGACGCGCAAGGTGTCATTAAAAAAATTTCAGCACGAAAATCTTTGCTGTATCGCTCCGATGCCTTCCGCCAAAAACTCATTGCCGCTAATGTCACTCAAATTATCTTTGTGGTGGCTGCCGAACCTGCATTCAGCGATGAAGTTTTAACGCGTTGTCTGATTGCAGCGCACAACCAACAACTGGACACCCTCATTGTTTTAAACAAATGCGATTTGCTTGAACAAGCAAAAATTGCGCGCGCTCAACTGCTCACTTACAACGCTATTGGCTACCGGGTGTTGGAGTTGTCCGCTAAAAATGACATTGCTCCGCTGCGCCCATTTCTGCAAGGGCACAGCAGTGTCATGGTGGGGCAATCCGGCATGGGTAAATCCACTTTCATTAATGCTCTGCTGCCGGATGCACAGGTCGGCACCCGCGAAATTTCCAAGGCGCTCAATTCAGGAAAACATACCACCACCCATGCTCGTCTTTATCATTTGAACGAGAGCAGCCATCTGATTGATTGCCCCGGAGTACAGGTGTTCGGCTTGCACCACTTGGGTTTTGGCGAGATAGAAGAAGGTTTTGTGGAGTTTGCGCCGTATCGCGGCCACTGTCGTTACAACAATTGTCGCCATACTCACGAACCGAATTGCGCGCTGAAGCAAGCAGTAGAGTCGGGAGCGATTAACGCTCGCAGAATGCAGTTGTTTCAGGAAATTAGTCAGCAAACAAATCGAGCAAACCATCCAGGCCGATAAAATTAAATGCGTAGCTGGCTTGGGCGCGCACGATAGGCTTGGCGTGATAAGCAATGCTGACACTGGCTTGTGCCATCATTTTCAGGTCGTTCGCGCCATCACCTAGGGTGATGACTTGTTCTGCTTGCAGCCCTAGCTGGTCACGAACGCGCACCAAGTGATCCGCTTTACCTTGCGCGTCCAGAATGTCCCCCAGCACCTTCCCGGTCAATTTTCCATGGATAATTTCCAGCGTGTTGGCGTAGGCGTAGTCCAGGCCAAGACGTGTTTTCAGGCGGTCGGTAAAAAAGTCAAAACCACCGGATACCAGCAGCGTTTTGATGCCGCACGCTTTTAATCTTTGCAGCAGAGTTTCAGCGCCGGGATTGAGTTGCAGACGCTCGTCATAAACACGCTGCAAGGAATTTTCATCCAGCCCTTGTAGCAATGCCACGCGGCGACGCAGGCTCTCGGCAAATTCCATTTCACCACGCATGGCCGCTGCGGTGATGGCGGCCACCTGCGGTTTAAGGTTTAGCATGTCGGCGATCTCGTCTATACATTCGATGGTAATCAAGGTGGAATCCATGTCCATCACGACTAGGCCGAAATCACTCAAGCGTCGCTGCGGATTTACAAAGGCGTAATCTAGCTGGTTCTCCCAGCAATAGGCGGCAACCGCATCGTGCGGCTGAGCATCGCGCAAGCGCCATGCGCGGGGCGAAATTTGCTCGGTGTGTGTAGCTGTGGTCAGTCCAACGAGTCGACTCAAATGTGAGGTAGCTATGTCGTGTGGAGATTGAATAATGAGATTCATGGTTTTTGCTCCCCCAGATAGGCGCGCTGTACCGCATTGCTGCCTAATAATTCACTGGCCGCGCCGGTCAAGGTAATCATACCGCTTTCCAGCACATAGCCACGATGCGCCACTTGCAGTGCGAGTCTGGCGTTTTGTTCAACCAGTAAAACGGTAACACCCTGTACGGAAATGTCTCTGATGGTGTCGAATATTTTTGCCACCATCAGCGGTGCCAGCCCCATGCTCGGTTCGTCCAGCATCAATAATTTTGGCCTGCTCATCAGCGCGCGCGCCATGGCCACCATTTGTTGTTCGCCGCCAGACAAGGTGCCAGCCAGTTGTTGTTTGCGCTCGGCCAAGCGTGGAAATAATTCAAACATGCGTTCGAGGTCGGCCACGATTTCGGTTTGATGGTTGCGACTGTATGCACCCATTTGCAAATTTTCCTGCACGGTGAGGCGGGCGAAGATGCCGCGCCCCTCTGGTACCAGGGCCATGCCTTTGCGTACGCGCTGATGTGCAGCGCAGTGTTTCAGCGACGCTCCTGCGTATTGGATGTTTCCTGCGCTGGGATGCAGCAGCCCGGCTAAGGTTTTGAGTAGCGTGGTTTTACCCGCGCCGTTACTGCCGATCAGCGCGACCAGTTCGCCTTGGTTGATGTGCAGGTCTATGCCTTTCAGGGCTTGGATGCCGCCGTAGGCAACATGCAGGTTATGGATTTCCAACAGTGGCTTATGCGTATCGTCATTCCCGCGCAGGCGGGAATCCAGCGATTCAATAGAAGAACTGGATTCACGCCTGCGCGGGAATGACGAATTTCCATTTTCTTTATTCACCATTGCCACCTAAATAAGCTTCAATCACAGCCGGGTTGTTGCGTACTTCTTGTGGCACACCTTCGGCGATTTTTTTGCCGTAATCCAACACGGTGACACGGTCGCACAAATCCATGATTAACTTCACGTCATGCTCGATCAGCAGCACGGTGATGCCGTCGGCACGTATGGTTTGCAGCAGCGTTTTCAGGCTTGCGGTTTCGGTGGCATTCATGCCAGCAGCGGGCTCGTCCAGTGCCAGTAGTTTAGGCTCGGTAGCCAGTGCGCGCGCGATTTCTAATCGTCGCTGTTCGCCATAAGATAAATTTTTTGCCAGGGTGTGCGGCGGACACTGAATGCCGACATAGCGCAGCAGCTCGTGCGCCCGTTTAGCAATGGCGCGTTCTTCATTGCGTGTTGCGCTGGTGCGTAGCAGCGCGCCGAACACACCCGCGCGAGTGCGTAGATGACGGCCGACCATGACGTTTTCCAGCGCGCTCATATTCGCGAACAAACGTATATTTTGAAAAGTGCGCGCAATGCCAGCGTGTGCCAGCAAGTGCGGTTTGCAGCGCGAGTAGGTGACGCCATCAAAAGTAAAGTTGCCGTGGTCAAATTGATACAAACCGGTGATGATGTTGAACAGCGTGGTTTTGCCCGCGCCGTTAGGGCCTATCAGTCCGTAGATTTCATTGCGCTGGATGTGCAACGATACATCGGACAGCGCGGCCAGACCGCCGAAGTTTTTGCCGATGCCAGAAATTTTCAGCAGGGTTTCACCCACCAAAATATTATTTGGCTGCGTCATACACCGTATCCTGTTCCTGCTGCGCTACACTTTCCTCTGCTTCCAGTTCTTGGCGGCGCTGGGTGGATGGCCACAATCCGGCCGGTCGCAGCAGCATGACGACTATCAGCGCCAAGCCGAATAGCAGCATGCGCAAACTTTCCGGGTCAACCAGTGTTTTACCAAACAGTGCCTGCTGCATCGGCCCTGCGCCATGCCGTAGCGCTTCCGGCAACAGTACCAGTAGCACACTGCCTAAGATCACGCCGGCGATGTTGCCCATGCCGCCCAGCACCACCATGCACACGATCATAATGGATTCGGTCAGGCCAAAACTTTCCGGGCTGACGAAGCCCTGGAATCCGGCAAACAGCCCGCCCGATAGCCCGCCAAATGTAGCGCCCATAGCGAAGGCCAGCAGCTTGATGTTGCGCGTGTTGATGCCCATCGCCGCTGCCGCCACTTCGTCTTCGCGTATCGCCATCCAGGCGCGACCGATGCGCGAATGTTGCAGGCGTGATGAGGCAAAAATAATCAGCAGGGTGAGGCTCAAAAATAAATAGTAATGCAGATGCACGGCGGGAAAAGTGAGGCCGAATAATTCGTGAGTGCTGTTCAGGGAAAATTCACCTATGCGTATCGGGTCTATCGCGCTGATCCCTTGCGGACCGTTGGTAATGTTGATGGGCGCGTTTAAATTATTGAGAAAGATGCGGATGATTTCGCCGAAGCCGAGCGTGACGATGGCCAGATAATCACCGCGCAAACGCAAGGTAGGCGCGCCCAGCAATACGCCGAACAGACAGGCCAATAGTCCGCCCAACGGCAACGTGATCCAGAACGGCCAGTGCACACCGAATTGTGGCGAGCCGAGCAGCGCGTAGGTGTAAGCACCAACGGCGAAGAAGGCGATGTAGCCGAGATCGAGCAAGCCAGCATAACCAACTACAATGTTCAGCCCCAAGGCCAACATGATATACAGCAGCGCGAAATCGGCGATGCGTACCCAGCCGCGTCCGAGTAATGCGTCGGTGGCGAAGGGCAGAATTAGCAATGCGATTATCAACAAGCAGAACAGCAACCCCCTCTCCCGCAAGCGGGATAGGGCAGGGTAGGGGGAGGCGTTGCTATGCCCGCTCCGCAACGCGCTCTCCCAACAATCCAGACGGCCTGAAAATCAGCACGGCAATCAGCACAAAAAAAGCAAACACATCCTGATAATGGCTGCCAAAAAATCCGCCACTCAGATCGCCGATGTAACCCGCGCCCAGACTTTCAATCAAGCCCAGTAACAGCCCACCCAGCATCGCGCCGCGCAGATTGCCGATCCCGCCCAGCACGGCGGCGGTAAAGGCTTTCAAGCCCAATAGCGTACCCATGTAATAGTGGACGATGCCGTAGTTGGCGCTAATCATTATCCCGGCCACGGCCGCTAGCGCCGAGCCGATCATGAAGGTGATGGAAATCACGGCATTGATGTCCACGCCCATCAGCGCAGCCGAGGCCGGGTTTTCCGCCACCGCGCGCATGGCGCGTCCGAGTCGGGTGCGATGCACCAGCAACAACAATCCGGCCATCATGGCCAGCGCCACTAGCACAATAATGATTTGCACTTCATTGATAATCGCGCCGCCAAATTCATGCGAACTATTCGGCAGCAGCGAAGGGAATGCGTGATACTCGCGTCCCCAGATTATCATTGCCATATTTTGCAAAACGATAGACACACCAATGGCGGTAATCAAGGGCGCAAGGCGTGGCGCATTACGTAAGCGGCGATAGGCGACGCGCTCGATGCTGTAGCCCAGCGCCATGCATACTGCGACTGCAATCAGCAGGCTGAGAAGTAACACCAAGTAGGGCGGTAGGCCGAGCGCCAATAATATTTGGCTGGCGGTCAGCGCCACCATCGCGCCTATCATCACCACTTCGCCATGCGCGAAATTAATCAGGCCGAGAATGCCATATACCATGGTGTAGCCCAGTGCCACCAAGGCATACACGCTGCCTTGCACCAGGCCGTTGATAATTTGTTGTAGAAATATATCCAAAATTTACCCACAAACAAAAAGCGACACATCAAGTGTCGCTTTGTTTATTTATACGCCTTGCATCAAGGTGTTGCCGCAGGTGCGCCACCGATAGTTTGCAACGGCTGCCACATGCCCTGCTGGATATGATAGAGCGTGATCGCGCCACCATTGAGGTCACCCTTTTCGTCAAAGGTGATTTTGCCGGTCACGCCGTCATGGTCAGTTTGCGCCAGCGCGGGCAGATATTTTGCAGGCTCGACCGAGTCGGCTTTCTGCATCGCGGCGATCATCACGTTCACCGCATCGAAGCAATACGGCGCGTACAGTTGGATAGGCTGCTTGAATTGTGCTTCGTAACGCTGTGAAAATTCCTTGCCGCCGGGCATCTGCTCCAGCGGCACACCGGGTAGCGAAGCATAAACGCCTTCGGCTGCGGCACCGGCGTTGACTATCAGCTTGGGCGTATAGCCACCATCGCCCATCATGAATTTGGCGCGCAGCCCCAATGCGCGCAGTTGCTTGACCATGGGCGCGCCCTGTGGATCCATGCCGCCGAAAAACACTAAGTCGGGTTTTTTGCCTTTGATCGAAGTCAGCACGGCAGTGAAGTCCACCGCTTTGTCGGTAGTATATTCATTTGCCACGATTTGCGCGCCATTGGCCTTTGCAGACTTTACAAATTCATCGGCCAATCCTTGGCCGTAAGCGGTGCGATCATCTATCACCGCGATTTTTTTTGCGCCCAAATTTTTCGCGGCAAATTCGCCCAGCACTTTACCTTGTTGCCCATCATTAGCCATTACGCGAAAGGCAGTTTTGAATCCTTGAGCAGTGAAGCCGACGGCAGTGGCGGAAGGGGAAATCTGCGCGATGCCGTTGTCGTTGTAAATGCGCGAAGCGGGAATGGAGGTGCCGGAATTGAGGTGGCCGATGACGCCGTTCACTTTGGCATCTACTAGCTTTTGCGCCACGATGGTGGCGGTTTTGGGGTCGGCTTGGTCGTCTTCGCTGATTAATTCAAAGCGAATTTTCTTGCCGCCTATGGTGACACCCTTGGCATTGGCATCGTCAATTGCCATGCGCGTACCATATTCATTATCTTTGCCGATATGCGCTTGCGGCCCGGTAAGTGGCGCAGAAGCGCCGATTTTTACCACCATTTCATCTATTATGTTGGTGTTGGCAGCGGGTGTTTCTGGCTTATTGCAGGCTGCGAGGGCGACGGCAAACAAGACCGCCGCATAGTGTTTTTTGTGTGTCATATGTGAAATTACCTGTAGAACTTTAAGGATTGAATTATTTTTCCAGACTTAAGACAAACTGAACCAGCGCTCGAATGTCCTCTTCCTTAACCGCAGGTGCCATGGCAGGCATGGGCATGTCCCCCCAGTGACCTACGCCGCCTGTAGATACTATGATTACCAGCTTGTGCTCAATGCCCGCCACGCCCTTATATTTTTTGGCTACATCTCGCCATGCTGGGCCGACCAGCTTCTCATCAATTTTGTGGCATGCCAAGCAATTATTTTTTTGAGCCAAAGCCAAGCCGTTGGCCATGATCAAGGCGTCTGCTTCAGACAGGTTTTGATCTGTTGCAGCAAGGGTAGCAGCCGCTTCTGGTGAAGCGGCTGGGAGCATTCCAGCGCCCTGCGCTGCGTTAGTTACACCCGATTCGGTTGTTGGCGCCTCTGTTTTGTTACAGGCTGAGAGCAAGGTAACAAATATAATAGCAAAAAGAGGGAAAAGTAGAGTTCGGCGCATAGGGACTAAGGTGTGGGAATAAATGACTAGGTTATGCGTAGCTGTAATCGTTGTCAATTTTCATAATGATTTTAATGGTATTAGAAAGCAAAAGTCGGCTTGAAGCCGACTTTTGCTTACAGAGATCAGCCTTAAGCTATTACTTAGCCAAGCCCAAGATGAAGGTAACCAATTCTTTCATCTCAGCTTGCTTAGCGCCAGTTGGATCTTGTGCTGGCATAGGCATAGTACCCCATGTGCCCTTGCCGCCTTTGGAGATTTTTTCTAGCAGCATGGCTTCAGCAGCAGCATCGCCTTTGTATTTTTTAGATACATCCATCCATGCCGGACCAACCAGCTTGGTGTCGATTTTGTGGCAAGCTACGCAGGCCTTGGCCGACGCAGGCATATCTGCTGCTAAAGTGCTACCTGCAATCATCAGACCTGCAACTGCAACCATACTAACGATAATAGATTTCATATTTTCTGCTCCATATTTGGGTTACATTAAAAATTTCGGACATTGCTGCCCACGGCATTCTAACCAACTCAGCCCAGTTTGCAAACTATTATAGCGAGTCAAAAATAATAAAACTGGGCAAAGGTCATAACGCCCATGCTTGTCCTGTCGTTGACAGGGTTGAGTGATTTAGCTTCAATTTTTCAAGTGTGTTCAGTGCTTCAAGTCTGGCAGGCTCTAGGATCAAGTATAATGCCCGTTGATTTATCTCTGAAAAATTACAAATAGTGCTTGTTCATCCTCAGTTTGACCCCGTTGCCATCCACCTTGGCCCGCTCGCCGTGCATTGGTATGGCTTGATGTATTTGCTTGGTTTTGCGCTCTTTCTGTGGCTGGGGAAGCGGCGCGTCCAAACCTTAAATCGCCCCGGCTGGGATGATAAATTACTGGATGACCTACTGTTTTATGGGGTTTTAGGTGTGGTGTTGGGGGGTAGGCTGGGTGAGGTGTTGTTCTACCATCCAGAGTATTACTTCAAAAATCCATCCGCTATTCTTGCGGTATGGCAAGGTGGCATGTCTTTTCATGGTGGCTTTCTAGGTGTGCTGGTGGCGATGGCTATATTTGCCCGGTTACGCAAAATTCAGTGGTTGCAGCTCATGGATTTCATTGCCCCGTTGGTGCCGTTGGGTTTGGGTGCTGGCCGTATCGGGAATTTCATTAACGCCGAGCTGTGGGGGCGTCCGACGGATAGTGTTTGGGGCATGGTGTTCCCCAATGTGGATGACCTACCTCGCCATCCTTCGCAGCTGTATGAATTCGCATTGGAGGGGATCGCGCTGTTTGTCCTGCTGTGGCTGTATTCAAGCAAGCCACGTCCTGCGGGCGCAGTGTCTGGCTTGTTTTTGATAGGCTACGGTAGTTTTCGTTTTCTTGCCGAATTTACACGTAATCCCGATGATGGCATTTTTGGTTTGATGACGATGGGTTTCAGTATGGGTCAATGGCTGAGCTTGCCTATGGTGGTCGTGGGGGTGGGGTTGATGGCGTGGGCACTACGGAAAACAGAGTTGTCCAAATAAAGCTATTTTTGATTTACGAGCCTAGCCATATTGGCGGATAATCAAAAGGTATATAAATTTATAGTGATGGAGTTAACTCAATGACACAAAAGTTTGTTAAAGAGGCAGGCTTTACCCTGCTGGAGCTATTGGTGGTGATAGTCATTATTGGCTTGCTGGCGGGTTATGTGGGGCCACGTTATTTTTCCCAAGTGGGCAAATCTGAGGTCAAAGTCGCGCAGGCTCAAATAGATGGCTTGGGCAAAGCGCTCGATCAATATCGTCTAGACACCGGGCACTATCCCTCGACCGAGATGGGGTTGGCTGCCTTGATGGTTCAGCCGGGTGAAGAGCGTAAATGGGATGGACCATACTTGAAAAAAGCTGTTCCGCTCGATCCGTGGGATCAGCCTTACCAATATAGAGCTCCTGGCGAGCATGGTGATTATGATTTGTTCTCATATGGTAAAGATGGGCGTGAGGGTGGGAGTGATGAGGCGGTTGATATTGTTAATTGGTAGCGTATGCATTACTCACTAAAAGCTCTGCGCGAGCCCAACCAGGTTTTATTGCTGGACATTGAAGCTGCGGATGAAGATTCCGCACGCGCTCAGGCAGCACAGCAAGGTTATACCGTTTTAACCATCAAGACGGCGGGGCTGGCTCATTCCTGGAGCATTAGCAAAAAATTTCCCCTGCCATTATTCAGTCAGGAAATGCTGGCATTGTTGGCCGCTGGTCTGTCTCTGGTGGAAACGCTGGAGGCGATTACCGAGAAAGAGGCCAGTTCGGACAATCGCAAAATTTTCGAGGGCTTGCTCAATCGGCTGCGCCAGGGACTCACCTTTTCCGCAGCACTGGAGAGCTTTCCCGAACAGTTTCCGGCACTGTATGTGGCGATGATACGCGCCAGCGAACGCACCGGCGATCTGCCGGAAGCCTTGCGGCGTTACCTCACCTACTGGGAACAGTCCGATAAGGTACGCAGTAAAATTATCAGCGCCGCCATTTACCCGGCAGTCATTATTTTTGCGGGCACACTGGTTACGCTATTCCTGATGTTTTATGTGGTGCCGCGTTTCAGTCGCATTTATGACGACATTCGTGGCGATGTCCCCTTTTTGTCGCTGCTGTTAATTAATTGGGGAAAGTTCATCGAGTCCAACTGGATTGTGGCATTGGTGGTGGGATGCGGATTGTTATCCGCGATTATTTTCACTTTGGCAAGACCCGAAGGGCGGGCTTTGTTGGTACGCACCGTCATGCGTATTCCCGCTTTGCATGAGCGTGCAAAAATTTATCAACTAGCGCGTTTGTATCGCACCTTGGGCATGTTGTTGCGCGGCGGTATTCCGGTGTTGCAAGCGCTGGATATGTCTGCAGGATTAATTGGCATCGAGTTGCGTGTCGGCTTGCAAGCCGCCTCCTCCAGAATTCGTGAAGGCATGCTCATGTCACGCGCTATGGAAGAACATGGCCTGACCACTCCCGTGGCGTTGCGCCTGTTGCGTGTGGGTGAACGCACTGGACATATGGGCGATATGTTGGAACGCATCGCCGCCTTCCATGACGAAGAGCTGGCGCGCTGGGTGGATTGGTTTACCCGTTTGTTTGAACCGATACTGATGGCATTGGTTGGCGTAATTATTGGCGGCGTGGTGATGCTGATGTACATGCCCATCTTTGAATTGGCGGGCAGCATTCAATAGAGGACGCCACCAATACATGCTTAATGCATTCACGCTTAATAATGGTCGCCTGAGCCAGATTCATCTGGATGAGGACGACCTGCGCTCAGACCAGCCAATTTGGATTGATGTTGTTGCGCCCAGTGATGCAGAACGCAAGTGGGTGGAACAAACCTATCAGATGATCCTGCCACAACCCGAACATCTGCGCGACATTGAGGCGAGTGCGCGCTTTTATGAGGATGGCGGAGAATTACATCTGCGCTCAGATTTTCTGCTCGGCAAAGAAAGTGATTCGCGTAGTGTGATCGTCGCATTTGTGCTGCATGACGACATATTATTCACAGTACATGAAGAAGATTTGCCGGTTTTTTACCAATTACGCACCCGATCTTTAGGTAAGCCGGGTGACATAGAAGACTGCAAAGATGTGCTGATAGATCTTTATTCTATGGACGTGGAATTTTCTGCCGACGTGCTGGAAGAGGTCTATGCCGATCTTGGACAAGCCAGCCAGACCGTGCTCAACGACAGTCTCAGCGATAGTGATGCAGCCGATGTGCTGGCAAATATTGCCCAAGCTGAACATCTGAATGGCCGCATCCGCCGCAACGTGATGGATACGCGCCGTGCCATTTCGTTTTTGATGCGTAGCAAACTGCTCTCGCCCGATCAATTGGAAGAGGCGCGGCAGATTATGCAAGACATAGATTCACTGGATGGGCACACCGCTTTTCTGTTCGACAAAATTAACTTTCTGATGGACGCAACTGTCGGCTTCATCAACATTAACCAGAACAAAATTGTGCGCTTGTTTTCGGTGTCTTCGGTGGCCTTGCTGCCGCCCGTTTTAATTGCGTCCATCTACGGCATGAATTTTACCCATATGCCAGAGCTGTCGTGGCAACTGGGTTATCCCTTTGCGGTCTCGCTCATGGCGCTGTCCATGCTGGTGCCATTTTGGTATTTTTACCGCAAGGGCTGGTTAAAGTAAGGAATAGTCCAGCACCAGCCCCACAAATATAGCCATACCAAACCAATTGTTATGCAAAAATGCTTTGAAGCATGTTTCGCGCTGGCGGTGTTTGATTAATTGATAATGGTATAGCGCAATACTTCCAGCCACGATTAGCCCGACGAAATAGAATATTCCGGCACCGATCATTAGCCCGGCAATGGCCAACAAGATCAGCGCTATCGCGTAACAAACCATCACTGCCGCCACATCGTATTTTCCGAAAAACAATGCCGAAGAGTGAATGCCGAGATGGATGTCATCGTCTCTGTCCACCATCGCATATTCGGTGTCATAAGCCGTCGCCCAGAACACATTGGCGAGCAACAACAGCCATGCCACGGGCGGCACATAAGCTTGCTGTGCCGCGAATGCCATGGGAATACCAAAACCAAATGCAATACCGAGATAGGCTTGTGGGATGGCAAGAAACCGTTTGGTAAACGGGTAACTGGCGGCGAGAAATACCGCAGGAAAGGAAAGCAGCAACGTCAGATTGTTGAGCGGTAGAATCAGCAAGAAAGCACACAAAGCAAGCGTAGCAGCTAGCCATAATGCCTCGCGTGGGGAGATGCGCCCACTGGTGATGGGTCGCTCTCGAGTGCGTTGCACATGACGGTCAAAATTACGGTCTGCATAATCATTGATGACGCATCCAGCAGAACGCATCAGCGCCGTGCCCAATACAAAAATCATCACGATGTACCCAGCCGGATGACCCTCCCCCGCAATCCACACCCCCCAAAGCGTCGGCCATAGCAACAGCAATATGCCGATGGGGCGATTCAAGCGGGTGAGTTGCAGGTACAGCGATAAGCGGTCAATTAAGTTCATTCGGTATAATAACCTTCCCTGTCCGATTGTGAGGACGATTGTGAGGAATTTATGAAACTGCTTGGTACCAACACCAGCCCCTATGTGCGTAAAGTTCGACTGATGTTGCTGGAAAAAAATATTCCGCACGAATACCTCATCGCCCCACCCCGCGAACCTGATAGTCAGGTGGCGCGCTCCAATCCGCTGGGACGAATCCCGGCGTTGATACTCGATGATGAAACCTGCGTCTATGACTCGCCGGTTATTGCCGAATTCGTTGACAGCTTGAATGATGTACCGATCTTGATTCCGCGCACCAACGCGCTAGAGCGCATGCGTGTGAAGCGCTGGGAAGCGCTGGCAGATGGCATGATGGATTCTGCTGTCGTAGTGCGTACCGAAAGCATGCGGCCGACCGATAAGCAAGAGGCTGACAATATCAGCCGCCACAATGATGCTATCACGCGCACCATTGCTCATGCAGCCGAGCAATTAGGGCAAGGCGAATGGTGTGAAGGTGCAGCCATTACGCTGGCCGATCTGGCGCTGGCTAGTGCCTTAATCTATCTGGATCTGCGCCAAGCCGAACGCGATTGGCGCGGAGCGCATTCCAATTTGGAGCGATGGTTTGCGCGCATCAAGCAACGGCCTAGTGTTTGCGCTACTTTAGAATAAGGCGTTAGGAAACCTCTAATAATTCGTCCTTTTCCGCCTAGGCGGAAATCCAGCTTGTTGATATGACTGATCTCCCGCCTTCGCGGGAGCGACGAAATATGAATTTTTAGAGATGCCCTTTAGAATGAAGCCTCAATAATTGAGGCTATCGTAACGCTTCCTGCCGCCACTCAATTCGAGGCTGATCTGGTTGGGCAGACACACGGCAATTTCACCCGCTTGTTTTAACCAACCCTGACGCACACAGTATTGGCGCGGGCTGGGGTCGGCGGCGATGCGTGCTTGCAAATTGTGTATGGCGATGCGGCTGATGCCGAGCGGACCCGGTACTTCTATGGTTTGGTTGCGCGATAGCGGCACGACACTGAATATTTTTCCGCCACTACGGATGATGGCCTTATCTGCCGCCCCTCCTTGCCACACTACAACAGCAAGCCAAGCGGTAAACAGTGCGGCCAGCAGCAGAACTATCCAGTCTCCAGATTTGATGTGTTGTAGGTGGGGCTTCAGCCCGACCAGTCGGCTGGTCATGGCTGTTAATGAAGGTTGCCGAGCTCACGATGGCGCAGCAAGACTTGCTGTTGATTGCCGAAATGTTGCGCTAATTTTTCTGTTAGATAGACCGAGCGATGTTGACCACCCGTGCAACCGAGCGCAACCGTCAAATAACTGCGGTTGTCGGCGAGGAATTCAGGTAGCCAGCTTTCGATAAAAACACGAATGTCGGCATACATTTTTTTTACGCTGGGAATAGATTCAAGAAATTGGACGACAGCGTCATCCCGCCCGGTGAGTGGGCGCAGAGCTGGATCGTAGTGCGGGTTGGGTAGGCAGCGCACATCAAACACAAAATCTGCATCGAGCGGAATGCCATTTTTAAAACCGAATGACTGGAACAGCAGGGTGAGGCGGGCTCGGTCAATGCTCATAAAATCCAGCACTCGATCACGCAAGGCATTGGCACCCAGCCCGCTAGTGTCTATGTGATGACCAATATTTCCAATTTCGGTTAGCAACTCCCGTTCGCGCTGCACACATTCCGGCAGGGTGAGGCCTTGTTTGCTGCCAGCCTGAGAGGTGGCATCGCTTAAGGGGTGACGGCGGCGAGTTTCGGAAAAGCGTTTTACCAGAGTGTCTGTCTGTGCATCCAGAAACAGCAAGCGCACATCCATGCCGCTCTGTTTGAGATGTTCGATGTGGGCAGGAAGTTGATGTACGCTGGTGCCGCTACGCACATCTATGCTGACCGCGACGCGGGTGTTTCCGCTCTGTTGCAGATTGTCTATGAGCGTCGAAAGTAACTCGGCGGGCAGATTGTCAACGCAATAATGGCCGCTGTCTTCCAGCACCTTGAGTGCCACGCTTTTTCCGGATCCGGACAGGCCGCTGATTAGAAACAGTTGCATGGTTTATCCTAAACTACTCACCACAGAGACACAGAGAAAGTCCAACATTCGATAATTTGTTGACATCTTGTTGCCCACCTAGCGGGCGATTCTGCCTGACAGCACAACACTTTGTTTTTCTTCTGTGCGCTTTGTGCCTCTGTGGTTCAACTGAGTTTTTCAGGATTATTGCTCCCGCATGTGCTGTTCGTGGCGGCTAATAAATTCCTGCATGGTGTCTATGCCGCGTTGTTGCAGCACAAAATTGCGCGCGGCAGCTTCCACCAGCACGGCCAGGTTGCGTCCGGCTACCACCGGGATGCTGACCGTATTGATTTTGACGCCCAGTATTTCCTCATGGCTGGCCTGCATAGGCAGGCGCTCTAATTGAGAAACATCACCGCCTGGAGGGCGATGCAGGTTGACGATGAGCTTCAGTCCTTTTTTGCGCCGCACGGCGGTTTCGCCGAACATGGTGCGGATGTTAAGCATGCCCAGCCCGCGTACTTCCAGGAAGTCGCGCAATATTTCCGGGCAGCGACCCTCCAGTGTTTCGGGCGAGACGCGGTATAACTCGGTTACATCATCGGCCACCAATCCATTGCCACGGGTGATGAGTTCCAGTCCCAACTCGCTCTTACCGATGCCGCTGTCTCCAGTAATAAGAACTCCGACTCCCAGAACGTCAAGAAAAACGCCATGGCGCGTAGTGGATTCGGCCAGCGCTTTGACCATGTAATGCCGCACTAGCCACATCAGATGCACACTGGGCAGGGGTGAGCGGAACAAGGGGGTGTGGGTGCGGTTGGCGAAGTCTATTAGACCCTGCGGTATTTGTTCTGTGCCAGCGATAATCAGGCATAACAAACCGCTTTCTTCTAACTGCTTGAGGGCTTGTGCAAATGCGCTAGCCGATAATTCGTACAGGTGTTCGAGTTCAGTGCCACTCAATACCTGCACCCAGTTCGGGTGGATCAGGTTCAGGTGTCCGATCAATCCTTTGTTGGAAGTATTAACCTGCTCACTGTCTAGTATTTTTGCGACGCCTTCCGTACCTGCAATCCAGGTTAACGCCAAGCGTTCCTGTTTGTCGTCGAACAGTTGCCGGATGTTGATTTGCGCCATGTCTAGGGTTGCGCTTTCCAGTTAACAAAAAGCTGATGAATGACTGCCTGGTCATTGCTGTTTTGCAATTGCTCACGGAATGT
Source organism: Gallionellaceae bacterium (assembly GCA_043755195.1). GTDB lineage: Bacteria > Pseudomonadota > Gammaproteobacteria > Burkholderiales > Gallionellaceae > Nitrotoga. The sequence continues at coordinate 69,073 of JAYUTK010000061.1, forward strand.
TTTGTCGCTGAACATTTGTGCCAGTTCACCCAATAATTGCAGGTGTAAATCTGTGGCGCGTTCTGGAACAAGCAAGGCGAAAATAAGATTAACCGATTGTCCATCGGGTGCATCAAAAGGGATGGGAATTTGAGTCTTGGTAAAGACAGCTATGGCATCCCGCAGACCCTTGATGCGGCCATGTGGGATAGCTACGCCGTGGCCCAGGCCTGTGGAGCCCAGTTTTTCGCGCGCAAACAAGCTGTCAAATACTTGGTTGCGCGCAACATGCTGGTTGTTCTCGAACAATACCCCGACCCGTTCGAATATGCGTTTTTTACTGGTGGAATCGGCATCCAGTATGACATTTTCAGGGGGTAAAACCTTGCTGATCAGGTTCATAAATTTCAGTTATGTTAAGAAAATAAGAGCGGGCGCTGCACTATTATTCTTGTTCTGCCGCCGGGTGATTTCCAGTTTCGTCATGGCGGCGCGCGGTGTGTTTTTCCTTGTGCTTGAGGATTTGCCGGTCAAGTTTTTCGATCAGGGTGTCAATGGCAGTGTATAGATTGGCATCCTCACATTCCACAAAAATTGTCTTTCCGCTCAAGTGCAAGTTGGCCTCGGCTTTTTGCGTCAGCTTATCTACGGAAAGCACGACGTTGACATCTATCACCTTGTCGAAGTGACGCTTGATTTTATCCAGCTTGTTGAGAACATGTTCACGGATGGCAGGAGTAATTTCCAGATGACGTGCGCTGAGATTTAGATTCATGGATTGCTCCTTAGTGGTTAAAGTGAATTGCGAAGGTTGACCGGGAGGATGTGCAGCAAATCCCGGTATTTTGCCACCGTGCGACGGGCAACTTGTATGCCTTGTTGAGCAAGGATTTCGGCGAGACGGCTGTCGCTCAAAGGATGGTGGGCATCTTCCTGGCTGACCAGTTGCTTGATCAGTGCGCGTATCGCGGTGGAAGAGCACGTTCCACCATTTTCGGTTGAAACGCCGCTGCCAAAGAAATATTTCAGTTCATAAATGCCGCGTGGAGTGAGCATGAATTTTTGTGTGGTCACGCGCGAAATAGTAGATTCGTGCAGCTCCAGTTCTTCTGCAATTTCGCGTAATACCAAGGGTCGCATGGCAATATCGCCATACTCAAAAAAATGGCGTTGTCGTTCGACGATAGTTTGCGAAACGCGCAAAATGGTGTCGAAACGCTGTTGAATATTTTTAATAAACCAACGCGCTTCCTGTAGTTGTCCGGCCAGTTGCTGCTCACTTTTGCCGCCTCGCTGTTGCAGTATGTTGGCATACATCTGGTTGACGCGCAGGCGCGGCATGGCTTCCTGATTTAAGCGCACTCGCCATACTCCCCGGTAACGATCTACCACCACATCGGGCACAACATAGTCGGCGGCACGTTGTTCAAATTCTGCGCCGGGTCTCGGCTGGAGGTGGGTAATGAGAGATTGCACTTCGCGTAGCGCGGCATCGTTGCAGTTTAAAATCTTTTTCAGTTTGGTGTAATCATGTGCCCCCAACAGGCTGAGATGATCCGCTACCAGACGCAAAGCCAGTTCGCGGTGCGGGGTATCTTCAGGCAAGGCTTTAATTTGCAGGGATAGGCACTCACTCAGATTGCGCGCAGCGATGCCCGGCAAATCCAGATGTTGCAATTGCACCAGCGCAGTTTCCAGATCGTCCAGCGAAATGTCTAGCTCTGGTGGCAGCATTTCAAAAATCTCTTCCAGTGGCTGTGCCAGATAACCGTTGCCATCCAGAGCGTCAATCAGCAGGCCGATGATTTCCCGATCGCGCATATCTAATTGGCTCATGCTGAGTTGCCAGATTAGATGTTCTCGCAGGCTGGGTTTGTCTGCCACCACTTCCCTGCGTGTATCTTCCTCATCGTCGTCTGAGGCTCGAGTGGCAGAAGGGGAGGAGTCGTTCCAGTCTTGTTCTTTTTGCCACTCATCATCCGTTTGTTGTGATGCTTCATCATTGCTGGAGGTGTTTTCTGGAGGGCTTTCCGATGCAGCTTCCTGGGTGGAGGGAGAGGAGGGTAATTCGCCGTGAGTAAATGTCTGTACCCCAGCGTCCTCGGTTCGTTCAAGCAGTGGATTTTCTTCCAGCAAGCGCTCAACTTCCTGGTTGATTTCCAAGGTAGAAAGCTGTAGCAGGCGTATGGCTTGCTGCAACTGCGGAGTCAGCGTCAGTTGCTGGGATTGTTTGAGATGTAAGGAGGGTTTCATTGCACGATAATAAGCTGACCGGGGGTCTGTGCGACTCTATAGTTTGAAGTGCTCACCGAGATATACTTTTCTCACGCCCTCATTATAGATGATTTCGTCCGGTTTGCCTTCTGCCATGACCGAGCCAGCATTGATGATGTAGGCGCGGTCGCAGATACCCAGTGTTTCGCGCACGTTATGGTCGGTAATCAGTACGCCTATGCCGCGCTCCTTGAGAAAGCGGATGATTTTCTGGATGTCCAGTACGGCGATCGGATCTACTCCGGCAAAGGGCTCATCCAGCAGTATGAAGCTGGGTTGGGTGGCCAGCGCCCGCGCAATTTCGACGCGCCGTCGCTCCCCACCGGACAGGCTGATGGCAGGGTTGTTGCGGATGTGGGTAATGTGCAGATCTTCCAGTAGCTCATCCAATCGCGTCTGGATTTCAGCGCCAGTGTAGCCTTGCAGTTCCAGTACTGCTTGAATGTTTTGAGTCACGGTTAGGCGACGGAAGATAGAGGCTTCCTGCGGCAGATAACCCAGACCCAAGCGCGCGCGGCGGTGGATAGGGAGATGGGTAATGTTCTGCTGTGCGATGAAAATATCTCCGCCATCCGCCGCCACCAGCCCCACTATCATGTAGAAGCAAGTGGTCTTGCCCGCACCATTTGGTCCCAGCAGCCCGACCACCTCGCCGCTATGCACCGACAGGGAAACATCCTGCACCACGGTGCGCGAGCGGTAACGCTTGTTCAGTGAGACGGCGCGTAATTCATTCATGGGGCGCTTTCTGGCTGAGTGGATGCGGGGGAGTATGGTTCTTTTGGGTTGCTGTCAATTGGAGAGGAATTATTTTTAGGCTGAATGATGACTTGCACCCGCCCTTTGCTGCCGCTCTCTGTCCCTTGATCGAGAGCGCTGCGCGCCTGAAAAATTTCAGTCTTAAAGTTATAGCTAATACGTTCGCCGCGCACTTCATCGTGTCCGCGCTGTATGCGCGCCTGACCAAATAAATCTACTTTGGTGTTTGCGCTGTCATATTCTATGCGCTCTGCATATCCTTCCACATATTCTGCTACCCCTTCGCGCTTTTGCCGGAAACTCGCTGGCTGTCCTGTAGTCGTGCCAAGCTGCATGCCTTCTTGGTTCTGCTGCACCACCATTTTATCGCCCCGTATCGTTAATGTTCCTTGAGTGAGCAGAACTTTGCCGACAAAAGTGCTGATCTGCTTGGCATCGTCTATGCTAACTTGTTGCGCTTCTAGGTGTAGCGGTTGATTGCGGTCGGCACGCTCCGCATGGCTGAGCGGTATATGCCAGGTCAACGCCCAGGTCAACGCCCAGGTCAGAGCCGGACATAAGCAACGCGCCAGATTATTTTTTTGCGACATCATGTGTGCTGGTTACTTGAGAGAGTAATTGAATGATACGTGCCTTGTTATCCAGACGCATGCCAACCGCACTGATCCGGTTGTGTGCATCGGTCAGGGTGACCGCCTGGTCGGTGTCAGCTAGATCAAGGTCGGGAATGATGCGCAGGTAAGTAGTGGTAAACACCTGTTCACTTTGCCCTCTGCCATAGGATTGGCCGCTCGCGGCACGAATAATCTTGACCTCATCGCGCAGAAATACTTCATCCCCCTTGCCAGAAATCGAGCCATTGCTGGCCGAGACATACAGGGCAGGGCGGTCGGGTAAAAGGCTGGTCAATTGTGGCGATTCAAGAAGGGTGGTGTCATCATCCGGGTAGTGCAACATTTTCTGAGCGGCAATCATAAAGCGTGGAGTGCCTTGCTCGTTCAGTGTGGTCGCTGAAAAATTGTTGACTATAAAATCCGGGTCGTGACGATTGTTAAGATCGGCTTTGGCAGGCAAGGGCTGCACTTGCAGATTCAGCCAATAAGCCGCCGCCAACAATAATAGCAGGGGTAGCAGGGCAGACCATGCGCGCAGACGGTCGAGCAGGGATATATGGTTCATCTGAGATAGGGCGCAAGTTGTGCATCCAGTGTGCCTTGTGCCGACATCAACAATTCGCAGGCTTCGCGCACTGCACCATGGCCGCCATCGCGCTGGGTAACATAGTGGGCGCGGTCGCGCACCACTTGCGGCGCATCGGGCACACTGATGGCCAGCCCAACGCGCAGCATGACCGGCAAATCAACCACATCATCGCCCATGAAAGCAGCGACATCCGGCGACAGTTTGAGTTTGGCAAGCAATGCTTGCATCACTTCGAGCTTGTTACTGACACCTTGATAGAGATGGGTGATGCCCAGATTGTGCGCGCGATTTTCGACGCAGCGCGAAGTGCGTCCGGTGATGATGGCTAGCTCCACCCCGGATGCCTTGAGCATTTTCAAACCATGGCCATCCAAGGAATTGAAGCGTTTGAATTCCTCGCCTGAATCCGATAAATACAAGCCGCCGTCGGTCATAATGCCGTCCACATCAAAGGCGATTAGGCGTATGGGTTTTGCTTGGTTTGAAATTGACCCGGGTACCATTAAATCACCTTGGCACGCAATAAATCGTGCATATTTAACGCGCCCACCAGCTTGTTGTCGGCATCCACTACCAACATCTGGCTGATCTTGTGTTGCTCCATTCTTTGCACCGCTTCTGCCGCGAGATCGTTAGGGTCTATGCTGCGCGGTGTGCGCGACATCACGCTGCTGACCAGGGTGGTGGAAAAATCTAGTCGCTTTTCCAGTGTCCGGCGCAAGTCGCCGTCGGTGTAAATTCCCAGCACATGCTGGCTATCATTTACGATGGCGGTCATACCCAAGCCTTTGCGTGACATTTCCAGAATAGCATCGGCCAGCGTGGCCTGTTCGCTTACTGCCGGAATAGCCTTGCCGCTGTGCATGATGTCGCGCACATGGGTAAGCAAGCGCCGCCCCAAATTGCCACCCGGATGCGAACGAGCAAAATCTTCCTGACCAAACCCTTTGGCATCCAGCAGAGCCATCGCCAATGCATCACCCAAAGCCAGCGCGGCCGTGGTGCTGGTGGTGGGTGCCAGCCCCATCGGGCAAGCCTCCTTATCCACTGCGCCATTGAGGTGGGCATCGGAGGCCTGTGCCAAGCTGGATTGCGGATTGCCGGTCAAGCTGATTAGCTTTGCGCCTTGCCGTTTAATGACGGGCACGATAGTCAAGAGCTCCTGACTTTCGCCAGAATAGGATAAGGCAATAAACACATCTTGCGCGGTAATCATGCCCAGGTCACCGTGGCTGGCCTCGGCAGGGTGAACAAAATAGGCGGGAGTGCCGGTGCTGGACAGCGTAGCGGCAATTTTGCGTGCGATATGCCCTGATTTGCCCATACCGCTGACGATTACACGCCCGTGGCAGGACAAGATGATATTAAGCGCGCACAGAAAGGTTTCATCAATTCGTTGGGTGAGCGCGAGTACGGCGGCGGCTTCGATGTTTAAAACCTCACGCGCTAAATCGAGCGCGCGCGGGGAGGCGAGGGGGGCTTTAGTCATAGCGACAGAGATCGTAGCGAGCGGTTTTGGGGTGGGGGAGGCCGGAGCGCAACGCCCGGAGCATACACATCAGTTTGCCGCTACGCGGCCTCGGAGTGCGAGCGCTGCCCGACCCCACATCCGAATCGCGCATAACCAACGACTTGGTTGGCGTAGTTTGCCAACCTAGTCGGATGGCTAGTAGTTTCATCAGTAGATATATGTTGTTATGTGTAGTCATAGCGGTGAATTATAGCAGTGGCGCACTTGCCCAGTGAACTTTTGACACCCGGTCAAATTTTGACAACCAGTGAAATTTTGCATTTACCCAGATGCCCCATATTGTTATTGGATAACTTATTGCGCGGCACATGGGTTATGATTATGGCAAGCCATAAATAATCAGAACAGGGGGAGCAATCATGGTGCATCATCGCACTGCCTACGCGCACAAGCCTATCGTTTTAGCAACGCTCAGCTTTCTTATCGGCGCATGGCTCGCTTTTCCCGCCACCAGTCTCGCAGCAGAACGCTTTGAAACACCGGTCGGCTTTAAAGTCAATGAAACCGGTGCAGCCACATTCAGCATTCCTATTGAAGTTCCACCAGGCATCGCGGGCATTGAACCCAACATTTCACTGAATTATTCCAGCCAGGGTGGCGACGGACTGCTGGGCGTAGGCTGGTCGCTGGGCGGATTATCTGCGATTTATCGCTGTGGGCGTACCCTGATACAAGATGGCGCGAAAGTTACCGTCAACTATAACGCGGGCGACCGTTTTTGTATGGATGGGCAACGCTTGGTGGCTGTATCGGGCGTTTATGGCGCCAACAACACCGAGTATCGTACCGAACGCGAGAGTTTTACCAAGGTTGTCTCATACGGAATAGCGGGCAGTGGACCCGCCTGGTTTAAAGCGTGGACCAAGGGCGGTCAAATCATGGAATTTGGAAATACCGCCAATGCGGCTATTCAAGCCAGAGACGCGTCCCAAATTATCAGGGTATGGGCGATCAATAAAATATCGGATGCGACCGGCAACACGCTCTCGGTTAACTATGTGGAAGACAATTCCGATCTGAATTATGACTTCCGCCCCAACAGCATTAGCTATACCAGCAATGTTAATGCCGCCGCCCCATCAAGTAATACTGTGCGCTTTGTTTACGAAGTTAGACCTGACGTTGCTCCCTTGTACCAGGGCGGATTCCTGATTAAAAATTCGATGCGACTGACGCATGTGGAGACTTATGCAGATATTAATGGACTGGTGCGGGTCAAGGAATATCGTTTGAAATATGAGTTAAGCTCGGCTACCGGACGCTCGCGTATAACCAGCATCCAGGAATGCGATGGTTCGATTGCATCAACCGATACCACCTGTTTGCCCGCGACCACGCTAGGGTGGCAAAGCAGCAAGAATCCATTTGCCGCTACCAGCGGTTTCAATTTGGCAGGCTCCGCCTTGGCGCACAGCAACAAGACGCTGGGCCATTCTTTGGGTGATTTTAACGGCGACGGCAGAACCGACATCTTGAAGTACGCGGACAATTCTTTGCTGAACAAGCTCGATTTATCCAATGCTGATGGATCATTTGCAGAATCACTGAATTTTAATTTGGCAGGCTCCCCTCTGGCGCACAGCAACAAGACGCTGGGTCATTCTTTGGGTGATTTTAACGGGGATGGCAGAACCGACATCTTGAAGTACGCGGACAATTCTTTGCTGAACAAGCTCTATTTATCCAACGGTGATGGATCATTTGCAGAGTCCATGAATTTAAATTTAAAGGGCTCACCCTTGGCGTTCAGCAACAAGACGCTGGGTCATTCCTTGGGCGACTTTAACGGCGATGGCAGAACTGATGTGCTGAAGTACGGGGATGATGCTCTGGAAAACAGGTTGTATCTATCCAATGGCGACGGCTCGTTTGCAGAATCTGCGAGTTTTAATTTAAATTTAATAGACTCCCCCTTAGCGCACAGCACCAAGACGCTGGGTCATTCCCTGGGTGATTTTAACGGCGATGGCAAGACCGATATTTTGAAATACGAAATCGATCCCCCACTAGCCATAAACAAACTGTATCTGTCAAACGGTAATGGTGCGTTCACCGAGGCCACGAGTTTTAACTTGAAAAGTGCTTCTCTGGCGGTTCGCCCGACAAAATTATATGGCCATTCGCTGGGTGACTTTAACGGCGATGGCAAAACGGACGTGCTGGCGTATGCGGCTGACCCCCTGGAAAATAAACTGTACTTGTCTAGGGGGGACGGAGCATTTGAACTCACCGATTCATCAATACCGGGCATAGCAAACAATCTTGGGACACTGGGCCATTCCTTGGGCGATTTTAACGGCGATGGCAAGTCCGATATTTTAAGGTATTCCGATACCCCAGCCAACAATTTGCTGCTCCTATCCGGCGGCGATGGGACATTTGACAAGTATTTGGGCTTGGCTCTGGGCACTGAAATTCTGGCGCACAGCACCAAGACGCATGGTCATTCCCTGGGCGATTTTAACGGCGATGGCAAGACCGATATTTTAAGATATGCCAATGTTTTTTCGCTTAACAAATTGTTCAGCGAGCAAAATCCGGTCGTCAATGATTTGGTGCAAACCCTAACCACCGGTTTGGGCACCACCACTTCGTTGCGCTATAAGCCGCTCTCCGACAACACGGTTTATACCAAATACACGGGCGCACTTTACCCCTATCTAGACATTCAGGCAGCACTGTATGTGGTGGCCACATCCACTGTGCCGGATGGCATAGGCGGCTTGCGCAGCACGGATTATGCTTATGCCGGTGCCAGGTCTCATCTGCGGGGTGGGGGCTTTATGGGCTTCCGCCAGTTAAATGTCACCGACAGGGTGACCGGCATCAAAACCGCAACGGTATTCCGCCAGGATTATCCCTATCAGGGCTTGCCCACTTCGTTTACCCAAACCCAGGCTAATAGTAATTTGCTGAAGAGTGTCGCCAATAGCTGGAAGTTCACCTCGTATGCCGACACCGCCTTGCCTATCGCCACGGCCACCGGTAGCAAGCACCACTTTCCCGCACTGGCCGCCACAGTCGAGAAAACTTTTGACCTGAGCGGTGGCACACTGGTCACTGAGGTCGGCACCACTACACAATATGATGCCCACGGTAATGCCACCGAGGTAAATTCCATTACCAACGATGGTTACCGCAAAACCATAGTCAATACCTATGCCCCGCCCAACTTGACCAAATGGTTCACCGGGCAGTTGATCCGCTCCGAGGTGACGGCAACCTCCCCGGATATACTGCCAGCCCCGCCACCCGTGATAGCGCCAGCCCCTGCCGTGCCGCCGACCACGCATGTTGCCGCGTTCGATGCTGTTAAGAACGAGGGTAGCGATGGAGCAACCGCCTTTACTTTTCTGGTTAGCCGAGATGGTGACACCACGGGTGGTTCCAGCGTAAGCTGGGCGGTTAGCGGCAGGGGAACCCAGGCCGCCACAACCGCCGACTTTTTTGGCGGATCGTTGCCCATGGGTATCCTGAACTTTGATGCCGGACAAGTTTTCCAGATTTTCACTATCTACGTCCAAGGTGACAGCACGGCTGAGATGGACGAAGGCTACACCGTAAGCTTGAGCAGCCCGACCAATGCCGTATTAGGGATAGCCACTGCTGCCGGGTCGATACACAATGACGACCTGGAAGCTTTCATTTTTACGCGCTCGATTACTGCCCTCACCAAGGGCTACAGCCTGAGATCTGATGCAATTTCATATGGATGGAATCAGATCAGTCCCTTGGTGGCAACTATCACCATCAATTCTGGCGTTTATCTTTACGCGGCAACCGCAGCGGGCTATGCGTTTGAGGTAAGCGGCGCGTATCCGGATGGCAGCAGCATTAATTTGGTTAATAACGGATTTATTCTGGGCAGCAGTGCCAGTGCCGGTAATGCCATCTATACCCAGCATTCAATGACAATAACCAATAATGGCACGATCAGTGCAGGAACAGCCACCTACTCGGTAGGGAATGCGCTAATCACCTGGCTGACCCGTGGTGTCGTGTCGGGGGCGCAGTTGAACGCGGCATTATCTGCGTCTGTGAATATAGTGGCGCTCGCGGCTAATCAGGTAGAGGGTAACGGCGGAGCCACGCCATTCAAATTTATCGTCAGCCGCAGCAGCATGATTCCAGACGCTGCCAGCGTAACCTGGACGGTGGCTGGCATCGGCGCGAACCCGGCTAATGCCGCTGACTTTGTCGGTGGATTATTGCCTTCGGGGACGCTTAATTTTGTGGGCGGGCAGGCAAGCAAGGAGCTTATTATCAATGTGCAAGGGGATGCGGAATTTGAGAAGAAGGAAGATTTCACGATTGTCCTGAGCAACCCGATCGGCGCAACACTGGGCATCAATAAAGTTGCAGGCACTATCCTGAATGATGACACTGCTCCCAGCATCACCGCGCCGTCAGCCAACAGTGTGTTTAATACTCCGGCGAACATCATCATCTCGGCGGCGGCATACAGTGATGGCACCACCAGCAAAATTGAGTTTTACGACAACAGTATTTTGCTGGGAACCAGCACAGCAGCACCCTACAGTTACGTTTGGGAAAACGCTCCGGCAGGCACTCACCAGCTTACCGTTCAGGCCACAGATTTTTTGGGCACAGTCACCACCTCGGCAGCCGTTGTCATTACCGTCAATACATCGCCGCAAGTGAATCTGACTGCTCCGGTGAACAATGCGGTTTATATCGCATCGGCATTATCCCCCGCAGTCATTACGCTCAGCGCGGACGCAGCAGACGCAGATGGCAACATCAGCAAGATCGAGTTTTACGCCAACTCGACCTTGCTGGGGACATTCACAAGCGCACCGTACCACTATAGCTGGAGCAACGCGGTGCCCGGCAGTTATATCCTGACTGCGAAGGTCTATGACAACCTGAACGCTGCCACCACCTCGGCGGCAGTGAGTGTAAAAGTAGTCAATAATATTGATCTGGTGATGACTGCGGTCAGCACCACCGCAACCGCAACCAGTGTGCATGTTGGCACCAGCTTCGCCATCACCAACACCGAAAGAAATCAGGGTTCGGCCGGTACGACGGTCAGCGGCAACACGGTTAAGTTTTACCTGTCAACAGATGCCACGATCACCAACACCGATATTGCGTTAACCGGAACGCGGGCAGTGGCGGCGCTGGCGGCGGGGGCGATCAGTGCTGCCACTACAACTGTCACTGTGCCGGTGACGGTGGCATCCGGGACGTATTACATCGGCGCGATTGCAGATGCGACAGGATTGCAGATGGAATCCGATGAGACTAATAACGCGCGGGCTTCAGTTGCAACAATAGTGGTCATAAATAATGTGGATCTGGTGATGACTGCTGTGAGCGCCACCGCAACCAATGTGCATGTTGGCGCCAGCTTCGCCATCACCAACACCGAAAAGAATCAGGGCACAACCAATACTACGGTCGCCAGCAATACGATCCAGTTCTATCTGTCAACGGATGCCACGATCACCAACACCGATATTGCGCTAACCGGAACGCGGGCAGTGGCCGCGCTGGTGGCAGGGGCGATCAGTGCTGCAATTACCTCCGTCACCGTGCCAGTGACGGTGATGCCGGGGACGTACTACATCGGCGCGATTGCAGATGCAGACAATACACAGCCCGAGACCATCGAGACTAACAATGCGCTTGCATCAGCCACAGCCATTACAGTATTACGCAATGTTGATCTGGTGATGACTGCGGTCAGCACTCTCGCAACCAGTGTGCCTGTTGGCGCCAATTTCGCTATCACTAACATAGAAAAGAACCAAGGCACAACCAAAATGACGGTCGGTAGCAATACGATCCAGTTCTATCTGTCAACGGATGCCACGATTACCCACACTGATATTGCGCTGATAGGGACGCGAGAAGTGGCGGCGCTGGCGGCGGGGATAAGCAGCGCTGTCGCCACAACAACCGTCACAGTGCCAGTGACTGTGACGCCGGGAACGTATTACATCGGCGCGATAGCAGATGCGACAGGATTGCAGGTTGAAGCCGTTGAGACCAACAACACCAACAACGCGCTGGGCAAAACTATTGTTGTCAATGCAACGCCAACTGTGAATCTGACCGCTCCGGCGAATAATGCGGCCTACACAAGGTTGGCCACGACTGCGACGTTGCCCACGGTTGCGGTTGGCTTCTATCCGAGCGATATTGCTGTCAACCCAAGTACCAACAAAATCTATGTAATGAACCATGACAGCGGCAGCGTTACGGTGATAAACGGCGCGACCCATACCCCCAGCACGGTTGCGGTTGTCTTCTATCTGAGCTCTATAGCTGTCAACTCGACTAATAACAAGATTTATGTGGCGAGGGATGGCAATCCTAGCGTTACGGTGATAGATGGCACAACCCACGCCACCAGCACGGTTACGGTTGGCTTCTATCCGAACGCTATCGTTGTCAACCAGATCACCAACAAGGTTTATGTCACGAACAGCAGCGGCAGCGTTACGGTGATAGATGGCGCAACCCACGCCACCAGCACGGTTGCGGTTGGCAGCAATCCGAGAGCTATTGCTGTCAACCAGATCACCAACAAGATTTATGTCGCGAACAGCAGCGGCAGCGTTACGGTGATAGATGGCGCAACCCACGCCACCAGCACGGTTGCGGTTGGCAGCAATCCGAGAGCCATCGTTGTCAACCCGACTAATAACAAGATTTATGTGGCGAACTACAGCAGTGCAACTGTCACGGTGATAGACGGCGCGACCAACACCGCCAGCACGGTTGCGGTTGGCGTTAACCCGAGTGCCCTCGCTGTCAACCCGGCTACCAATAAAATTTATGTAGCAAACTCCGGCAGCAACAACGTTACAGTGATAGACAGCGCGACCAACACCGCCAGCACGGTTGCGGTGGGTGTCAACCCGATGGCTATTGCTGTCAACCCGACTAAAAACAAAATTTATGTCGCGAACTATGGCAGTGCAACTGTCACAATAATAAATGGCACGACCAACACCACCCGCACGGTTGCGGTTGGCATCAATCCAAGAGCTATCGTTGTTAACCCGACCACCAATAATGTTTATGTGGCGAACTCCGGCAGCGCAACTGTCACGTTAATAGATGAGAAAAGCACCAATGACATTGTGCTCAGCGCGGATGCATCAGACGCGGATGGCAACATCAGCAAGGTCGAGTTTTACGTCGGTACGACCTTGCTCGGGACATCCACGACCGCGCCATACCGCTATAACTGGGACAATGTGGCGCTGGGCAAATATATCCTGGCGGCAAAGGCCTATGACAACTTGAACGCAGTTACCACCTCGGCGGCGGTGACCATAAACGTGACAAGCGGTGCGGATCTGGTCATGACTGCGGTCAACACGGCTGCGACCAGTGTGAAGGTGGGCACCAGTTTCACCATTTCCAGCACCGAAAAAAATCAGAACGAAGTTGACATGACGGCCAACTCCAATAGGGTTAATTTTTACCTGTCGCCGGACACCATTATCACCCCTGCTGATATCTTGATCGGATCACAATCCGTGTCCGCGCTGGCGGCGGGAGCGAGCAGCGATGCGTTGACGACCATCACGATGCCGGTGACTGTGCCAGCCGGAGCGTATTACATCGGAGCAATTGCAGATGCAACAAACATGCAGGGTGAGAGCATTGAAACCAACAACGCGCTGGTGGGGGTAGCCATTTCCGTCGTACACGATGTTGATCTGGTGATGACTGCGGTCAGCACCACCACAACCAGTGTGCATGTCGGCAGCAGCTTCGCCATCACCAATACCGAAAAGAATCAGGGTACGACCGGCATGACGGTCAGTGGTAACACCATCCGGTTTTACCTATCAACGGACGCCACGATCACCAGCGCCGATATTGCGTTGACAGGCCTGCAGGGAGTGGCCGCGCTGACAGCGGGGGCAAGCAGCCCCGTCGCCACAACAACTGTCACTGTGCCAGTGACCGTATCACCGGGAACGTATTACATCGGCGCAATAGCAGATACGGCAGGATTGCAGGCTGAAACCAACGAAACCAACAATGCGCTGGCTGCAGATACAACCATTACGGTCATACGCGATGTTGATCTGGTGATGACCGGGGTCGGCACGACGGCAACCCGTGTGGATACGGGGGGAAGCTTTACCATCACCCACACCGAAAAAAATCAGGGCACGACCAATGCGACGGCTGGTAATTTGATCCAGTTTTACCTGTCAACGGATGCCATTATTACCAAAGCAGATACGCTGATAGGGGAGAGAGTCGTGGCCGCATCCGTGCTGACAGCGGGGACCAGCAGCACCGCCACCACAACCGTTTCCATACCGGCGATCGTGGCATCGGGGACGTACTACATCGGCGCGATTGCAGATGCGACAGGGTTGCAGGTTGAAACTGTTGAGACCAACAACTGGCGGGTGGGCGGCACTATTTCTGTCGTGCGCGATGTTGATCTGGTGATGACTGCGGTCGGCACACCCGCGACCAGCGTGAAAGTTGGTACCAGCTTCACCATCACCAACACCGAAAAGAATCAAGGCGCGACCCATACCACGTCCAGCAACATCATCAAGTTTTACCTGTCAATTGATGCCACGATCAC
>JAYUTK010000062.1:0-14381 GCA_043755195.1 Gallionellaceae bacterium
GCCACAGCGTATCAAATCGCTGCTCGATGGCATCGCCGAAGTCATCAGCACCTATCAACCGCAACAAGCCGCCGTCGAAATTGTGTTCGTCAACGTCAATCCGCAGTCCACTTTATTGCTCGGTCAAGCGCGCGGTGCCGCGATTTCAGCTTTGGTCAGCGCAGATTTATCGGTCGCGGAATACACCGCACTGCAAGTCAAGCAGGCGGTCGTCGGGCAAGGTAAAGCGGCCAAAGAACAAGTACAACAAATGGTGATGCGTTTGCTGGCATTGCCCGGCAAGCCCAGTAGTGATGCGGCCGATGCGCTGGCCTGCGCGATTTGTCATGCGCATGGCGGGCAAGGCTTAGGTACGTTGGCGACGGCGGGGTATCGCGTGAAAAAGGGCAGGTTGATATGATCGGCAGGCTGACTGGAATATTGCTTGAAAAAAACCCGCCGCAAATTTTGCTGGACGTGCAGGGTGTGGGTTATGAATTGAACGTGCCGATGAGCACGTTTTATAATTTGCCCGCATTGCACGAAAAAGTGGTGTTGCATATGCAACTCATCGTGCGCGAGGATGCGCATTTGTTGTATGGGTTTCTGAGCAATGATGAGCGCGTGGCGTTCCGCCAGTTGCTCAAAATCAGCGGCGTGGGGCCGAAGCTGGCACTGTCCGTGCTGTCAGGCCTGAGTCTGCATGATCTTGCTGTGGCCGTAGCTAACAAGGAAGCCGGGCGGTTGACCAAAATTCCCGGTGTCGGCAAAAAAACCGCCGAGCGTTTGCTGCTGGAGTTGCAAGGGAAATTTGTGGTAGCCGGAGTGAATGTTACTCAAGGTGCGGTTGCTTCATCAAACGGCAGCGACATCATCAACGCCTTGCTGGCATTGGGTTACAACGACAAGGAGGCGGATTGGGCGGCAAAACAATTGTCAAAAGACAGCAATGTTTCGGATGGCATACGCCAGGCACTTAAATTGTTGTCGAAGGGTTGATCCGAATAAGGATGGGAAAGGCGGTAGCATTGTTCTGTTGAAAGAGACGAACCATATGATTGTGGGCATCAGTCGGCATCGCGCTTTTTCGGCAATTGTCGCAAGCGCTTTAGCCTACCGCTGACAGAATTTCGCGCATCAATGGATGAAAATACGCCAGCCGCGATGGTGGGGTTTTATTTGCACCAAAGCTTGATCAAAAAAACGACACTCAATGCACTGTACGCTCGATAGCTGTTCGGTCGCTCGAAGTGGCGCATCGCGATAGAACTAAAATCAAGAATCAATGGGAATGAAGGGATCAAAGAAAATCCGGGACAAGCTTGAGTTTTTGGCAATTTGCCTGTAATGTATCGGCAAATTGCCAAAACGAGGTGCGTCATGTTAACTAACAAACCCTTGCTTTCCGTTAAATCAGGCGGTAAAGCCGCAGTCAAAAAACCTGCCGCCCAAACCAATATATCCAGAGTTGTAACGGTTGTTCATGGTGCGAATAAAGTGGCAGCTCCGCAGGCGCTTTATACTGCCCGCGACCAACGGCTGCTTAGTGAGCGTTCATTATTTTCTGTGTTGCTCGTTCAGGGTGGCATGACCAGCGATATGGATGTGGTTAAGCTGGTTCACAATCGGCTTCCGCTTAGTGTGATTGATCGCCTGCTGGCTGAAGGGGTGACCAAGCAAGAGATAGACATGATCGCCCCACCCAGAACACTGGCCCATCGCCGAGCGAATGGAGAGAGCCTGACGGTCGAAGAATCAGATCGAGCGGTGCGCCTGGCCCGTATTGTGGCGCAAACAGAATCAGTGTTTGGCAACAAGGATAAAGCGATGGCCTGGTTGCGTCAGCCGATGAAGCGTTTCGAGGGGGAAACCCCGATCGAAATGCTGGCCACGGAGGTGGGCGGCCGCTTGGTTGAAGAAGCCTTGGTGCAGATAGACGAAGGCTTTTTTGCGTGATTGTTTGGCGCATCAGCAACTACCTGGATTTATCCGGCCAGGGCGGCCTGCGGGCGTCTGCGCGTTGGCATAATGCGGGCGCGTCGGTTGTTTACACTGCCAGCTCACCCGCCTCAGCGCTGTTGGAAGTTCTGGTTCATCTGGAGCTTAACGACCCAGATTACTTGCCGGACTCGTACCAATTGTTGCGTATAGATGTTGCGGATAGTATCCCTATTGTTGAGGTTGATGAGGAGAGTCTGGATCCAGATTGGCGCAGGCTGTTGGAGTTGACCAGGGCGCTAGGGAGTGAATGGTTGAGGGGGGGGAGTTCAGCTGTGCTGGCCGTACCCAGCGCAATTGTCCCCCATACAAAAAATTATTTGATTAACCCCGCTCATCGCGACACGAAACAAATTAAAATCAAATCGCACGGAAAATACCCTTTTGACTTTCGTTTGTTTTAATGACGCTCAAATTACAATCAGTGAGAAAAATTGATCACTATGATTCATAACGACAACCTCTCTGCCGAACCCCGCATTATTTCGTTGCTTTAATATAAAGCTTGGTTGACGAGTTGCTAACCATTGGTTATCATAATTCGCATGTTCACTATCCGCTACAGCAAGCAATCGGTTAAGGCCTTACGCAAAATGCCAAGCGGAACTGCCAGCAAGATTCAAGTTGCGTTGTTGAACATAGCTAAAAATCCGGCTACTTATCAAGGTGACTGGAGGCGTTTGGAAGGAACGGATTTCTGGAGATTGCGTGCCGGTGGCTGGCGTGTTGTATGTGACGTACAAAACGGCGAGTTGCTGGTATTGGTGTTGAAAATTGCCCCACGTGGAGATGTGTACAAATGAAACCACAAACTATAAAACAAAACGGACATGCGGCATTTGTTGTTGTTCCTGTGGCTGAATGGGAAGCCCTCATGGCGCGGCTCCAAGAGCGTGAAGACATTGCAGACGCAACACGCCAGATGGCTGCGATTCGTGCAGGCGAGGAAACGCTGCCCATGGAGTTTGTGGCACGGCTTACCTCTGGTGAGAATCCATTCAAAGTGTGGCGTGAATATCGTGGCTACACCCTGCGCTCGCTGGCGGCGAAGATCGGTATTAGCTCGGCGGCCGTGTCCAAGATTGAGACAGGAAAAAGCTGTCCCACCGTTGCTACGCTGGGTAAGCTGGCGGCAGCACTGGGTTGCGACATGGAAGATTTGACGTAGCTGCGGTCGAGCTATTTTTGAACTGAGAAGCGCGATTATCTAAAATTATTATTCAAACCATGATTCTGAGCCTTAACATTTCTATTGGGCTGTTCCTATGAAGAACAAACTGCTTATTAGTTTGTTGCGCTGGGTGGGGCAGCCTTTGCTGCTCGCCGGGTTGCTTGCATGGGCGGTTGCGCCATCATATTCCAGCGATGCCGCTGGTGCAGGCCATCCCGTATCGAAACCAACAGAGAGCAATGCAGCGGCAAAATCAGCGCGTAATGCTGATGTGCAGGAACTCAAGGGGCGGCTCAAGGAACTGGAAGATGCGACCCGGCAAAACTATATGCTTGAACTGGATGGGCAGCGCGAACAGGTGGATTGGTGGCTGACTTCTCTTGGAATTATGGTGGGTATCATAGCTCTCTTTGGAACGCTGTTCCCGTTCTTGATAGCGCGCAAGAACAAGGAAATAATTGAGCAGGATATAACGCAGATCAAGCAACTACTGGCGGATGCCAAGAGCAGCGTAGAGAAAATACGTCAACATGAAACAGAAGCAGCAAAAGCCATAATGAACTTTCAAAGCGGGACACCTACTGCTGAAGGTGATAATGTAATTCATGATGCGGTAAAGAAGGTGAAACAGGACGAAGAATCCGACTACCTTTTGCGTTTCCGCGCCGATGCGATTATTGCCGACCAAGCTAAAGATGCGGCAAAAGCCTATAAACTTTGGGGTGCATTGGCTGAGCTCGTCAAGGATGATGCGAGCGCACAATTCAACGCCGGATATTGGGCGCTTAAATTAGGTAACAGTGCACGAGGCGCTGAAACACTACATTGGTTGAGGTTGGCAGGAAAGCATTATGTACAAGCACTCAGCCTCAAACCCAATATGCACGAGGCGGCCCATAATTGGGCACTTGCGCTAGTGGCTGAGGCGAGTGCATTGGCTACAACCGAACCGGATGCCGCCCGTGCACTCAGGGAACAGGCCAGGGAGAAATATCAGTTGGCGCAAAGTATCAAACCCGACTATCATAAAACTGACTATAACCGTGGTAACAATCTGTTTTTACATGCAAAATTATGTGCGAAAGAAAAACCAGAGATCGCGGCAAATTTGCTGAATCAAGCTGAACAATTATTGCTTGCTAGTTCCGGTGATGCACCAGAAATGGTGGCGTACACACTGGCCTGTATTTACGGACTACGTGCAGATGTGCAGGGCTGTTTGAAATGGTTGCAGATCAGCCAAACGCAAGGAGTTTTGCCGGATTGTGTGCACCTAAGCGGAGACAAGGATCTGGATGCGGTGCGCGATGCCCCTGAATTTGTCGAGTGGTTCAAGCAGGTGTGTCCATGATACACAACGATGATCTTTCCGCCGAACCGCGTTTGATTACCCCTACTCCTGAGTCCAAACAGGAGGAGATGCTGGAACGCGCGCTACGGCCCAAACATCTGGACGAATATGTGGGCCAGGAAAAAATCCGCGGCCAAATGGAAATTTTTATCGAGGCGGCGCGTAAACGCAAAGAGCCGCTCGATCATGTCCTGCTGTTCGGCCCGCCCGGATTGGGTAAGACCACACTGGCGCACATTATCGCGCGCGAGATGGGCGTGAATTTGCGGCACACTTCTGGCCCGGTGCTAGAACGTGCGGGCGATCTAGCAGCGCTGCTGACCAACCTCGATCCAAACGATGTGTTGTTCATAGACGAAATACATCGGCTGTCGCCAGTGGTGGAAGAAATTCTTTATCCCGCGCTGGAAGATTATCAAATAGACATTATGATAGGTGAAGGCCCGGCGGCGCGTTCGGTCAAGCTGGATCTGCCGCCGTTTACCTTGGTCGGGGCGACCACACGCGCAGGCATGTTGACCAATCCTCTACGTGACCGTTTCGGGATTGTTGCCCGGCTGGAGTTTTATACCACTCCTGAATTGCAGCGCATTGTGACTCGTTCTTCTGGCTTGCTTGAAATGCCGATCTCGCCCGAAGGTGCGCTGGAAATCGCCCGACGTTCACGCGGCACACCGCGCATTGCCAATCGCCTATTACGTCGCGTGCGCGATTATGCAGAGGTGCGCGCCCAAGGCGAGGCCACACGCGAAGTGGCGGATGCCGCGCTGACCATGCTGGATGTAGATGCGCTGGGGCTGGATGTGATGGACAGAAAATTATTGCTAACTGTTATTGAAAAATTTAGCGGTGGCCCGGTCGGTCTGGATAATCTAGCCGCTGCAATCGGCGAAGAGCGCGACACCATAGAGGATGTTCTTGAGCCGTATCTGATCCAGCAGGGCTATTTGCAGCGCACCTCGCGCGGACGTATTGCTACGGCCAATGCCTATAAACACTTTGGCCTGGCGCAACCGCGCAGCCAAAGTGCTAAAGAGGTGTGGGACGAAAACTCATAGTGCGATAGTTCGGCGGTCAAGCCCGGATTTTTTATAAACTTGCTTGTCGCTGACGCAAGACCACACGCTTAAGATACGCTTCGCGTGCGATTTGCACATCTTCCAGAAAGTACGGCAACTCGCTTAACAGCAGCGCTTGTGGCCCATCGACCAGCGCTTTGGGTGGTGCGGGATGAAAGTCCACCAGCACCATATTGGCTCCGGCCACTATCCCTTGTGCGGTGACGTGCATCATGTCGAGAATGCCATCCGGTGAGGCTTGTCTTGAGCCTACCGAATGCGAGGGGTCAATACACACCGGCATACGGGTCAGCCTTTTTACTACGGGTACATGGGAAAAATCTACAAAGTTGCGATGCGGGTCGCCCATGTTGGTCTTCATGCCGCGCAGGCCAAACACTACATTGCGGTTGCCTTCCGATGCAAGATATTCTGCGGCATTCAGCGATTCATCCAGGGTAATACCAAAGCCACGTTTGAGCAGGATAGGCATTTCGGTTTGGCGACCAACAATTTTTAGTAGTTCAAAATTTTGCGTGTTGCGTGTGCCGATTTGCAACATCACGCCGGTGCTGTTGCCGGTCTGATGCAATGCCGCGCGAATTTCGTTGAGATGAGATTCGTGGGTGATTTCCATGGCGATGACTTTGATGCCGTACTTGCCCGCCAAATCGAACACATAAGGCAAACAATTTTTGCCGTGTCCTTGAAAAGCATAGGGGCTGGTGCGCGGCTTGTATGCGCCCATGCGCGTGCAGACCTGGCCGTTATCACGCAGGGCTTTTAACATGCGTTCGACATGCTCAGGATTGTCCACTGCGCACAGTCCGGCAAATACGTTGAGCGTATCCTGTCCAAAACGGACACCGTTGTATTCAAAATGTGCCGGGCGCTGGTCGTCCTTATGTCTACCCAGAATGCGGTATTCCTCCGACACGCGCACAGCGCGCTCGACACAAGGCAGGCTTTGCATATCTTCAATTTTCAGCGCCTGGGTATTGCCGATTAAATAAATTTCCGTCAGCGTTTTTTCAGTGCCCCGCTCGATGTGCACACGTGTCTGAATGCCCGGCAAAGTAGCCAGATGCGCCAGCAGGCGCTGGTATTCCGCGCCTTGCGGGTCAGTGTTGGAAGAAAGAATAAGAATCATAAAATTTGCTTACCTGAAAGAATTGCCCACTGCTGCGGCCACTGTATCATCGGATCTCGCGTGAAACCACTCTTGCCAAATTGCTGCCAGCGTCCGATGACATAGCACAACAAGGCATTGGCATGGGCTCCGGCATCAGTCGTGCTATCCAGTTCGTTCTGGCTAACGGCAATACGCAAGGATTGTTTGAGCGTGGTTTCCAGCCGGTCAAACAGTTGGTTAATGCGCTGTTGCAAACGCGCATCTTCGTTGACCAAGGCATCGCCTATCAATACCCGCGTCATACCGCGATTTTTTTTGGCGAAGGCTAGCAGCATGGCCAGAATATTTTCTGCCTGCTTGAGGCCACTGCTTTCTTCCGCGCTGATTTTGTTCACCAAGCCGAATACCGTTTGTTCTATGAACTCGATTAATCCTTCAAACATCTGCGCCTTGCTGGCGAAGTGGCGATACAGCGCCGCCTCTGAAATATCCAAGCGCGCAGCTAAGGCCGCCGTAGTAATTTTTTCACTCTTGGGCTGCTCCAGCATTTCAGCCACGGTTTGCAGAATTTGTAATTTACGTTCGCCTGTTTTAGCGGCCATGTCTTCCCCTATTAAATCAGCCGTGATAATGCACGCGGCAACTGCATTACATCACGAATCTTTATATCAACATAAGCCGGTGAGCGGCTGGTCTCATTCACCCATACCGTACGCATACCCAAGCGCTTTGCTGTCAGCAAATTTTCCGCGCTGTCCTCCACCATAATGCAGCGTGCCGGATTCAAGCGAAAATTTCGTAGCAGCCGCATAAACCCCGCCAACTGCGGCTTGGGCTGGTAGCGCGTATGCTCGATGGCAAACACGCCATCAAATAAATCCTCTATGCCTAACAATGCCAGCACGGCATTAACATAATCTAGTGGCGCGTTGGAAAATACCAGCTTCTTGCCCGGCAGCCGCTGCAATATATGGCGAAGACGAGTTACCCGTAACACCATTTGCGGCAGGTCAGGGAACTGGTGGGTATGCCATAAAAAATGCGCCGGATCGGTAGCGTGATGCTGCATCATGCCGCTCAAAGTTGCGCCGTAGCGTTGCCAGTAACTCATACGCAATTCATTCGCCGTCTGTTCATCCAATTGCAAATGCTGTTGCAGATATGCTGTCATGCTGCGGTTGATGTGCGGGAAAATATGCGGTCTCGCATCATGCAAGGTGTTATCCAAATCAAAAATCCAGACGCTACTCATTTACTCTTGATGAGCGTCCCCACACCTTCATCCGTTAAAATTTCCAACAGCAGCGCATGTCCCACACGGCCATCAATAATATGCACGGACTTGACTCCGCCGCGCGCGGCATCCAGCGCCGAGGCTATTTTAGGCAGCATGCCGCCAGACAGTGTGCCATCGGCCACCAGCGCATCAATTTGCTTCGGCGTCAGCCCGGTCAGCAATTTTCCATCTTGATCCAGTACGCCGGGCGTGTTGGTGAGCAGCACCAATTTCTCGGCCTTTAATATTTCGGCCAACTTACCGGCCACTACATCCGCATTGATATTCAGTGTCTCGCCATCCGTGCCCACACCAATAGGCGCGATGACCGGAATGAAATCGCCAGAATCCAGAAAAGTAATAATCGCCGGATCAATTAAGCGGATTTCTCCTACTAGGCCAATATCCAGCATTTTGCCCGGCTCGGTCGAACTTTCCAGCATCAATTTTTCGGCACGGATAAACGCAGAATCCTGTCCGGTCAGCCCCACCGCCTTGCCGCCATAGCGATTGATCAGGTTCACAATGTCTTTGTTAACCTTGCCCAACACCATTTCGACCACATCCATGGTCTCTTCGTCAGTGACCCGCATACCCTGCACGAACTCGCCTTGTTTGCCAACGCGCTTGAGCATCTCGTTGATTTGCGGCCCACCACCGTGAACAATCACTGGATTCATGCCGACCAGCTTGAGCAGCACCACATCGCGCGCAAAACCTTCCTGCAAGGCTGGATCGGTCATGGCATTGCCGCCGTATTTAATGACGATGGTCTTGTCGAAAAAACGCTGGATATAAGGCAGCGCTTCGGACAGGGTGTGCGCCTTTTGTGCGGCGCTGGCAGCATTGAGTGACATGGCAAATTCTTTCGCTAAATTTGCGCGCAGTTTATCAGGATATAAGGGGAAATGTCGGCAGGTGATCGGGTACAATTCCAACTGATATTTACTGGCTTACCACGTCATGGCACCTATCCTTGTTTTTGATATTGAAACCATTCCTGACATTGCCGGGCTGCGCCAGCTATATGCACTCGATGCTGCGGTGAGCGATTCTGAAGTGGCAGACATGGCTTTTCAGATGCGTCGCCAGAAAACCGGCAGCGATTTTTTGCCACATCATTTGCAGCGAGTGGCGGCCATTTCTTGTGCGCTACGCGAGGGCGATAGCTTTCGCGTGTGGTCCTTGGGCAGTCTTGAGGATGATGAAGGCGTACTCATACAGCGTTTTTTTGATGGCATCGAAAAATACACGCCGCAACTAGTGTCATGGAACGGCGGCGGCTTTGATCTGCCCGTGTTGCACTATCGCGGCTTGATTAACGGTGTGCAGTGTGCGCGTTACTGGGACATGGGCGAGGACGATAAAGATTTTAAGTGGAACAACTACATCAGCCGCTATCACTCACGCCATATTGATTTGATGGATTTGCTGGCCATGTACACCGGTCGCGCCAATGCGCCGTTGGATGACCTGGCCAAATTGATTGGCTTTCCCGGCAAGCTGGGCATGGATGGCAGCCGAGTGTGGGAAGCATACCAACAAGGCAAGCTGAATGAAATTCGTAATTATTGCGAGACCGATGTAGTGAACACCTGGCTGGTGTATGCAAGGTTTCAGCTAATGCGCGGTCAATTCTCGCCAGCGCGCTACCACAAAGAATGTGAATTGGTACGCAGCACCTTGAGCAAATCCAGCGAGCCGCATTGGGCAGAATATCTGGCCGCTTGGCCAGAATCAAAAATATAACCATGTCCACATTACGCCTAACCTGGTTGACGCTGGGTGGAGCATGGGTCACCACTATTATCTATCTTTCACTGATCCCGCATCCGCCGCAGCCCGTTAATTTCCAGTACTCCGACTATCTGGAACATACGCTGGCTTATGGTCTGCTGATGTTGTGGTTCTGCCAAATCTATCAAAAACAGGCACACCGCATTCGGCTGGCACTCTGTTTGATCGCCTTGGGTGTCAGCATGGAATTTTTGCAGCGTATGACCGGTTACCGCTATTTTGAATACATGGACATGCTGGCCAATAGTGCAGGTGTGTTGCTCGGCTGGGCGTTGGCAAAGTCAGGGTTGGGGCGAGTGGGCGCTAAGCTGGAAATAAAATTACAGAGTTGGATGAGATGACTGAAAAGACCGTACAAGATAACAGCGTGATGATTGAATCACTGGATTATGAAGGCCGTGGAATTGCACATGCGGAGGGCAAGGTAATTTTCATCGAGGGCGCACTGACTGGCGAGCGCGTGACTTATTCTTCGTATCGCAAAAAACCCAGTTTTGAACTCGCGAAAATCGGCCAGATTATCCAGCCGACTTTTATGCGCGTAGAACCCAAATGCAAACACTTTGGCGTGTGCGGCGGATGTTCCATGCAGCATATGGATGCGCGCGCGCAGGTCGCAGCCAAGCAACGCATACTGGAAGACAATCTGTGGCACATCGGCAAAGTCAATGCGGGGACCATTCTGCCGCCAATTTACGGACAGCCGTGGGGCTACCGGCAGCGTGCGCGGCTGTCGGTGCGCCATGTGTTAAAAAAGGGCAAGACCTTGGTCGGCTTTCGCGAAAAACAAGGCGGCTATGTTGCTGATATGCAGCATTGCGAAGTGCTGACACCGAAGATCGCCAAGCTGTTGCCATTGCTCGGCCAGTTAAATGAAAAATTTAAAACTCGCGACGCACTGCCGCAAATTGAAGTGGCGGTGGGCGATCATGTGGATGTGCTGGTGTTGCGCATCCTGCAAGCACTTTCACCTGCGGACGAAGATGCGATCAAGGAGTTCGCCGATACGCACAAAGTTCAATTCTGGTTGCAAACCAAAGGGCCGGAAACCGTAGTGCCTTTTTATCCGCTGGATGCGCCGCCGCTGACTTACAGCTTGCCGGAATTCGGCATCACCATGCCGTTTGCACCGACCGAATTTACCCAGGTTAACTCGGATATGAATCGGGTCATGGTCAGCCGCGCCATGCGCTTGTTAGAGCCGCAGCCGGGCGAACGCATCGTGGATTTATTTTGTGGGCTGGGCAACTTTACCCTGCCCATCGCACGCAGTGGCGCACAAGTGGTGGGGATAGAAGGAAGCGCGGCGCTGGTTAAACGTGCAATGCAGAATGCCGAATTTAATGGCTTATCTGCCAACACTGAATTTCGTGAGATGAATTTATTTGAGGTGAGCGAAGCAACGCTGGCTCAGCTAGGCCATTTTGACCGGATGCTGATTGATCCGCCGCGTGATGGCGCGTTTGAGCTAGTCAAAGCCTTGGGCGCAGATGCGCCGCAGCGCATTGTGTATGTCTCGTGCAATCCCGCTACCCTGGCACGAGATGCCGAGGTGCTGGTGCATCACAAAGGATATGTGCTTAAGTCTGCCGGTGTGATGAATATGTTTCCGCATACTTCGCATGTGGAATCTATCGCGCTATTCATTCGCCCATAATATGTACCCCAAAGTTCCAACGGAGCTTCGACTCGCCGCCCTGCACTGGCTAATCGAGCCGAATCACATTGCCAAATCTGCTGGAGTCATCGCCCTGGCACAGGCAAATAAGGAAGGCGAGATTGGGCTGGAGATGGAGGCTGTCCTGGCAACCTCACACCCTATTCCGGGTCGGCCAGCGCTGCCCGAGCTGGTGTCTCACCAACTTGTGCCGCGCCGCTCTATGCGTACGGCGGAAGGCCGCGCGGCATTGATACACGCACTGGCACATATTGAATTTAATGCCATCAATCTGGCGCTGGATGCCATCTGGCGTTTTCCAAAAATGCCCCGTGAATATTATCAGGACTGGTTGCTAGTTGCTTCTGAAGAGGCGCGGCATTTCAATCTGCTGGCAGATCACTTGGTTACAAAGGGTTATGCCTATGGCAGTTTTGCCGCGCACAACGGCTTGTGGGACATGGCTGAAAAAACAAAGGACGATATTCTGGCGCGCCTTGCGCTTGTTCCGCGCACCCTGGAAGCGCGTGGCCTGGATGCAACGCCACCGTTACGAGCCAAGCTGGCGCAGGCGGGAGAAATGGCAGCGGCTGAAATCCTGGACATCATTTTGGCCGACGAAATCGGCCATGTGTTGATTGGTAACCGCTGGTACAACTGGGTTTGTGATGAGAGAGGCTTGGAGCCGGTGGCGGCCTATGCCGCACTGGCAGCAACTTATCAGGCACCGGCGCTGCGCGGGCCATTCAACCTGGAAGCAAGACGGGCAGCCGGGTTTAGTACCAGCGAATTGTCGGCTTTGGTGGCGGGTAATTGACCCATTTTCGACTGTCAATAAAAAAGGCGGCACATAGCCGCCTTTTTTAGTTGAGGCTGAAAACTATCAGTCGCGTTCGCCAGAGAACGCCATCAACAAGCTCAACAGGTTGACAAAGATGTTGTAGATACTCAAGTACAGCGACATAGTCGCCATCACATAGTTTGTTTCACCGCCGTGAATGATGCGGCTGATGTCGAAAAGAATGTAGGCCGAGAAAATCAGCACGGCAATGGCCGAGATGGTCAGCGACATGGCGGGTATTTGCAAGAAGATATTGGCCAGCGAAGCGACCACCAACAGGATCAAACCGATGAACAAGAACTTGCCCATGAAGCTAAAATCTTTTTTGGTCACCGTTGCCAGCGTAGCTAGGCTAAAAAATATCAGCCCAGTGCCGCCGGCCGCCATGCCCACCAGTTGTGCGCCATTGCTCAATTGCAGCGCCGTTTGCAATATTGGCCCTAGAAACACGCCCGCGACAAAGGTAAAGCCCAGCAACATGGCTATGCCCCATACACTGTTGCGTAGCGCACTAACCGCAAACAGCATCCCCATCATGACTGCGAACATCAGCAGCGGCGCCATGATAGGGAATTGAGCCATAAACGAAAAATTGGTTGATAAACCAACGAAGGCACCAATGATGGTGGGAATCATGGTGAGCGCCAGCATCATATAAGTGTTGCGCAGCACTTTGTTTTGTTCCAGCCCCAGCACGATAGGTTGCGAAATAGATGGGTATTGCATAATTGTTTCTCCTTGAAAAAGGTCACTGAACTAACGAACGTACAGGGTACATAAGTAGGGCAAAAATTGCAAATTGCAACCCCTTTCTAGACCCAAAGAACATTGCACCTAGTCCGAATTACTTGCGCGCTAAAAAAAGGGGGGCCTTAAGCCCCCCTTTTTTACGATGTTATTTGCTAACTTTTGTATTTAACTCGCGCTGCCTGAGACAGTGACAGAGGTTGTAGCATTCACGGTGAGATAGTCGGTCGAACCCCCTGCTGTTGCAGTGGCAAAAGTCATCATAAATGAAAAATTGGGCGAAGGTGAATTTGATGGCAATATCATTCACCGCATCCTCAATAATACTGCAAAAAAAGAAAGACTGATAAATGATATTGTAAAATACTTAAAGCAATACCAGTTACAGGGCATCAATATAGATTTTGAAGAGTTTAAAGAAAAAGGCGATGAACCCATTATTGCATTTCAAAAAGAGTTGTACGAAAAATTACATCCACAAGGCTTTATTGTTACGCAGGATATTATGCCCACCAACGATGATTTTAATGTAACTGCCCTGGCCGCTTACAACGATTATATGTTTTTGATGGCTTATGATGAGCATTACAGCAGCAGCGTACCCGGTGCCATCAGCAGCCAGCAATGGATAGAAAAAGTGTTGGATGAAACAGCAAAAGAAGTACCATCAAAAAAATTAATTGTGTGCATTGCAGGTTACGGGTACGATTGGGCCAGCGGCAACGAAGGTGTAACTGTTACTTATCAACAGGCATTGGCTAATGCAAAACAATTTAATGCCCCGATAGATTTTAATAACAACACTTACAACAATAATTACAGCTATACCGATGCAAACAGCGTAAAGCACAACGTATATTTTGCAGATGCTGCCACCAACTTTAATACCATTCGCTTTGCCGATGAATATGGAACAGCTGGTACCGCGTTGTGGAGATTGGGAAGTGAGGACGACAGGCTATTTACATTTTATAACCGCAGCCTTACAGATGAAAGTTTGCAACAACAGCCTTTTGATTTTTCTTTATTAAAAAATGTACTGGCTACTGTAGAAAAACCGGATTACATTGGTAATGGCGAAATATTAAATGTTATAACAAATCCTGAACCCGGAAAAATTAACCTGCAGATTGACAGTGCCGAAGGAATGATTGCCGAACAGCAGTATATTCAATTGCCCACTAAATATGTGATTCAAAAATATGGTAACGTACACAAACAGGTAATACTAACTTTTGATGATGGCCCTGACCCGGAATATACGCCGCAGATACTGGATATTTTAAAGAGAGAAAAAGTGCCTGGTGTTTTTTTTGTTGTAGGCATGGAAGCAGAAAATAATTTGCCACTTTTAAAAAGAATTTTTAATGAAGG
>JAYUTK010000063.1:0-14152 GCA_043755195.1 Gallionellaceae bacterium
GTTGGTTTGGCTGCCTTAGCACTGTTTCAGGTGCGCAAAAGAAAGTTGAGAGTTCTGATTGTTGTTACTAGCGCACTGTTATTTACCTTGGGCAGCTTAATTTACAAGGTTTCCTTGCTCGCTGAATTTTCCGTGCTCACTACGCGAAATTTTTATGGCGTGTTGCGTGTGTATGAATACCCGCAGCCGAATGTGAATCTTACCCAACGTATGTTGATGCATGGGCTAACCGCGCATGGCAATCAATATCCCTATGGCAGCAAACGCCATACCCCGACTACTTACTATCGTCCCATATCCGGTATAGGTCGCGCTGTACAAGGATTCCAACAGCCTGGTACGCGAGTTGGCATTATCGGACTAGGGGTGGGAACGATGGCAGCTTATGGAAAATTAGGTGACACCTATCGATTTTATGAGATTAATCCGGAGGTGATTCAAATTGCGCAGCAGGAATTTACTTATCTTAAGGATAGCGCAGCAAAGATTGAAATAGTTTTAGGTGATGCACGTTTGAGCCTTGAGAGTGAACCCAATCAGCAATTTGATGTGCTGGTAGTAGACGCATTTTCTGGCGACGCAATTCCTCTGCATCTATTGACCAGCGAGGCAATTGCTTTGTACCTCCAACACCTGAAACCAGGTGGGGTGATTGCTTTTCATCTGACCAATGCCTACCTTGATCTGGCACCGGTAGTGCAACAACTGGCCGATGCATACAAAATTCACGTGGCGCATATTCAAGAAAGTGAGAGCAGCGGCAGATTCGTCAGCAATTGGGCGCTGCTCACCCATGATCAAGAATTTCTCGATTCACCCTACATTAGGGAAGCTACCTCTGCTATTCAAACGCGTGCCGGTGATCGTTTGTGGACTGATGACTTTAATAATTTGTTACAGGTGCTGAAATAATTCTGATTAGCAGCGTAGTATTGAGCTGTGTAGTTGTGGTTTGTATGTGGCGTAGTTTAGAATGTCTCTCCTTCAAATAAGCATAATTTTATTAAGTGTCCTCACTATCACTGGTTGAAGTTCGCGACGTCAATTTTTCATATGACAGCCGCCCCATCCTAAATGGCATAAACATGACCTTCCCTAAGGGCAAGGTCATCGCCATCATGGGCGGCAGCGGCTGCGGCAAGACCACCTTGTTCCGGCTAATCGGCGGCGCGCTTAAACCAAACAGTGGTTATGTCAAAATTGACGGTCAGGTGATCCATGAGCTGGATCAAAATGGCTTGTATGAAATGCGCCGCAAGATGGGTGTGTTATTCCAGTTTGGAGCTTTGTTCACCGATATGTCGGTGTTCGACAATGTTGCGTTTCAGATGCGCGAACATACCAATCTGCCGGAAGAAATTATTCACGATCTGGTGCTGATGAAGCTGCATGCGGTCGGTTTGCGCGGCACACATCATTTGATGCCAGCCGAGCTATCCGGTGGGATGGCGCGGCGCGTGGCGTTGGCGCGCACGGTGGCGCTGGATCCGATGTTGATTTTATATGATGAGCCGTTTGCCGGATTGGATCCGATTTCGTTGACTGTAGTTGGGCAGTTGATCCGCCGCCTGAACGATGCACTGGGCGCGACATCGGTGGTGGTCACGCATGACGTGCAAGAGTCACTCAAGATTGTGGACTACATTTACTTTATTTCCGAAGGGGTGATTGTGGCCGAGGGTACACCGGATGAAATTCGAGCTTCGGAAAAACCGTTCGTGCGTCAATTTGTGCATGGCGAAATGGATGGCCCTGTGCCGTTCCATTACCCGGCATCCAATTATGCACAAGACTTGCAAGTGCGGAACTGATTATGCAGATCACTGAAAGCCTGAGAGTCATCGGAAACCGTACTGTGAATGCAGTATGGCGAGCTGGCTATGCCGCACGTTTTTTTCTGATGATACTGGTTCACTCTGGCACCAGCTTTCGACGATTCCGCCTGACGGTAAAGGAATTATTTTCCAGCGGAGTGATGTCGCTCATTATCATTGTAGTGGCTGGCATGTTTGTCGGAATGGTACTGGGTTTGCAGGGCTATGAGACGCTCAAGCGCTATGGTTCTGAATCTGCATTAGGTTCATTGGTCGCCTTGAGTTTGGTGCGCGAGTTGGGGCCGGTGCTGGCAGCGCTGTTGTTTGCCAGTCGCGCCGGTTCGGCCATGACTGCCGAAATCGGCCTGATGAAAGCCACGGAACAAATATCGGCCATGAAATGATGGCAGTTAATCCGATCGCGCGCGTGGTGGCGACGCGCTTCTGGGCGGGGGTGATTTCCCTGCCTTTGCTGACTGCCATATTTTCCGCTATGGGGGTATTCGGTGGATATGTAGTGGGCGTGGTGCTGATTGGCGTGGACGAAGGTTCCTTTTGGTCGCAGATGCAATCGGCGGTAGATTTTCAGCATGATATATTGAACGGTGTGCTCAAGAGTCTGGTATTTGGCGTGGCGGTCACCGCTATTGCCCTGTTCGAGGGGTATGATGCACCACCGACAGCAGAGGGTGTGTCGGGAGCGACCACGCGCACTGTGGTGCAATCGTCGCTGGCGATTTTAATTTTAGATTTTATTTTGACCGCATTTATGTTTCGGGGGAATTAGCATGGAACGCACGACACTGGATTTATGGGTGGGCGCATTTGTTGTGGCGGGTATCGCAGCACTGGTGGTGTTGGCGATGAAGGTGGGAAATCTGAGCACCTACAACGGCGGTGCGACCTATCAGTTAGACGCTTATTTTTCCAACATCGGCGGCCTTAAGCCGCAGGCTTCCATTAAGAGCGCTGGCGTACTGGTCGGGCGGGTAACTACGATCACGTTGGACACAGAGCGCTATGAGGCCAAGGTCACGATGAGCATCGATCAGCGTTACCAGTTTCCCAAAGACACCTTTGCTAACATCCTGACTGCGGGATTGCTGGGCGAGCAATACATCGGCCTGATTCCGGGCGGTGATACCGAGTTGCTGAAGACCGGCGAAGTGCTTAAG
The DNA here is from genome assembly GCA_043755195.1 of Gallionellaceae bacterium. GTDB lineage: Bacteria > Pseudomonadota > Gammaproteobacteria > Burkholderiales > Gallionellaceae > Nitrotoga. The sequence goes on from JAYUTK010000063.1 coordinate 2,990, forward strand.
CAGACGCAATCGGCGGTGGTACTGGAAGACTTGATCGGCAAGTTTTTATACAGCAAGGCTGACAGTCCTCAATAAAAATTCAGGGTGAACTTTATGCGGAAAATTTTGTGCTTAGGTGCGTTACTGGCTGGCTTGTCGATTCCGGTGTATGCAGGTTTAATAGAGCCGGACGTGCTGATTAAAAGCACGGCGCAGGAAGTGCTGGACATCGTCAGGCAAGATAAAGATATTCAGGCTGGCAATCAAAAGCGGGTGCTCGAGTTGGTGGATGCCAAAGTGCTGCCGCATTTTAATTTTACCCGCATGACCCGACTGGCTGTGGGCAAACATTGGCGCGCTGCGACCGAGCAGCAAAAAAAATCGTTGGAGACCGAATTTCGCAACATGCTGGTACGCACCTACACCAAGGCGTTTTCCGCCTACCGCGATCAAGCGGTGCAGACCAAGCCGTTGAAGATGGCGAAAGATGCTACCGAAGTGACAGTCAAGACGGTGATCGTGAAGCCGGGTACACCCTCCATTCCAGTTGACTACGACATGGAAAAAACGGCTGATGGCTGGAAGGTGTATGACTTGATCGTTGAAGGTGTCAGCCTGGTCACCAGTTATCGCAGCACTTTTTCCGAGCAAATACAGAAGGACGGCATAGACGGCTTGATTAAAACGCTAGAGGAAAAAAACCGTGTAGCTGCCGCATCTGGTTTAACCAAGGCGAGTAGCAAGTGAGCGGTCAGGTTGAAGGTCATTTACCCGTGTCGGGTAATTTAACGGTCAACACAGTTGCATCGCTGGTTGGCCTAGTTACGCAAGCGGCGGGGAAAACTGATCTAGTGATTGATTTGCAGCAAGTCGAAGCAGTGGATTCCTCTGCGGTCAGTTTGATGTTGCTGTGGTTGCGCGAGGCGCAACGTAACAAAGTGATTCTTAGCTTCGTCCATGTCCCTGAAAATTTATTGAGTCTGGCGCGCTTGTACGATGTAGCGGAGTTGTTGCCGCTCTGTCACGATAACGCTGCGTCAGTTTGATTATCTGCTTTCCCCCTTATGTTTCCTGCTATTGACATACGCCAAGCGCGCAAGCGTTTCGGCAATCTTCAGGCATTAGACGGTGTGGATTTACGCATCGAGCAGGGCGAATTTTTCGGTCTGCTCGGCCCCAATGGCGCGGGTAAAACCACGCTGATTAACTTGCTGGCTGGATTGGCGTTGCCGGATGACGGACAGCTATTTGTGCTCGGCCATGACGTGGTTAAACAATACCGCTCCAGCCGTCGCTTGTTGGGTGTCGTTCCGCAGGAACTGGTGTTCGATCCATTTTTTACCGTGCGTGAAGCACTGCGTTTTCAATCTGGCTACTTTGGTGTTCGACACAACGATGGCTGGATAGACGAGATCATGCACCATCTGGATCTGACCGATAAGGCCAACACCAATATGCGCCGCTTGTCTGGCGGCATGAAGCGCCGCGTGCTGGTGGCGCAGGCGCTGGTGCATAAACCGCCAGTCATTGTGCTGGACGAGCCGACTGCCGGCGTGGATGTGGAACTGCGTCAATCCATGTGGAAATTTATTCAGCAACTGAATCGCGACGGGCATACTGTGCTGTTGACCACACATTATCTGGAAGAGGCGGAAGCATTATGCAACCGTATCGCCATGCTTAAGAGCGGTCGAGTAGTGGCGCTGGACAGTACCCAGAATCTGCTCAACAGCATCGCCGGTTGCCGTGTGCGTTTGAAACTTTCATCTGCGTTGCCTGTGGCACTATTGCCCCAGTTAATCGAGCAAGTGGAGCAGGACTACTTGCTGGCATTGTCGTCGTATCAGGCATTGGAGCAAGTGCTGTCTGAGTTGCGCGTAGCTGGGGTGACGGTGTTAGAGATGACCATGCAGCAAGCAGATTTGGAAGAAGTATTTTTACAGGTGGTGAAATCGTGAGCGCAAGTTTCTACGCATTGTTCCTCAAGGAATTGCTGCGCGTACAGAAAGTGGCTTTCCAGACTTTGCTATCGCCCATTCTGACTTCCTTGCTTTACCTGCTGATTTTTTCGCATTTGCTGGAGCAGCATGTCGAGGTTTATCCCGGGGTGCGTTACACCGCCTTTTTGATACCCGGCCTGGTGATGATGTCGGTGTTGCAGAATGCGTTTGCCAATAGCTCGTCCAGCCTGATTCAGTCCAAGATCACCGGCAACATTGTGTTTGTGCTGCTGGCACCGATTTCTTATTTGGAATTTTTTCTGGCTTATGCGCTGGCATCGGTCGTGCGCGGATTGGTGGTGGGCGTAGGTGTTTATCTGGCGGCGCTGTGGTTCGCTCAGCCGCCGTTGCAGTCTCCGTTATGGATAATAATGTTTGCCGTGCTGGGCAGCGCTTTGCTTGGTTCTCTGGGTATCATAGCGGGCATCTGGGCGGAAAAATTCGATCAACTGGCCGGCTTCCAGAATTTCATTATCGTGCCGCTGACTTTTTTGTCTGGCGTATTTTATTCCATCCATTCGTTGCCACTTTTTTGGCAACAGTTGTCGCGCTTCAACCCATTTTTTTATATGATAGACGGCTTCCGTTACGGATTTTTCGGGCTGTCTGATGTTTCCCCGTGGATGAGTTTGGTGGTGGTGAGCGGATGCCTGCTGATGCTGGTGCTGCTTACCTTGGGATTATTGAAATCCGGTTATAAATTGAGGCACTAATGGTTACGTCAGAGAGCATTCAGCAAAACATCGAGCAGGGCATGACCCATACTTACCTCACGGTCAGCGGTGACGGTACGCATTTTGAGGCGGTGGTAGTGAGCGAAGAGTTTGCGGGCAAGAGCCGCATACAGCGCCACCAGCGCGTGTATCAAACCCTGGGGGACAGAATGCGTAACGAAATTCATGCGCTGTCCATGAAAACATTTACGCCTGAAGAGTGGCAGAAATAAGAATAAACCTGAAAAACAATTGCACCACAGAGGCACAGAGAACACAGAGGAAAACCAGTTCTCAACCATCTGACTCAAAGGTTTTCTCTGTGCCTCTGTGTCTCTGTGGTGAAGAATTTTGGATAAACAATGCAAAAATTAGCAATACAAGGCGGTACTCCGCTACGCGGTGAAGTTCGCATCTCAGGCGCAAAAAATGCAGCGCTGCCCATCATGTGCGCCAGCCTGTTAACACAAGGTGAGTTGCAGTTAAGCAATATGCCAGACTTGCATGATGTAGCGACCATGCGAAAATTATTGCAACAAATGGGCGTAGCCGCAGCTGTTGATCTCGGCACGATGACCTTGAGTGGTGCTCAAGTAGATAAGCTGGAAGCCCCCTACGAAATGGTGAAGACCATGCGCGCCGCCGTGCTGGTGCTGGGCCCGTTGGTGGCGCGCTTCGGTGAGGCGCGTGTGTCGCTGCCCGGCGGTTGCGCCATTGGTTCGCGTCCGGTTGATTTGCACATCAAAGGCTTGCAAGCGATGGGTGCAGAGATACATATCGAGCATGGTTACATCCATGCTCAAGCCAAAAAACTCAAGGGCGCGCGAATTTTCTTCGACATCGTCAGCGTCACCGGCACAGAAAACCTGATGATGGCCGCCACCCTAGCCGACGGCGTAACCGTGCTGGAAAACGCCGCACACGAACCGGAAGTAGTAGATTTGGCGAATTGTTTACGCGCCATGGGCGCGAAAATTTCCGGTGATGGCACGGATACCATCATCATCATCGGCGTGGATAAACTGCACGGCGCATCCCATCGCATCATGCCGGACCGCATCGAGAGCGGCACGTTTCTGGTGGCGGCAGCGGCGAGCGGCGGCAGCATCACGCTGACCGATACCCGTGCTGACATCCTCGATACCGTGCTGGAAAAACTGACTGAAGCCGGTGCGAAAATCCGCGTCGAGGGCGACCGCATTCATCTGCAAATGAGCGGCCGTCCCAAATCGGTCAACCTGCGTACCGCGCCGTATCCAGCATTCCCCACCGACATGCAGGCGCAATTCATGGCGCTGAATGCCATTGCCGATGGCAGTGCGATGATGGTGGAAACCATTTTTGAAAACCGCTTCATGCATGTGCAGGAAATGCGTCGCCTCGGGGCGCAAATAGATGTCGAGGGCAATACCGCACTGGTGCGCGGCGTGCCCCAACTGGAAGGTGCCACGGTGATGGCCACTGATTTGCGCGCGTCAGCAAGTCTGGTGATCGCCGGGCTGGTGGCGCAGGGCGAAACGGTGATAGACCGCATCTACCATCTGGATCGTGGTTATGAGCATATCGAGGCTAAACTGTCGCAGCTTGGGGCGAATATTCGCCGCGTGAAATAAGCATCCTCTCCCGTCGCTGACCCAACCTACGAGCTATGCTACAAAGCTAGACCCTGTTGTTCTTTCATTTCTTGCGCGGCTTGTTTTCTTTTACTGAGACATCCGCCGGAAACGCCTTGGCGAAAGTCTGGATGACCTCACGCACTATTTTGCGCTGGGGTACGGGCAACGCAAGAAATGCCTCGATGATCTCCCGTTCTTGGTAGCCGATGCCGTCGTCCCATCGGGCGCGCTCCTCTTTGATCTGTCGTTTGATTTCCAGACCGAAGGTCAGTTCTTCGGGTGGTATTCGTAACCATTTTGCTATAGCCATCACTTTGTCGTGGCGAGGAAGGGACTGCCCCTTTAGCCATTTGTTTACCCCGTGCAACGTAACCCCCTTGCCGTAATAGTGCTGGTTAAACTCTCTTTCCAGCACTGCGGCTTCTGGTTTGTAGCCCGCTTTTTCCATTGCGGCACGCAATCGTTCGGCAAATTTTTGTTTTGGCATTTTCATGTCATTACGTTACTGCGTTGTAATCGCGGCAACGTAACCAACAATAAAGTCAAGTCATAGGATAGACTATTGGTTACGCAACTAACGTAACCAATAACGATGACCAAAAGTCTGCTGGAACAGCTCCCCGCAATCGTCTCCAATGGCCGCAAGGAGATCAAGCGCAACTGTGATACCCCATTAATTTTTTCTTTTTTTTCTGGGGCAGGTTTTTTGGATTTGGGGTTTGAGAAAGCAGGGTATGAAATTGGCTATGTCAATGAAGTTCATAAGCCGTTTCTTGATGCTTACAAACATTCAAGACGAAAAATGGGTACGCCGCATCCGCTCCACGGGTACTTTGAAGGCGATATTGAAAGCTGCCTTTCCGGCAAGGAAGAGAAACGTCTAAGCGGTTTGGTCAACGCAACAAAAAAAGAAAAACGGCTTGTTGGTTTCATCGGAGGGCCGCCATGCCCCGATTTTTCCGTCGGCGGAAAAAATCGCGGGCAGCATGGCGAGAACGGTAAGTTATCTCAAATCTACATTGATCTAATCTGCAAACAGAAACCTGATTTCTTCGTTTTCGAGAATGTAAAAGGACTGTATCGTACTACAAGGCACAGGCAGTTTTTCGACGGCCTAAAACACCGGCTCGATGAGGCAGGATATAGCTGCACAGAGCGGCTAATCAATGCAATTGAATACGGCGCACCACAAGACCGCGAGCGCATTATTCTTTTCGGTGTCCGCCAGCTGCAGGCCAAAAAGAATCTGCAAAAATTCAATTGGTTTTCACACACGCTGCACCCCGAAGGTAAAGCATTAAGCTACCCGTGGCCTGATGCTCAACCCATCGCAATAAGGCGATCTCAACCGAAGCGTATTCCTGTGGAATTGACTATTCAGCATTGGTTTGGAAAGAACGATGTCGAGAATCATCCAAACGCGCTTCACCAATTCAAGCCCAGGGCTGGCCTGGCAAAATTTGAAACTGTCTATGAGGGAGACGACAGCAAGAAATCATACAAGCGATTGCACCGCTGGCGTTACTCTCCTACAGCCGCTTACGGAAATAACGAGGTGCATATCCATCCCTATCTGCCACGCCGTATCTCCGTAGCAGAAGCATTGGCAATTCAATCACTGCCAAAGGAGTTTGAGCTTCCTCCCGACATGACGCTTAGCAATATGTTCAAAACAGTTGGCAACGGCGTGCCATTTCTTGCAGCGCGCGGTCTTGCGCTAACCATGCTGGAGTTTCTGAAAGGTGTTAAAAAATGAGATTAACTGCAAGCAACATAGTGAAGTCCATAAGCAATCTGCCAAAAAACCAATGGTTTGAGTACATCAGCCCAAAGAATAAAGGGAAGGTTAAAGTGGTCAGCGTTACCATGCCTGAAGGGCCAATTATGATTAAGCGATTTACCAGCAAAAAGAATGAATCCATCTCATCCAAGATGATTTGGCGTCTAGCAAATGCAATCCAGCCAGATGCGCCCGTAAATGTTGATCGCGTTTATGCTGGCAGTTACAACACTAGATCAGTTTTAGAAACACTAATGGCGCATACGCCTGAATTTTATTGGTGTACACCAGGTCGTATCGAGTTAGAAAACTCAACTCAAGAAATTAAATCTGGCCACAAGCATCTTGTATGGCGACCCGACGCGTTGCATAAAAACGGCGTGCTGGAAAAGTTCGATACCGACGTGGTGATTTCTGAAATCCCATCCACAAATGCAATCTATGAGGCGTTGCAAATGCCAAATGTAATTGCGCAAGGGATTACTGACATCAATGTTCAAAGACGGCATCTGCAAATCCAAATTGCTTTGGTTGCAATCGGGCATCAACTTGGATTCAGAACATGGGTCGCGCGCAACGACCAGGGAATTACATATGGTAATAAGAAGGTTGGCGAACTTGACGGTATCGTAGTAAGTCTTGAGCAAGAGAATCTAATGAAGGCATGGGGTGATGCCGTCAAGGCAGCCACTCACATTGATTGCATCTGGTTCAGGAACGGGAAATTTATGCCTGCGGTAATGGAAGTTGAACACAGCACGGGTGTTGTTACCGGACTGGCGCGTATGAAAAGACTAAAAGACCAGTTACCACCGTTCCAAACTAGGTGGGTCATCGTTGCCCCAGACGAGGACAGAGGCAAGGTTTTGAAAGAAGCCAATGAGCCGCAGTTCCACGATTTGCAAACCATGTTCTTTCCGTATTCGGCTGTTGATGAACTTTATGCACTATGTCAAAAACGCAGGCTGACAAACAAAGCTGTGAATGAGGGATTTCTGGATTGCTTCATGGAGCCATGCTTGACTGGGCTGACTGCTTTGCCGCTTCATTAGCATACGTGCTGCCAATGGGTAATCTTGACCCATTACGCTGATTCGAGAATATGCGCCGTATTGGTAGGTCAGCATGCCTTGGCATTATGTGTTGCTGGGTGAGGCTATGTTCCATGACCGGCGTAACAAAGGCGCGTTACCGTACCCATCGCGCCACTCATTAAACATCCTCGAAAAAATCGGCGACCAGCCGATCTGCTGAAACAAAATCGTATCCGGCTTCTACTTTGCCATTATCCTAAAAAACGTAGTTGAACAATGTCCACCCTTCGATAACTCCCGCTGTGCGGGCTACTCAGGGCGAACGGCCTGTCACCCAACAGGAAATTCATTTTCTGTTCGTGCTGAGCGTAGCGGCGGGGTTTGCCGCGAAGTCGAAGCATGCCAACTGCGGTTTTTAGGATTATGACGGGGATCACCTTTGCCCGCTTCGTTGTCGTAACGCATCGCGGTTCCGCCGAACGCTTGCTACGCCGCCGCCAATTCAATCTTCACTTGCTTGCCTAATGCGGCGGCGGCGCAATCGGGACAGTCAAAATCACGCTGAGCGCAGTCAACGACGCGCCTACCGTGGTCAGCGAGATTATTCGCAATGCCAAAGAAGACACCAATCTGCGCATTGATCCCTCGCTGCTGCTGGGCAATGATTTTGATCCCGATTTTAATAATGTCGTGGGTGCAGCGGCGCTGCACATTACCGCAGTGGGCCAGGGCACGAACGGACGTGCTTTTCTGGATGCAACCGGCCACATTATTTTTACACCGGATGAAAACTTTAACGGCATTGCCAAATTTGAATACACCATTACCGATGAAACCGGCCTGAGCACTACCGGGATAGCTGAAGTTGCAGTGGGTGCGGTGAATGATGGGGGCTATTTACCCGCCACCTTGCGGGCGATTTCCTGTTTGCTCTGCCGCAGCAATGCGATCTCGGATGGTTGCAGCATCCGTGGTGCGGACAAGATACCGAGCTTCTGATTCAGTAAGCGCGTCGAAGGCGTGACCGAATCGCTTTTGCCACCCATGCTCAAGTTCTGTTCCATAACCCCCTTTGCTGGTTTGGCAATTTAACCCAGATTTTCCATTAGCATTCTACTGCGGACGACCAATAGGCCGAATCTACACGAAAAAAATCAAGAAATGTTCTGTCAACGTAGAGTGACTACGCCCTCCGAACATTTTTTGATTTTTTTCGCACATCTTCAACCTCTTGATCGCCCTCGCTACGAATGCTAATGGAAAATCTGGGTTTAAGCATGCACAAGCTGTTTTACGGTCGCCAGTTGTTTGCCAAAGGTGGTGTTTGCGGTTTTGAGATCATAGGCAGCTTGCAGGTTCAGCCAATACTGAGGTGTTTGACCCAAGGCGCGGCCAAGTCGCAATGCCATTTCGGCAGTTACGGGACGGTCAGCTTTGAGCAGGTGGGAAACGCGCATCGGGGAAACCCCGATTGCCTCGGCAAAGGCGGCTTGCGTTATGTTTAATTCGTCCAGCGTTTCCCGCAGAAAATCGCCAGGGTGGATCGGGGGCAGGCCATTTACAGCAGATTTGGTTTTCATGCGGGTCACTCCTTCAATGATAGTCCACGATTTCAACGTTCAACGCATCGCCATCCGCAAATTGGAAGCATATGCGCCATTGGTCATTGATGCGGATGCTCCATTGCCCGGTACGTCTGCCACTCAATGCTTCCAGACGGTTGGAGGGTGGCAGGAGTAAATCTTCGACACGGGTGGCGGCATCCAGTTGCGTCAGTCGCATGACAGCCCGCCGCAAAATTTCCGGCGGCAGGCGGCGCGACTTGCCTGCGGCAAATAAACGCCCCGTTTCGGTGTCAGCAAAGTTTCTAATCACGCCCGCAATATAAACAATTTGTTTACGAAAAGCAACCGTGCCTAACATCAACGATCAGCTCGCATGCTCCGCTGGCCTGACCGCCAAGGTCAATCAAACTGCATCGGCCTGGAATGCGGCGGCGGATATTTACGAGCTGGTCACGCCCCTCCATGGCGGCATGGTAAGCGAAACACGCTATATTTTCGACGACTAGGCAATCTGCCGAAACAAAGCATATCCGATTTCAACTTGCACCACGTTTGACGGTAGAATGCGCGTCTTTCATTAGTTTTTTAGTCCGATGACTATCACCATCGCTTTATCCAAAGGCCGCATCTTTGAAGAAACTTTGCCATTGCTGGGTGCGGCAGGCGTCACGCCGCTGGAAGACCCGGAGTCTTCGCGCAAACTGATTTTGCCGACCAGTCGTGCCGATGTGCGGCTCATTATTGTGCGCGCTTCCGACGTGCCGACTTACGTGCAATATGGCGCTGCGGATATGGGCATCGCTGGCAAGGATGTACTCAACGAGCATGGCGGCACAGGTTTGTACCAACCGCTGGATTTGAATATTGCCCGTTGCCGCATGATGGTAGCAGTACGCACGGATTTTGATTATGAGTCGGCAGTGCGTCAGGGCGCGCGCCTGCGTGTGGCGACCAAGTATGTGCAAGCGGCGCGCGAGCATTTCGCAGCCAAGGGCGTGCATGTTGACCTGATTAAATTATATGGCTCGATGGAATTAGCGCCGCTGGTCGGGCTGTCTGATGCGATTGTGGATCTGGTCAGCAGCGGCAATACATTAAAAGCCAATAACTTGAAAGCAGTCGAAGCAATTTCCGAAATTTCATCGCGCCTAGTGGTGAATCAGGCGGCGCTCAAATTGAAGCGCAACGTAATCCAGCCGATACTGGATGCTTTCTCCAAAGCAGTGAAACCATGAACATCAAGCGGCTGTCCAGCAAGCAATCAGATTTCAATGTGCAACTGAGTGCGCTGCTGGCATTTGAAGCAACTCAAGATGCGCAGTTGGATGCGACCGTGGCCGCTATTCTGGCCGATGTGCGTATGCGTGGCGATGCGGCTGTGCTGGAATATACGCAGCGCTTTGATCGTTTCAATATAGCCGATGCTGCATCGCTGGAGTTGCCGCGCGCCGAGTTGCGTGCTGCTTTCGACAGCTTGCCTGCCGCGCAACGAAATGCGTTGGAACAAGCGGCGCAGCGCGTGACGGCTTATCATCAAAAACAATTGCAAACTTCGTGGAGCTATACCGAAGAGGATGGTACTGTGCTTGGCCAGAAAATCACGGCGCTGGATCGCGTCGGACTGTATGTGCCAGGCGGCAAGGCGGCTTATCCGTCTTCTGTTTTGATGAATGCGTTACCCGCAAAAGTAGCCGGTGTGGGTGAACTCATCATGGTAGTGCCTACACCCGATGGAATAAAAAACTCCTTGGTGCTGGCAGCTGCACATCTGGTTGGTGTGGATCGTGTGTTCACTGTAGGCGGTGCGCAAGCAGTTGCGGCGCTTGCTTATGGTACGGATACCATTCCTAAAGTAGATAAGATTGTCGGCCCCGGTAATGCCTATGTGGCCGCAGCCAAGCGGCGTGTGTTTGGCGAGGTCGGTATAGACATGGTGGCTGGCCCATCAGAAATTCTGGTGATCTGCGATGGGCAAACTAATCCAGATTGGATTGCCATGGATTTATTTTCACAGGCCGAACATGATGAGTTAGCGCAGGCGATTTTGCTGTCACCGGATGCATATTTTATTAATGCTGTGGCGCAAAGTATTGAGCGCTTATTGGAGCAAATGCCGCGCCGAAAAATTATCAAAGCCGCACTGGAAAATCGCGGCGCACTGATTCATGTCTCCGATCTGGATGAGGCGTGCAGCATCAGCAATCGCATTGCACCTGAGCATCTTGAATTGTCGGTGGACGACCCGCAGGCTTGGCTACCCAGGCTGAAACATGCTGGAGCGATTTTCATGGGGCGCTATACATCGGAAGCGCTCGGTGATTATTGCGCCGGACCGAATCACGTTTTGCCTACTTCCGGCACGGCACGTTTTTCTTCACCGTTGGGCGTGTATGATTTTCAAAAACGCAGCAGCCTGATCCAGGTCAGCCAGGCCGGAGCCCAGGTGCTGGGCCCGATCGCCGCCGAGCTGGCCTAC
>JAYUTK010000064.1:0-2361 GCA_043755195.1 Gallionellaceae bacterium
GCATTCGCCCCCCAGTCGGCATGCTCCTGCAAAGCCAGTTGTGGCTGGCAGTCTGGGGCTACGCCGAATAGGGTTTCACGCAAGATCAACGACTGCAAAACCTAACAGCGCGATTAAACCAGCCAGCCTATGCGGTTAACAACATTGTTTCGCTCATCACGCTCAAAATGGTCTCCCGGTTCAATTGGGCAGGTGGCTTCGATCTCGGCGGGCCATACAGGAATGCTGCTAGTGTGGTTTGCGATGACGCGACCGAACGAGAACAGGACAAAAAATGGCAACAAAATCGTGTGGCCAACCACGCTACCGGAAACGGTAAGTAGAAGCCTTTGCAGGCCAACAATCCAGGGCTCCCGTTTCGTTGCTATCGGCCAGTACAACGGAATAAAGTCGATGATCCCTTGGGGGCCATCTTCCATATAGCGGCGCATGAATTCCCAGTTACGCAGCAACACTTCCTTGTCAGCCCAAGGCATTCCCAGCGCGAAACTTTCTTTTACCGTGACCTTATCCACATCCAGTACGTGGCCCCGTATGTCCCAATGTCCCAGCACCTGGCCCCTGCTCAAGGTAAAGAACACATCATCCCATGGCACGCTCAGAATCGTTCCGCTTCGATCGGGCCGAAAAAGATGCACCATGCGGGTTTTGCGATTAAGCCGGATAGGGAAGTGGGTGAGGTGGAAGGCTTCTTTGCGCAAACCCCATACGGCAACCAAAAGTAAGCCAAGTAAAACGGCGCTGGCAATTAAAACGAAAATCGTTCTCTCGAAATGCTGGTCATAAAACTTTTCCCAGGTGGCTATATGCGAGTAAATGAAACCTCCAATTCCGTATGCGCAGACCAATATAACCAAAGACATTCCCTGTGTTAAAAATCCCCGCCAGCCATAGTATTTGTCCGCTAGCTCCATGTATGTGCTGTTGAGTTTGATTACCGAAAAGGCATAGTGCGGCGCCACATCCAGCTTTTGCTTTTGCCTGAGTTGTAGCGAATGCTCTTCTTTCATCAACGGACGATTGATTTTGTACTTTTGGATCAAACCACTGTATTCCATTTTTTAAGCGCCTTAGGCCGTAGCCAGCTTGAATTCCCGTTTTTCCGTTTCCATGTCTGGGTAACGCTTGTCCTTGTCGAATTTGCCAAAGTCACAGCGCTCCAGCCAGTCCTGGAGTTTGTTGTCGATGAAATTTGGCATGATGAACGCCCAAATAATCATGAGAGCCACGACGATGAGCCCCCATCCAGTCCAGCCAATCAGGAGAAATATAGTAGCGGCTATGCCCAAAACACCTGATACAAAATATGCGGCAGCACTCTGGTTATTCCCTTCGTTGAACTCTTGTTGTGATCGCCAGATATCAATCAACCCCATAAAAACTGACCCGCCAACGCCTAAAACTTTGCCTGTAATGTTCAAGATATAGCGTGTTGCAGACACTACGCCAGCTGCCGCCGTAAATGTCATCACTGACATTCTAGATAGCGCCGTCTCCATCGAGCTGGTGAAAGCGCCGATCAATTGTGCGCCCTGAGCGTAAATTCTTTGCAGGGATTCGTTTTTAGTGTTAGCGAGGGCCTTGCTGTCGCTGTCCAGTATGTCAGCAAACGCGACAGCGTTAGCCAACACGCCCAGCATGCCAAAGGCTAATGGCACCGCACCGCGATTGGCGGCGGTCCAGTTGGCAATTCGTGTGTGGTGGTTGCCTAAATTCAGGGCTTCGATCTTCTCGGGCGTTTGAATCGAGCGTGCCAGCCATTCTGCCTGGGCTTTTAGTGTAAGGCCTCCGGGCATGTCCCTTACCACACTCGGGTCGATCATGAGCAGCCAGGTATTGGTTTGCGTGCCCCGCAAGTCCACCCCAAGCATTTCGAGCCGACGCAATTCATCGGCCACGGCTTTTTTGAGTTTGTTGGCACCTATACTAGCCATATTCATGCCACTTAGTTTGAGCAGTTCTTTGATCAGCAAAGCGCGGAAAGCTTTTTTGCTGCCCGTGGTAGTAATTTGCACGATGGGGTGTTTGGTAGCAGCGCCCATGGCAACCAGGCCTGAGTAGATTGTTTTGCTCTCCGCTGCTTTACGCAGCGTGGCAGTGATGGGGCCGGCCACCATGCCAATCAAACGGCCGAGCTCGTCGGCGTGCCCTTGCATGAGACTGGCGGTGGCTTTTTCGTGCGCCTCAATAACCTTGTCCCACGGCAAACCGGACCACGACACACTGGCTTCGCTCGCTTGCTGGATTATTGTTTTGAGATCGGTATTGTTAAATTGCAGGGCGCTTAAAAGCAGGTTAGGAACGCTTGTGCTTTTACCTTGTAACCAAGTCTCATAGACGTCAAAACAGGCTTTTTTGTCG
>JAYUTK010000065.1:0-13794 GCA_043755195.1 Gallionellaceae bacterium
ATTCGAATCGGCATGGAGAGCTATAATTTTGGTGATAGCTTTATCTGGAATCGGGGTAATAGTATTTTGTATTCCGTGTCTGGGATGTACCAATTTTAAATCCCCGAAATCACAATTGCTAAATACTAATAGCTGAGTCTATTTTCTGATTGCTGAAGTTGCGTGATAACCAATGTCATGCCGCATCTGGCGACCATCGAAGTGTATGGTCTCGGCAATTTCATATGCGCGCTTCTGTGCCATTTTCACCATCGTACCTAACGCAGTGACACATAATACTCGCCCGCCATTTGTGATCACGTTGCCATCTTGCATACTGGTGCCGGCATGAAAGACATGCGCATCTTCGATTTCTGGCGGTAAACCAGTAATGACATCACCTTTACGTGGTGTATCGGGATAGTTAGCTGCAGCCAATACCACGCCCAGCGCAGCACGCCTGTCCCACTCCGCCTCTACTTTATCCAACGTGCCGTCCACAGCATGCTCCATCAACACTGACAAATCACTTTTCAGACGCAGCATAATGGGTTGGGTTTCCGGGTCACCCATGCGGCAGTTGAATTCCAGAACCTTGTACTTGCCTTGAGCATCTATCATTAATCCGGCATATAAAAATCCGGTGTAGTTGCGTCCTTCGCTTTCCATGCCCTGCACTACCGGATAAATCACTTCGCGCAGTACGCGCGCATGCAGTTCCGGCGTGACTACGGGCGCAGGTGAACAAGCGCCCATGCCGCCGGTATTAGGCCCCTTGTCACCATCCAGCAATCGCTTGTAATCCTGGCTGGTGGCCAAGGGCAGTACATGCTTGCCATCTACCATGACCATGAAACTGGCTTCTTCGCCTTGCAAAAAATCTTCGATCACTACGCGCGCACCGGCATCGCCGAGTTTGTTATCAGACAACATCATGTGAATCGCGCCATGCGCTTCTGCGACCGTCATTGCTACCACCACGCCTTTACCCGCGGCCAAGCCATCCGCCTTGATGACGATGGGCGCGCCCTGCTTCTCTACATATTCACGCGCTGCTGCTACGTCGCTGAAAGTCTGATAGCTTGCGGTGGGAATTTGGTGGCGCAACATGAACGCCTTGGCAAAATCCTTGGACGATTCGAGTTGTGCTGCCGCTTGAGTGGGGCCAAAAATTTTCTGCCCCGCAGCACGGAAAGCATCTACTACACCTGACGCTAGTGGAGCTTCAGGGCCGACTACGGTAAAATGAATTTCCTCGTTCTGGGCAAAAGCCAGTAAGTCAGGAATGTGGGTAAGAGCAAGATTTTCCACGCCATCTTCCAGCTCAGTGCCGGCATTGCCGGGTGCGACAAAAACTTTTTGCACACGCACGCCCTGCGCTAAGCGCCAAGCCAAGGCGTGTTCACGTCCACCTGAACCAATGACTAATAATTTCATGTTTTTTCTCTAGCTGGTAGTATGTAGCCGTTAGTGCAAGGCTACTGCATTATTATACTGCCCGCCGCATTTTTAGAACGGGGGCATTCCGAATTTTGTATTAAGAAGAATTTCATTCTCGCTACGGCATTCTATCCTTGAACTGAATAGTAATCCTAATTTAGCGCAGCTTTTCAATTAATGGAATATTGATTATGGAAGCAAGAAAAGTAGATATCAACAACGGCTGGCTGTGGATTAAACAAGGCTACTGGCTCTTCAAAAAAAGCCCGATTTTGCTGGTCGTGTTGGGAACAATATGCATAGTGGGCACCATCGGCATTGCTTCCATTGCAGTAGTTGGGGATCCCTTGGCGACCATATTATTTCCCACGTTGTTTGCCGGCTTTATGTTGGGTTGCCGTGCACTGGAGCATGGTGAAGAACTGGAGCTGGCGCATCTTTTCTCCGGGTTGAAAAACAATCCGGCACAGTTAATTTCGCTCGGCGGCATCAATTTAGTCAGTCAATTGTTGATACTGGGCGTGATGTCAGTGACCGGCGGAAAAGAGTTGGTGGACATCATCATGGCAGGCCATCAACCGCAAGATCCCACTGTATTTACGCAAGCCATTCAGAATGCAGGTATTTCGCTGCTGTTGGGAATGACGCTATTTTCGACGTTGTTGATGGCCATGCAATTCGCTCCAATGTTGGTGGTATTCCACAAGATGTCACCCTTGCGCGCACTGTCGGTGAGCTTTAAGGCCTGTTTGAGCAACATCATCCCGCTGACCTTGTATGCCTCCATGCTGATCCCGTTTGCGATTTTGGCTTCCGTCCCCATCATGTTGGGATGGTTGGTTTTAGTGCCAGTTTTGATAACTTCAATGTATGCCGCTTATCGTGATTTGTTTCCGAGTGAGGCTGATAACGCTGCCATTGAAGGTGGGGAAGTTATAAAACACGAGGTGTAATAGCTCATAAGGAAGCGAAGTAGTTCCTTGCGGCACAATGCGATTATTCGTTGGGTTGTCATGCTCGGAACCCGTGACAGCATAGGGAATATTGTCGGTTCCAAACTTACGCAGGGTAAAAGATGAAGACTTTCAAGATAGCAATTACAACAATAGCATTCATGTTAGCTACAACTTTTGCCCCATTTGCATCAGCACAGCAAATGGATGCTCAGAAATCGCTCTATGAGCGATTAGGCGGACTAAAGGGCATCACAGTGGTGGTTGATTATTTTGTCAATAAACTGGTGGCGAATAAAACGCTGAATAAAAACCCTGCAATTAATGCCAGGCGGACAAGCTCACCCGCACCTTATTTGAAATTTCAGATTGCTCAGCTTGTTTGTGAAGTCACCGGCGGCCCCTGTAAATATACCGGAAAGGGAATGAAAGAGTCTCACGAAAAACTTAATATTACCGAGGAGGAGTGGGGCGTGATGACCAAAATGTTTCAGAAAACGCTCAACAAGTTCAAGGTTCCTGCGTCTGAGCAAAAAGAGTTGTTCGAAATTGTCGGTAAGCTCAAGGGTGATATTGTCACCCAATGAGGGTAGGCATCAGGCAGCGCTCTTTTACTTTATCTGAGTCTGCTGTTTGAGAGGGGTTGAGCAAAAATGCGTAGCCCCTCTACTTTTTACAATGCGGCCAGCTTGGCATACTCCAGCGCCAGCCACTTCGTTCCCGTCTTGCGGAAATTCACTTGTACCCGCGCATCCGTACCACTACTTTCGACATTAACTATCATGCCTTCGCCGAATTTGGCGTGCAACACTGCTTGGCCGATACGCCAGGGTGAATCACGACCCTCTCCCCCAACCCCTCTCCCGCTTGCGGGAGAGGGGTGCGCGGTAGCGCGGGAGAGGGTCGGCGAATTAGCCAAAGGTTCGAATGATTTTCGTGCCGCCATTCTGGGCGTAATCCAATGCAGCAACTCATCTGGCAACTCACGAAAAAAACTGGATGCCAGACTGTAATTCACCTGGCCGTGCAGCATACGGCTCTGGGCAAAGCTGAGATATAACCTGCGCCGCGCGCGCGTAATGGCTACATACATCAAGCGGCGCTCTTCATCCAGACCATCTTCCGCCTTGCTGTTCTGATGCGGGAACAGCCCCTCTTCCAGCCCGGTAATGAATACCGTGTGAAACTCCAGCCCCTTGGATGAGTGTACGGTCATTAGATGCAAAGCATCCTCCGAATCTCCTGCTTGATGTTCGCCCGCTTCGAGCGAAGCGTGCGTGAGAAATGCGGTCAGGCTGTCGTCTTCGTTCTCATGCACGAACAGTGTTGCAGCATTAATCAATTCGTTCAGGTTTTCCAAGCGCTCCTCAGCTTCGCGCCGCTTGGCACCCGTCTCGCTTTGGTAATGTGGAATCAAGCCGCTGTGCTGCAACACATGCTCCATAATTTCCGGGAGCGGCAATTCATTTGTCGCACTACGCAACAATTCAATCAGCGCCACAAACGCCGCGACCTTGCCACCCGCCCGCGCTGCCGCATCATAAAGCGAGGTATTGTTTTGCCTCGCAACTGCTTGCACTTGCTCCACACTGCGCGCACCGATACCGCGCGTGGGGAAATTAATGACGCGCAGCAGCGCGTTGTCGTCGCCATTGTTTTCCATCAGACGCAGATAGGCCAGCGCATGTTTGATTTCCTGCCGCTCAAAAAAGCGTAAGCCGCCATACACCCGATAAGACATCCCGGCGGAAACCAGCGCGTGTTCCAACACCCGTGATTGAGCGTTGGAGCGGTACAGCAGCGCCATCTCCGTCAGACGCACTCCTTCGCTCTGGAGTTGTTGTATTTCTTCTACAATGAAGCGTGCCTCATCCGCATCAGTTGGCGCTTCATACACGCGCAACGGCTCGCCTTTGTTTTCCGCCGTCCATAAATTTTTGCCCAGTCGGCTACGATTGTTTTTTATCAGCGCATTTGCTGCATCGAGAATGTTGCCGTGCGAACGATAATTCTGTTCCAGCTTAATCACATTTCGCACATGAAAATCGTGCGTCAATTGCTGCATATTGCCAACATTCGCGCCACGGAAAGCGTAGATGGATTGGTCGTCATCGCCTACAGCGAACAGTGAATTGCTGTTGCCTGCCAACAGCTTCAGCCATTGGTATTGCAGTTTGTTGGTATCCTGAAATTCATCCACCAGTATATGTTTGAAGCGCGCCTGATAATGCTCGCGCAACACCGTATTGCGCGACAACAGTTCATAACAACGCAGCAGCAATTCGGAAAAATCCACCACGCCCTCGCGCTGACACTGTGCGTCGTATTCAGCAAACACCTCTACTTTGCGCCGTGTGTAAGGGTCATAGGCTTCCACCTCTTGAGCGCGCAAACCCTGCTCCTTGCTGCCACTGATAAAATTTTGCATTTCGCGCGGAGGATATTTCTCATCATCCACATTCATCGCCTTCATCAAACGCTTGATCGCAGAAAGCTGATCGCCGCTGTCCAGAATCTGGAACGTCTGCGGCAGATTGGCTTCGCGGTAATGCGCGCGCAACATGCGATTGCACAAGCCGTGAAACGTGCCCATCCACATGCCGCGCATGTTGATCGTCAACATGGCAGAGAGCCGCGTCAACATTTCTTTAGAGGCTTTGTTAGTGAAGGTTACCGCCAGTATTTCCTGCGGATTAACCACGCCTGTGCTGACCAGATAGGCGATGCGCGTAATCAGCACCCGCGTCTTGCCGCTGCCCGCGCCAGCCAGTATCAATGCTGATTGTTCGGGGAGCGTGACGGCTGCAAGTTGTTCGGGATTAAGCCCGGAAAGAAGGGTAGGGTTCATGCTAAGGACACCCTAGATATGATTCCATAGCAGCCAACTCGACGCTGCGCCGCATCAGCCGCTACAGAATACCTCGTTAAATAAAATACAGGCTTTTACCTCTGCTAGAAAAACCGATCAGAAACGGAAACCCATCTTCAAGCTAGTTGACTTGGCTGATCCGGTTTTGTCGCCCTCCAGCGCCAAGTTGAACAAACCAAAATTCAGATTGCCGCCAAAGAACACCTTGCTCTGGGTAAAACTCTCATCGGTTAAAGTCCCCGCATTAGGTGTGCTATTTACCCAAACATTTCCCACGCCCACATAAGGAGTGAACATGGCAAAGCCCTTGGAAATGGAAATGTCCAAACTCTTGGTATCCAGCGCCAATTGATCTACGCCACTGAGCTTGGTGTATGCCCCGCGTACGGCTAATGCTGGCATAGCAATGCCGCCTTCCCAGATGGAGTAACGCAATTCAGCGCCGAACAGAGAAATATTGGTAGTCGGAATTTTGGAATAGAACGCGGCAACGTCCAAACCAAAAGGCAGACCTTTAGCTATATGCAGCTTGGGAATAATCAGCTTGCTGATGGAATCGCCACCCGTGGCTGTGCCCCATGCCGCTGCACTTTTCCCCATGTCGGTACTGCTTACCACCAGACCTATATCAAATCCGGTCACGCCTAGCGGCTCGGCTGGAGTAACAGGCTTGTAACTTAAAGCCGAACCTAAATCTTCGGATAGCGCCTTAAACGCAGGCTGAGCCAAAGCTTCCAAAGTAGAAATATTCGCAGCATGAACGGGTTGAGTAACACAAAACAAAGCGCAGAATAGTGGCAGTAATTTTTTCATGCTTGACTCCTTGTGGGGTTAATTAAAATTTTTCAAGCTGCGTTTAATGCGGCTGTATTTTGGCATATCTGGCCAGCGCAGAGTCAAGTTTTTTGACGGCCACCCGGATGCAGAATCGGCCACACTTCAACAAGGCTCTTCTGGATAATGGGGTTTCACCAGTATAATCTCGGTTACAAGCCCCTTAACCAAATTTGGCTGGCACTCATTTAGCAGAGGAAAATGGATTGATTTCACAAGGTGTCATTTCAAAGGCCTATAGCGATGCAACTCGCCAAGGGCTGCGCGTACTGGAGGTTCTGGACGAGACGCTGAGTTTGCCGTCCGATGATTTTGTGGCGCAACTGGCTGCCACTTTCCACTATCCGGTTTTGACTTTGGCTGACATGCAACAAATGCAGCCAGCATTCAAAATCATTCCCTATGCCGAAGCAGTCCGCCGTGAATGTATTGCCTTTCTGGACGAAGAAGGTCAATTACTGACCGCTATCGCTGACCCATTCAACGCCGGTTTATTGGCCTGGGGTGAAGATCATCTGGGGGGGGCAGTGGTCTGGCATCTGGCACAGCGGGCAGACATTATTGCTTATCTGGCCAGCTTTGAGGAAACCCTACGTGCCATGGAAAGCATACAGGGCGAGGCCGCTGACGGTGCAGGTCGCGGTGGTCATGCAGAAGAACTGTCGTTGCAAGCCATCAGCGAAGATACCAGCCCGGTTATCAAGTTAGTCAACTCCACCTTATACGATGCCCTTAAAACGGGTGCCAGTGATATTCATCTGGAAAGCGGCGCGCATGGGCTGACCATTAAATATCGTATTGATGGTGTGTTGGCAACCATCGCCAATGTGCAAGTAGTAGAGACGGCCGAGCAAGTAATTTCACGTATCAAAATTTTGGCTGAACTCGATATTGCCGAACGCAGAACGCCGCAGGATGGCCGTTTCAAGGTGGTGATGCAAGGGCGGGAAGTAGATTTCCGCGTGTCCATCATGCCCAGTATTTTTGGCGAAGATGCAGTGTTGCGTATTTTGGACAAGAAATCGCTGTCGGATGAATTGCAGGGATTGCGTCTGGATACACTGGGTTATGAGGGCGAGGTGCTGGTTCAGTTGCGGCGGCTGGCAGCAGAACCGTATGGCATGTTGCTGGTAACCGGCCCTACCGGTAGCGGCAAGACGACTACCTTGTATGCCATGATTTCTGAAATCAATCGCGGCATCGAAAAAATTGTAACCATTGAAGACCCGGTCGAATATCAGTTAAGCGGAGTATTACAAATTCCGGTGAACGAAAAAAAGGGGCTGACCTTTGCCCGTGGCTTGCGCTCCATACTGCGCCACGACCCGGACAAAATCATGGTGGGCGAAGTTCGCGATTCAGAGACCGCCGAGATCGCTGTACAAGCCGCGCTCACCGGCCATCTTGTATTCACCACAGTCCACGCCAACAATGTGTTCGATGTGATCGGGCGCTTCATCCACATGGGTGTTGATCCTTACAGCTTTGTCTCGGCAGTGAATGCCGTGCTAGCGCAGCGTTTGGTGCGCGTGAACTGTCCGAATTGCAAAGAAGAGATGCCGCCTGACCACGCCGAAGTCATGGCCTCGGGCTTGTCGGATAACGAAGTGCAGCAATATCGTTTTATGAGCGGTCGCGGCTGTGGTCTATGTCGCGGCAGCGGATACAAGGGTCGCAAAGCCATCTCGGAATTGCTGACACTCAATGATGAAATTCGCGAACTGATTATCGGACGTGCGCCCATACGCCAACTCAAAGAAGCGGCACAGCGCAACGGCACACGCTTCTTGCGTGAATCGGCGCTGGATCTGGTAAAACGTGGTGAAACAACACTGGAGGAAATAAACCGTGTTACCTTTGTGGCGTGATCGAATTAGCGTTGAACTTTCGCCGCATAGTGTGGCGTGGGTGCGCTTGGCGCGAGGCTTGCGACCAAGCGTGACGGCAAAAAGCCAAGAGGCTGTCTTACCTCAAGCGGGTGAGCCGCTGTGGCAAGCGGCATTGGTCAAGCTGCAACAAATTATGCTGGGCGGCGAATGGAAAAGTGCGGATGTCACGGTGGTGTTGTCCAACCATTTTGTACGCTATGACTGCTTGCCGTGGAATGCCGAGCTCAAAGATGAAGAAGAACAACTAGCCTTGTCCAGCCATCGCCTGACCAATATTTATGGCGCGGCAGTTCAAAAATGGACATTATGCTTAAGCCCATCCGGCAAAGGCGAATCGCGCTTGGTGGCAGCAGTAGATAGTGCTTTGCTGGAATTGTTGAAACAAGCAATGACTGAAGCGGGTATCAAGCTGCATTCAATTCAACCATATTTAATGACGAGCTTTAATCGCTATGCCAAAAGCATGGCGCGCGGCGATGGCTGGTTTGTGGCGGCAGAAGCGGGGCGTTTTACCTTGGCTTTATTTCGTAGCGGGCAATGGAAGCGTGTCCTGCTGCGCCATGGGGGCGACCTGGCAACACTGCATGAATGGTTGGAGCGTGAAAATCTAGCCAGCGGCGAAGAGGCTTCCTGTCGCGAGGTATTTCTATTTGGTGCAGAACCACACAAAGAATCCGCGCTGCCTTCCTACCGCCTGCACAGGCTGGAATTATCGGACTGCCAAGGTTATTCTCCAAAAGCTGACCCACAGTATTCCATCGCCATGAGCGGAGTAGCCTGATGCGTAAACTCAGCTTAGATTTTAATGCTCGCCGCCGTCAAAATGAATGGGTGGGCTGGGCATTGTTGTTGATCGCCGTGGCCTTGTGGGGCGAGATGGGCGTTTCTACCCTGAACTTACAACGCGAACTGGGTGGCCTTGAAAAAAAGATTATTAAGAGCGGGGCAGCAGCAGAAAAAAAAGCCAAGCAGAATAGTGTGTTGTCTTTTACCCCGGGCGAAATGGATCTTGCGCGTGAAATTATCGCCAGAATCGCTATTCCTTGGGACGACTTGTTCAAAGCTGTGGAAACGGTAAAAATAGATCGTGTCGCGCTGCTTGCCTTAGAGCCTGATCCCAAAACCGGTAAATTGCAATTACGCGGAGAGGCTGCCGACCTGTCGGCTTTGTTGACCTATGTGGCGCGGCTGGGACGATCCAAGCAACTGCATGACGTTTATTTATTGCAACATGAAATCAAGCCGGGCATGAATCCCTCGTATCCCGTTGCCTTTACCATCAATGCGCGCTGGGGAGCTTTGCCATGATGAATAAATTAAATAATCTAGCCCATGAATTAGGTTGGCAGGGCATGGTCGGCGCGGTGTTGCTGCTGATAGGACTGCTGCTATCCAATACCGCACTGACTCCGCTGGAAGAGCGCGCCACGTTAGCGCGGGAACAAGTGGCATCACAGGATCCGGGCACCTCCTTGGGCGCGGAGATGCAGCGCCAGGCGAACAGCTCACCCACCGCCATGCTGGAAAAATTCTATGATTTTTTCGCACCCGATCAGGAAGTCACCGACCATCTAGCCAAGATATATAATCTGGCGCAGGCCAATAGTCTCGAATTAAAAAAGGGCAATTACAAAGTCGTGCGCAACAAGGGCGAGCGGATTACGCAATACCAGATCACGCTCCCACTGCTTGGGGGTTACAATCAAATACGCAGTTTTTCAGCACAGGTGCTGGAAGAAATAACCACCCTGTCTTTGGATCAAATAAAGTTTGAACGCAAGCAAGCAAATATCAGCACCGTTGAAGCAGAAGTTATCTTTACCTTGTATAGGAGCAACCATGAAAAAAATACATCGGAATAATATTCGCACCGTGCTGCTTGGGATCGTATTGCCGTTATGGCTGATTAGCTTTCTGTTTGGCAGAAACAGCGTGGCGGTAGTTGAGGTGGCCTCTTCGCCAGCGCTTGCCTCAAATAGATCGGGAGAGCAGCAAGCGGCCGATCGCCGCAACGCGATGGATCTGAATGTGGATGGCCTGATACGACGAAAATTCAAGGCGCCGAAAGCCGATCCTTTTGCACTCTATGTGCCCAAGCCGCGCGCACTTCCTCTTGCGCCACCTCCTCCCCCGCCCGCGCCGACCGCCCCAGCCCTACCCTTTGCATTTTTGGGGCGCATGGTAGAGAGCGACAACACGACTCTGTTTTTATCCAAGGCTGACCAGAGCTACAGTGTAAAAATTAACACGGTATTGGATAATAACTATCGAGTAGATCAGATAGATAACGATCAGGTGGTATTTACTTATCTGCCGCTCAATATTAAGCAAACGCTATCTTTTGGCCGGACAGGTTAATTTTTACCTTTCATTCCAGTATGAGCAGATATAAATGGTGAAGCGCACGGGTTTCACCCTGATCGAATTGATGGTGACAGTTGCCATCGTTTCCCTGTTAGCAACGGTCGCCTTTCCGCTGGCCGAGGTCACGGCAAAACGCAGCAAGGAGGAGGATCTACGACATTCTTTACGCCAAATTCGTGATGCGATTGATGCCTATAAACAGGTGTGGGATGAAGGGCGTATCGAAAAAAAACTAGGTGAAACTGGCTATCCGCCAGAACTGAAGGCCTTGGTGGAAGGGGTGAAAGATGCCAAGAGCCCCGAAGGAAAAAAAATATACTTCTTGCGTCGCCTGCCGCGCGATCCTATGTCGAGTGATAGCCAGGCCACGCCTGAGGAAACCTGGGGCAAGCGCAGCTATGACAGCCCACCCGATGACCCACAAGATGGCGATGATGTGTTTGATGTTTACTCGCTGAATGAAGATGAGGGCTTAAACGGAATTCCTTATCGTGAGTGGTAGTTATGCATCGAGTCACCCATCAGAAAATGGGTAAAGCTGGGCGCGCTCCAAAAGTACAGTAATTTAGGCAAAAACCCCACTTACTCCGTTTAAAAGCTGAGTAAACACAAAGCCTTTCACCATGCAATTGCTAGCCCGCTATCGGGTGCTGTGGGAAATATGCTAAGCGGATGGTAAGCAGCTGCTGTGGTATAGTGCGCAGCCAAAAAATGGTCATCCATTTAATTAATCAAATCGCAAGACAATTAATAGTTAAGGAGAAATTCCAGTGGCAGTTAAAACTAGGCTTCACCGTAGCGAATTGGCCGTCCCCGGCAGCAATTTGCGTATGCTTGAAAAAGCGCCGACAGCAGGCGCTGACATCGTCTTCCTTGATCTGGAAGATGCCGTTGCCCCGGATGACAAAGATCAGGCGCGCAAGAATGTGATTGCCGCCTTGAACGATATGGATTGGTCGGCCTGCTCTGTGTCGGTTCGCATCAGTAGGCTGGGTACAACGGAGCAATCCCCCCTTTGAAAAAGGGGGGTGAGGGGGATTAAAACGTCGCGTAGATATAAAAATCCCCCTCGATCCCCCTTTTGCAAAGGGGGAAGGTGACTAAATTTTCTAATAAACTATCCGGGTTTATAGAGACGCCCATCAGGTGGGTTTAAACACCATCAATGCATAAACAATCAGTATGGCGGGGAAAGCAATCATGCCAAGTCTCTGCCAGGTGCGTGTATAACGCCAATAAATTTCTGGCAATTCAAGATTGTTAATGTTGTCTGCCGCAATTTTTGCCATTTGAATTTGCATCCAAACCACTGGCAACCAGCACACCCCCGCCAAGGCAAACAGCGTATAAGTTCCGATCAACCAGACCTCCGTGTATGAATGGCCGGCCATGGCAACCATCGTAAATCCGCTTAGCGGTTGGATGACCACAGCGGGGGCGGTAAACCAATAGTCTGCTCTGACGACTAGCTTGCTGACTTCGGCAATGGCAACCACGTTGCGTGTGCGGTTGATGAAATACAAATAGAACGCACTGCCAAATCCCACGCCGACCAAGAGGACGCTGGATAGAATATGTATCCACTTGAGTAAAAGGTAAATGCTCATGATGTTTTCTTCCCGTGTTGGTGTAATAGCCAAAGCAACAGCAGGATGGGCAGGTTCTTCAGCATCGGGCCAAACGGGTGCAGCCAATACTGAGGTAAGTACAAAGCGATGATTATGCTGTAGGCCACAACCAGCGTCGCTTGCACTCGCCAAAGCATGCGTGATGGTTTGGTCAAGGACAGGATGCCTAGCAAAATATCCAGAGAGGCAGAACCGTAAAGCATAACCAGCGCGACTTCACCCTGTAAACCGACTGGCTCAAGTAGGGCCAAACTTTCTTGTTGCGGAAAAATGCCTAGCGATAATATCCCCGTCACAACCCAAACGATTGCGAGTACAGCACGGGTTAACAGAAGATCAATGGCGCGCATAGTAGCGTTCGAGCTTATTCGATGAACTCACGATAGCTTCTTGGGGCGCGTCCGAGCAGCTTGGTAAATTCGGCTGCATCTGCAACATTTCCGGCACACAGCATGGTCAGTGTTTCGCTGCATAGCGGGCTGGCAGGAATGAAATCACCGATACACGCAACTAGTTGTACTAGCGGTGCTGGGACTGAGAAATGCCACGCGGGTCGCAGCCCCATTTGTTGGCGGTAGCTGTCCAGCATTCCGCGCATGTCAGTCGCTTCTGCGCCCACCGCTGCAACGGTCTGATTGACCGCGTTTGGATCAGCCAGCCATAGCGCAACCACCGCGCAAATGTCATTGATATGCACCGGTTGCAATTGCTGCCGCCCACCCATAGGCAAGGCGTGGACTGGCAGTTTTGCCTGTAACCGAAACATCTGCGCACTCGCTCCATCATCACCATAAATCACAGAGGGTCGCAGACACAGCCAGCGCAGTGGCGCGGGTAATTTCTGGAGGGCATGTTCTGCCGACAGGCGTGTGGAAAAATACGTCGCTTGGATGCCACTATCCACCCCTAGCGCGGACAGCTGGATCACCCGCTCGACATGGGATTCTGCACAAGCCGCAAAGATTGCCGCCGGAGTTTCGGCATGCAATTTTTGCATAGAATTTTGCGGGCTATCGCGCAGCAGACCTACCGCATTGATGACCACAGAAATCCCTTTCAGGCGCGGCAGCCAAATTTCTTTGGTCGTGTCGTTGCGAAAGTCCACCGCAATGTCGCCCGGCTCGACTGGTCGTCGTGCCGCTTGGATGACTGTATGGCCAGCCTCGCGCAGTGCATGGGTCAAATGCCTGCCGACAAATCCCGTTGCGCCGCAAATGAGTATTTTCATGATGGCATTCTTTCGTAATAGATGAGCATGGCGGTAAAAATGTTGCGACTGACGGCGGAGCCAGTATCATCGCTAAGGTCGTACTGACGATAATTTATCAGGGGCTGCTGTTCGCAACTGCTCATGGCAGCCTATCCGAATATGCTACCCGGTAATTGAGGTGCATGGTGGAATGATGCGTTTACGACCATGGAAAGAAAAGTCGTAAACGCCAAATCTGAATTTTAGAGGCGGCCTTAAGTCCACTAGATTTAGTGATGGGCAATCGGATCGGGAATGCCATCCGGGTCGTTAATAGCAGTGCCACTTGGATATATCTGACCCATCAGCAACAAGCCCGCTACATGCGGCGTTGCCATTGAGGTGCCGGACGCACTTAAGATTCCTCCTCCCAAGCGATTTGACACAATGTTGACGCCTGGTGCAGCAAAGTCAATGGGGGGTTGCCATAGTTGGAAAACCATGCAAACACATCATTTTTATCTACAGCAGACACGGTATATACATTCGGATGGCGGATTCAACTCTGAAGTGCAACTTTTGTAAGTGAATTTAGGTGGCGAGCTGCGTTAATATCGGGGCCACTTAAACGACCAAGTAAAAGGAGCAC
>JAYUTK010000066.1:0-13606 GCA_043755195.1 Gallionellaceae bacterium
CAAGCGCAGCACGAATGCGGCGAGACAGCCAACCAGCAGCAACACACCCAAGCGATTTTTCTGTGTGGATCGGTTGGCGGAGAACCCCAAACCGAAACGTTCGCTTTTCAAATCGCGGAATGACTCCTCAATTTGCATGCGCTGCGCGTACACGGCAACGACCGCCTGAGCACTCAAGTGGCCGAGCGTTGGGCTGGCCGCCAATAACCAGGGCTCACGTTGCGCACGGGCATTCTTCAGGCTGTGTTTTGAATGCAGCCGCTTGCCCAACTTTCCCTTTTTGTGACGGCCTTGTTTGATGCGCTTAATCAGCACCAGGCGGCAAGGTACAGGATGTTTGCGCACGTAGTCGTATTGGCCGAGTGACTTTGCCTTGGCCGTGGCGGGTGCATAGAGTGTTTTGCAGCCAACCCATTTGCCCTCGCCCGCCGGGCTGACCATGTCCCGGTTGCGGATGCGCCCGATCCAATGCCAACCCATGCGGTTGACCAACTTGAACCACACACTGCGGAAACCGGCATCGGTAATCACGACAGGAACACAGCCGGACGGCAGCATGGCGGCAAGCCGTTTGAGAAACGCCGCATGTACGCGCGGTGATGTCGCCCGCGATTGCGGGTGTACCTGTTCATACAGGGTCATGCTGCGACCTTCGATAGCGACCGAAGCGCGCAACAATTGCCATTGCCGGTCAGGCGTTAAATCCGACCAGTCGATGACGATCAGTGGCATGGATATATCCGCCAGACACTGTCGGACGAGCGCCTCATACAAGCCGGGTATCTCAGTGTGCAGCGTATCGTTGCCGAGCAGGCGGTCAATGCGTTTGATGTTGTGCTTGACGGCTACTTGGCCTGCCAGCCCGCGCCCCATATCGCTCAAGGTCAGCCGACTGCCCGATACCACAGCCTCGACAGCAGCCAGCAGGCTAGTCAAGCGTTTTGCGTGAATTTCCGGGAAGCTTGTGGTAAGAATGCGGTGTAAGATTGTGATCGCATGCATGGCGGGGTCTCCTTCGCAGTTTGGTCGCTACGAAAAAGACTATAAACCTGCCATGCATGTGCTGTTTTAGGGCGGAAGATACGCTTTAGATTATTGAAATGCAACGAGGTTTTGTGGGGAGACCTCAGTATCTGAGTCCAATGAAGGCAATAACTGCAAAATAGCGGGTTCTAGCACTATTACAGGATCTCAAACCATCAAAGTAACAAACTAGTAAGTCGTTTTAAACTTGGCTTGGTCGGGTTGTTGAGTTGGCAGCCCGACAAAGAGCAGAATAAAAAAAATCGCAGGAGCAATCCTGCGATTTTTTTTCGGTATATGCAGCAGACACAAGCTCCCCAGATAATCCATTCAGTGGCCACACCAGCCTACGCGAACGCTGACAGATGCTCAATGGCCACTCTTCCGCTTGCTTGCTTCTATGAAACATTTAGGGGAATTAAACTCAAGGCTGTTACAGCACGATGGTAAAATGCGGGCCATTATGTGGTGAGGATTAGGGAATATGCCAAACATCAAAGCCTATATGCAGCAAGTGGGGCAGCAGGCGCGCGCTGCTTCACGCCTGATGGCGCAAGCCGATACTGCCGTAAAAAATCGCGCACTGGAAAAAATTGCCGCCGCATTGTTGAGCAACACCGGGCAACTCATCGCAGCCAATGCCCAAGATATTGCCGCTGCACACCTCAACAAACTGGACGAAGCGCAGATTGATCGGCTGATGTTGACTGAAAAAATCGTGCGCGACATGGCGGAAGGGTTGTTGCAAGTTGCTGCGCTGCCTGACCCTATCGGTGAAATGAGTGATCTTAAATATCGGCCTTCCGGCATACAGGTCGGAAAAATGCGTGTGCCGCTGGGCGTGATTGGCATCATTTACGAATCGCGCCCCGATGTCACTGCCGATGCGGCTGCGCTGTGTCTGAAATCTGGCAATGCCGCCATTCTGCGCGGCGGTTCGGAAGCCGCACATTCCAATCAGGCGATTGCGGCCTGTGTTCATCAAGGGCTGCGTGAAGCCGGTTTGCCGGAGACCGCGGTGCAAGTGATTAGCACCACCGACCGTGCCGTCGTGGGCGAGCTGATTACCATGCAGGAGTTTGTGGACGTGATCGTGCCGCGCGGCGGCAAGAGCCTGATTGCGCGTATTTCGAGTGAGGCTAAAGTGCCGGTGATTAAACATCTGGATGGTATTTGCCATGTGTATATAGACGACGAAGCCGATTTGGATAAGGCTATCCGCATTGCTGATAATGCCAAGACCCAGCGCTACGGCGTGTGCAACGCCATGGAAACGCTGCTGGTGGCGCAGAGTATCGCGTCAAAAGTGCTACCCGGATTGTGCAAAATATATCTCGACAAGAATGTCGAGTTGCGCGGCGATGATGCTGCGCGTGCGCTGGTTAAGCATATGAATGTCGCCTCCGAAGAGGATTGGCGTACCGAGTATCTCGCCCCAATTTTGAGTGTGCGCATCGTGGCCGGGCTGGATGAAGCCATCGCGCACATCAATACATATGGGTCACAACATACCGACAGCATCGTCACGGAAAATTACACGAAAGCCATGCGCTTCTTGCGCGAAGTAGATGCCAGCTCGGTCATGGTGAACGCCTCGACGCGCTTTGCTGATGGCTTTGAATACGGCTTGGGTGCGGAGATCGGCATTTCCACAGACAAGCTTCATGCGCGTGGACCAGTCGGGCTGGAAGGATTAACTTCGCAAAAATTTATTGTGCTAGGCAGCGGACAGGTAAGAACTTAAATGAGCAATATTATTACAGTTAAAGTGCCGGACATAGGCGATTTTAAAGACATTCCGGTCATCGAGGTGTTGGTTAAAGCAGGCGACACGGTGGCTGTAGAGCAATCGTTGATTATGCTGGAGACCGATAAGGCCACTATGGATGTGCCCGCGCCTGTGGCGGGTATGGTGAAGCAGATCAAGGTCAAGGTGGGCGATAAAGTGACTGAAGGCAGTGTGATTTTAACGCTGGAACAAAAGCAGGATGCGGGAGACGGGATGCAGGATGTGGGGGCGAAGAGCGAGAGTTCTGGATCAAAAATCAAGGAGCCAGAAAAACCCACTGCTCCAGATTTGCCCACATCCCGCATCCCTTCTCCCACATCCTTCACCAAAGGTGATATTCACGTCGAAGTGCTGGTGCTAGGTGCAGGACCCGGCGGTTACACGGCAGCGTTTCGCGCCGCTGACTTAGGTAAACAAGTGGTGCTGGTGGAGCGCTACGCAACATTAGGTGGCGTATGCCTGAATGTAGGCTGTATCCCTTCCAAAGCGTTATTGCATGCTGCCAAAGTGATTACCGAAGCCGCAGAAATGGCCGAGCACGGCATTGCTTTCAGTGCTCCGAAAATTGATCTCGACAAATTACGTGCGTGGAAATCGGATGCAGTGGTAGGCAAGCATGTTGATGGCTTGGTTGGACTGGCCAAGCAAAGAAAAATAAAAGTGTTGCACGGTGTGGCTGAGTTCACCTCACCCCATCACTTAAAAATAAAATCGGCTGACGGTGAGCAAATAATTTCTTTCGATCATGCCATTGTCGCCGCTGGCTCCAGCATTGCGCGCATTCCCGGTTTTCCTTATGACGATGCGCGGCTGCTGGATTCCACCTCTGCACTGCAATTGCAGGACATCCCAAAGCGCATGTTGATTATTGGTGGCGGCATTATCGGCTTGGAAATGGCTACGGTTTATGATGCACTCGGCAGCAAGATCAGCGTCGTTGAGTTAGCTGATGGGCTGATTCCAGGCGCTGATCGGGATATTGTGCGGCCACTGCATAAGCGCATCGAACGGCGCTATGAAGCTATTTATTTAAAGACCAAAGTCAGCCGGATTGAACCCACGAAACAAGGCTTGCAAGTTCACTTTGAAGGAGAGCAAGCGCCCGCAGCGCAACTATACGACCGTGTGTTGTTAGCAGTGGGTCGTCGCCCCAACGGACGAGAAATTGGCGCAGCCGCCGCAGGCATCAGCGTCAACGAGCGCGGCTTCATTGCCGTAGATTCACAAATGCGTACCAATGTGCCGCACATTTTTGCGGTGGGTGACATCGTGGGCGACCCTATGCTGGCGCACAAGGCGGTACACGAAGGCAAAGTGGCAGCGGAAGTCATAGCTGGGCATCTTGCTGCGTTTGAGCCGTTGACTATTCCCTCGGTGGCTTATACCGATCCAGAAATTGCCTGGATGGGGCTTACCGAAACGCAAGCGAAAGCACAGGGCATCGCATACGAAAAATCCAGTTTTCCCTGGGCGGCAAGTGGACGCGCGTCATCCATAGGGCGCAACGAAGGCGTGACTAAATTATTGTATGACCCACAAAGCAAACGCATTCTGGGCTGTGGCATGGTGGGCGTAAACGCCGGGGAGCTAATCGCCGAAACCGTATTGGCATTGGAGATGGGCGCAGACATGGCCGACCTCGGTTTAACCATCCACCCCCATCCCACCCTATCAGAAAGCATCGGTCTGGCAGCAGAAATGGCCGAAGGCAGCATCACAGATTTGTACTTGCCGCAGAAAAAAGTTAAAGCGTAAAAATAAAGCATGAACCCGGATTGTTTATGGGCTGTCGAGGCATCTAAAAATTTAGAGGTTGTACGTCTAATGGACAATCTAGCATGAGTGAAGAGCAAGACGTACTGAATTTTTTTGCTCAGGCCGAGAATCTGTCGCTGGCGCTCAGTGTAGCCGATCAGGCTGATGTCACGCGCCAACAATTAAATAATGCTTTTTGGTTGGCCTTGCGCGAGCGCAT
The DNA here is from genome assembly GCA_043755195.1 of Gallionellaceae bacterium. GTDB lineage: Bacteria > Pseudomonadota > Gammaproteobacteria > Burkholderiales > Gallionellaceae > Nitrotoga. The sequence goes on from JAYUTK010000066.1 coordinate 4,788, forward strand.
CGCCGGCATTGCGCCGGAGTGGAAGGTAGCAACTACCGAAGATCGCAATGCGGCAGATTGCGTGGTCGGTCTGCATTTGGAGCCAGCTCAACAACAATCTCTCTATCTGCGCCCGATGTTGGAGCAACAGTATATGGGTAACGCACTGCGTATTTATTTTGGTTTGATGTGGAGCGCCCCACCTACGCCGGAGTTATCTCGGCTTGATGCGGTTATCAAGTTGCGTGATATTTTGCAGCAGGAAAGTTTTAAAAATAATGAAAATTATTTGGCGTGGCAGTGGACACCTTATCACCCGCGCCGCAAGGATTTTCTATTGCGTTTTTCCAGCGCGGCGGAGGGGTTGCTGGATGAAGTCAGTACGCTGCTGCAAAATTTGCTGGTGACACACGCTGTTGCTTTGCATGCCGCTAACCTGGCTTTGCGCGATGCCCCGCGCAGTGCAGTGGTGTCGCTAGGCCAATTGCGTTCTAAATTGTAAATGTGCTAACGACCGACTTTTTTGGGCGCGGAATACGCCATTCTTCTCTCTGCCCTTGACGGCAAAAGAACCATGCGCTTCAAAATAATATCTCGCGCGACGCGCCCCTTGGCTAGACTGGCAGTATAGTCAAGGGTGGTGTTTCACGCCGTAGATCCGAACTGATCAAGCCGATTCCGGCGAGGCAGGGCTGGGGTGGATGCCGATGCTGACATCGAAGTTTACATTTTCTCAAAGTGTTCTTGCAGATGTGTTGGTGCATTCAATTAAGGTTTCCCGCATAATGTCAAAAAATAAACAACCTGCATTTATTATGTCCATAACCAGAATTTATTTGTTATTTGCCAGCCTGATTTTAAGCGCTTGTGCCTCAACCAATCCGCAAGATCCGCTAGAGCCGGTTAACCGTGGAATCTACAAATTTAACGATACGGTAGATAAGGCGATTTTCAAACCAGTGGCAAAAGCCTATGACACTGTGACACCTGAGCCTGCAAAAAACATGGTCAGAAATTTTTTTTCCAATCTGGATGATGCAGTAGTCACGCTCAATGACCTGTTGCAATTGAAATTTGCACAGGCTGCATCTGATGGTACCCGCTTTGTATTCAATTCAACTTTTGGTATTTTTGGCCTGTTTAATTTTGCCGATCGTCTGGAAAAGCATAATGAAGATTTTGGCCAGACTCTGGGTTATTGGGGGCTAGGTAGTGGGCCGTATATCGTATTGCCCTTCCTCGGCCCTAGCTCAGCGCGTGATGGTGTGGGTGTGTATGCGGACAGTCAGGTTGGTTTGATAAATCATATAGATCACATCCCGACGCGCAACCAGACCTATCTGGCCAAGGTGATTAGCGTACGCGCCGGGCTGCTAAAACAAGAAGAGGTGCTGGATGCGGCTGCGGTTGACCGCTACGCTTTCATTCGTGATGCCTATCTGCAACGCCGCAACAGCTTGGTGTATGACGGCGATCCACCGCGTGAAAAATTTGATGATGAGGAATAGGCAATCATAGCTAATGATGCCCTTGTGTAAATTATTCCGCGCGTAGTGCCGCAATTCGCTCATCCAGTGGCGGGTGGGTCATAAATAGCCGGGAAAATCCGCCTCCACCAGAAATGCCAAAAGCCGCGATTTTTTCCGGCAGCACGGCCTGTTCGTGGTTCATCTTCAGCTTCTCCAGTGCAGCAATCATTTTATGCCGACCAGCCAGGCTGGCACCGCCCGCATCGGCACGGAACTCGCGCTGGCGCGAGAACCACCGCACGATGATGCTGGCCAGCACACCCAAAACCACTTGCGCCACCATCTCAGCCACGAAAGAACCGATACCGCGGCCATGTCGTCCGTCATTCTTGAGCAGTACGCGATCTATCAGAATGCCAAACAGTTTGGAAAAGAAAACCACGAAGGTATTCACCACGCCCTGAATCAGCGCCAGCGTAACCATATCGCCATTAGCGACGTGGCTGATTTCGTGCGCCAACACAGCCTCGGTTTCGTCACGGCTCATGTTGTTCAACAGTCCCCTGCTGACCGCTACCAGAGCGTTATTCCGATTCCAGCCGGTAGCAAAGGCATTGACATCCGGCGCCTCATAAATCGCCACTTCCGGCATACCAATACCCGCTGCTTGCGCTTGTTTGCTGACCGTTTCCATCAACCAGCGTTCGGTAGGGTCAGCAGGGTTGCTGATGACTTGTGCTCCGACCATGCGTTTGGCCGACCACTTGGACATGAATAGCGAAATAATCGAGCCAGCAAAACCGATAACCACTGACATGGTCAACAGTGCATTAAAATTAATTTGACCGCTTTGGTCGAGCACGCGATCCACGCCCAACAGGCGCAGAGTGATGCTGATTACCACCAGCACTGCGAGGTTGGTCAGGATAAACAGGGCAATTCGTTTCATAAAATTAGGTCTCCATCAAATCGGATAACGATAGCATATTTTTTCAGATTCAGAAAAGAGTGGGGATCAGGTTGGCTCTTAGGTCGATAGGGGTGAGATCAAATATGCCGAAAATCATGAATGATGAAGCAGCGGTAAATCAACCCGACCCCACGATTTTAATGTAAACCCTGCCATCCCGATTCAGCAGGCCGAATACGATGCTTTTGCCGCTAGCGCCACGTCCACAACAAACAACACGATGTGCAACAGTTCATCAATTTGCGTCTTACGGCGCATGCATATAACATAGTTTCTTGCGGTCTTCACGGCTTTAAAAGAACCACAGCAAACACACTTGCGACCACTTAAAAAGTTGGTCGCAGAACTAGATACTTTATAAACCTCAGTAGCTACAGTCTACTCCAAGGGTACACTAGTTACGAAACGCCCTAGTTACCAAATTTAATTTAGGGGAAAAAAATGATCAAGAAAATTATTCTCGCCGTCGTTGTTCTGTTCGTTGCTGTTCTTATTTATGCTGCGACTCAGCCGGATACCTTTAGCGTACAGCGCGCCGTGCTTGTCAAAGCGCCGCCGGAGAAGATTTTTCCACTTATCAATGATTTCCACAATTGGAGCGCCTGGTCACCGTGGGAGAAGCTAGACCTAGCCATGAAGAAAACTCACAGTGGTGCAGCCAGTGGCAAAGGCGCGGTGTATGGGTGGGAGGGGAATAATAAAGTCGGCCAAGGGAGCATGGAGATTACCGAATCTACTTTCCCCGCCAGCTTAATTATCAAACTGGATTTCATCAAGCCGTATGAAGGCCACAATATTGCCGAGTTCACCCTGCAAACTCAGGGCGAAGCCACCAACGTCCAGTGGCTCATGCACGGCCCTAGCCCATACATGACAAAATTAATGGGATTATTTTTTAATATGGACAGCATGATAGGCAAAGATTTTGAAGCCGGCCTAGCCAACTTGAAAAGGCTGGCGGAAAAATAAGCGAGGAATTGACGCTGGGTCTGCCACTCACTCTAGGCCTGCCACAGCGGCGGTTCATCCATCAGCGCAATTTGTTCGCGCAGTTCCAGAATGCGATCCTGCCAGTAGTGCTGCGTGTTGAACCACGGGAAGGCTTGCTTGAAGGCGGGGTCTTCCCAGCGCTGTGCCAACCAAGCAGAATAATGAATCAGGCGCAGGGTGCGTAGCGCCTCAACCAAATGCAGTTCGCGTTCATCGAAATCATGGAAATCTTCGTAACCCGCCAGCACGTCGCTTAGCTGCCGCACCCTATCGGCGCGTTCGCCCGATAACAACATCCACAAGTCCTGCACTGCGACCCCCATGCGGCTGTCGTCAAAATCCACAAAATGCGGGCCGTCATCTGTCCACAACACATTACCCGCGTGGCAGTCGCCGTGCAGTCGCAAGCTATGCACCTCACCAGCACGATCAAAGCAATGACGCACACCGTCCAGTGCTTGCTCGGCCACGCTGCGGTAAGCGGCGAGCAAATCCGCCGGAATAAAATTATGTACCAGCAAAAAATCACGCGGCGCAATACCAAATGTTTCGATGTTCAGCTTGGGGCGATGCTGAAAGGGTTTGAGTGCGCCGATAGCGTGGATGCGGCCGAGGAAGCGCCCCATCCATTCCAGTGTGTGGCGATCTTCCAGTTCGGGCGCGCGACCGCCATGCTTGGGAAAAACAGCAAAACGAAATCCCTCAAAGGTATGCAGCGATTTTCCATGCAGCACCAGTGCTGCTACAACTGGAATTTCATGCTCGACCAGATCTTGCACGAACTCATGTTCTTCGAGGATGGCCTCATCCGTCCAGCGTCCGGGACGATAAAATTTCACTATCAGAGGCGCGCCGTCTTCTAGGCCGATTTGATAGACGCGGTTCTCGTAACTGTTGAGTGCCAGTAAGCGGCCATCGCTGTGGAAGCCTAAGCTTTCCAATGCGTTCAGTACGCAATCGGGAGTGAGGGAGGTATAGGTCGGTGACGTCATGGAATGTGCTTTAAAAATTTTAAGTGCAGTGTCAGATGCTTTGCGAAAATTTTAAGCGGCATAAACACTGGTGATAAACTTGTCCGGTACTTGAATCATCACATCCGGTATTTCAAATTTCACAAGGAGCGAGCATTGCAGGAATTATTAAATCATCCCGCCATACAAAGCGGTCTCGCTCCTTTTATTGCAGCATTGCTGGTGGCTGAATTATTGAAGCGTTTGCGTTTAAGCGGGCTGTCCATCATAGCCGGGTTTGCCGCGACTGTTTTTCTGGCCAGTAATTTTTCTGTAGATCCACTCACTGCTACACGCAAGATTGTATGGCTGGGAATTGCTGCCAGCATGGTCGGTGTCTTGTTGGCCGGGTTTAATTTGTCTGGGTTTAGTGGGTCAGTGTGGCGTCCTGTGTTGAGCATATTGTCTGGTGCTGCCGCGATCTGGGTCGGCTTGCCGATATTGCAGCATCAAGCGCTGAATGTCGCACTGCAATGGGGTGTGGGTTGTGCATTGTTTGTTACCTGGCTGGTATTCTGGATGGATGGCCTGCATGATACATCAGTGCGCGCCGGCAGTGCAGGCATGGCGCTAGGCTTGGGCACGGGAGGTGCGGCATTGCTTGGTGGTTCCGGTATGCTCGGTCAATTTGGTCTGGCTATTGGCGCAGCTGCTGGAGCTTATTTGATGATACAAATGTTGGCCAATCGTCGCTTGCCCTGTGGCCGCAGCTATACACTCCCCTTGTCACTGATCACCGGGCTGGTTGCTTGTGTTGCGGTGCTGACTACGAAATTGCCATGGTATGCTTTGATACCAATTGCCATGATTCCGTTGGCTGCGAAAATTCCGGTTTCAGAAAAGTTGGTGCTGTGGGTGCAATCGTTGTTACTGTCTGTTGCCACGTTATCGTGTGCAGCAAGTGCTGTTTATTTAACCTGGCGTGTGGCGGGTGCGCCACCGTTTTAATCCTGAAGGAGAAATTCATGCTGAGTCGTATTTCCATTGCTGCATTATTATTTTCAACTGTACCCTTGATGTCCCATGCGGCGGAGTCTTACACCATTGATCCGTCCCACACCTATCCTCACTTTAGCGTCAGCCATTTGGGTTTTTCTACCATGCAGGGTCGCTTTGAAAAAAGCAGTGGCAAAGTCACGCTGGATCGCGCGGCAAAAAAGGGCACGGTGGAAATCAGCATAGAAGCGACTTCCATTAGCACAGGTTGGGCCAAGCGCGATGAACATCTGCGCGGGCCAGATTTTTTTAATGCTGCCGAATTCCCCACCATTAGCTACAAATCAAGCGCCGTAAAATTCCAAGGTAATAACCCATCTAGCGTGGAAGGCACACTCACCCTGCTGGGCGTAAGCAAACCAGTAACGCTCAGCATTGATGCCTTTAAGTGCGGCGCTAATCCGATGAACCAGAAAGAATTGTGTGGTGCTGCGGCTAGTGCGCAGATCAAGCGTTCGGATTTCGGCATGACGTATGCCCTGCCAGGCGTAGGTGATGAAATTAAGCTGGTGTTTGAGGTAGAAGCTTACAAAGATTGAAATGCGAACCTGGTGTAGCAGAAAGGAAAGTGACCACGCATAAACATTGTTATTGGCTACTGCTTGCAGCAAGCCTGCCGTTGCCCATTGACGCTGCCGAGAGCTACAGCATAGTTACCGAGCACAGTATCGTGCGTTTCAGTGTCAGCCATTTTGTATTTTTAACGACGCAGGGGCACTTCGAAAAAATGACTGGTAAGGTAACGCTTGATCGTGTTGCTGAAAGTGGCTCAATTGAAGTGGCTATCGAAGCCTCAACCATCAATACCGATCACGTCAAACGCGATGAAAATTTGCGCTCACCGGATTTTTTCGATACCGCAATGCAGCCCCAAATAAGCTATCGGGGTGAGGTCGTAAAATTTATCAAGGGCATTCCGGTCAGCGCAGAAGGCCAACTTACCTTGCATGGCATCAGCAAACCGGTGATGCTTGTTATTGATAATTTTCAATGCGACACCGACCAAGCAGAAAATGACCAGACTGAAAACAAGAAGCAGTGCAGCGCGACTGCCAGCATGAAAATAAAGCGCTCCGACTTCGGCATGTCTTACGCCATCCCGCTTGTAGGAGATGAAGTCATGCTGTTTATCGAAGTGCATGCCCGCCAAGATTAGATGCCTATTGGTTAACGTGCGCCTGTTAAACGTGAGGTAATTTGTCTAGCGGTAATTTGACCCATTGGAGTTTTCGCGAATATCCTTTAGACTCATCCCATGTTTACACACACAACACACCGCATCCTGATTGGATGTCTGATCTTGGCGCTATTGTTCGCCCAGGGTCTGCGTGTGTGCATACATGCGTATGACGCTCCTCATGCTGTAGAGCATGCCCATGATGCGGCAGCTACCCATATCGAAAGCTCGTTTAGTGTGCTCGACGATCACGGCGAGGCGATGTCGGATACGCACATAACGCTAATCGGGATAGTCAAAAACCTTACCGCCGAACCGCTGTTTGCTGCGTTGTTTATATCCCTGTTGTTCATCCTGCTGACGCAACAAGGTACGGTGTGGCTCATGCAGTCGCGTGACCGCGTTTTTCGTCCTCCGCACGGGCATTACTTTAGCCCGCCTCTGCGCGCTCCGCCGCGCTAACTACTCCCGTTGTACTGAAATCCCTCGCGCCTGAAAAAGCGTGGGTGGCCGTTCGACATTCACGTCGTGCGCTTGTGCGCGCGGCAAGGAGTAGTGAAATGAAATTCAATCAATTGTTTTCAAAAGCATGGCTGTTTTCGGCAATGATGCTGAGCGCGTCGTCTGTTCTGGCGCAGGAAACACCCGTCTGGACGTTGCCAACCAGCGTGCAACGTGCGTTGGATAACGCACCCGAACTACGTGCCGCCGAAGCGGAAATCGCTGCACGAACAGGCGATGTGTCACAGTCTGACGCTTGGCCTAACCCCACTATCGAATTGCGCGCTGACGAAAAAAAGGCAATTGAAACGCAGAATCGGCGCGGTGGTTTTAGCCTTAATCAAATCACCTACACCCAGCCGATACCGCTGCGTCGCTTGGAGCACCAGCGTCGCTCTGCCGAGGGTGAGCTAGAAAGTGCAAGAGCAGAGCAGCAGGTGCAACGCTTGCAGATCGAAACTCGTACTGCCCAGGCATACCACGCGCTGCAACGTGCGGCGGAGCAACAAAACTTGGCCAAGGAGCGCTTGGCTTTCGCTGAAGAATTGCAGGGCGGCAGCAAACGTAAAAACGCCGATCCACTAGTGCGCTATCTTGCACCGCTGGAGCGTGCCCGACTCGATGTACTGCGCGAGACTGCGTATCAAGCAGTGGCCGAAGCCGAAGGAAAATGGAGCGAGGCGGCAGCGCAATTTCGTGCGCTGCTGGCGGTCGCACCCGGCGAGCCACTGGCAACCATGCCGCTGATGACTGCCGACGCACCCGCTACATTAAACGCGCTACTCAACGGCCTGGCTTTGCATCCCATGTTGCTGGCGACGCAGCATAGCCTCGATGCCAGTCGCGCAGGCGTGGATGTCGCGCGCGCGCAGCGCTTGGCTGATCCCACGCTGAGCATTTTTCACGAGCAGGATGAAGTGGCCGGTAAGCGGCGCATTTATTCCGGGATCATGTTGGGAGTGCAGATTCCGCTATGGAATAACAATGATGGCTCAGTGGCGCGCGCGGTGGCCGCTACCGACAAGGCCGATGCTTTGCTGGCGACGCAACGTCGCGACCTGGAAAGCCGCTTGCGCCAAAATCATCTGCATCTGGGACACTTGATCGAGCAAGCGGAACACTACCGCGACCGTTTGCTGGTGCCAGCAAAGCAGGTGCTCGACCTGACACGCAAAGGGTTTGCCAGTGGTGAGCAAACCGGGCTGGCGCTGGTGGATGCCAGCAACACTTATTTTGAGGCGCAGGCACATTACCTAGATTTGCTGCACGACGCCTGGTTTGAATCGGCGGAGTTGCGGTTGGCATCTGGTGTTTCGCTACTTAATTCTTCGATTAATTCTTCTGCGGGGACTCAACCATGATCGCAGCACTGATACGTTTTTCCCTGATCCAGCGGCTGATGATTCTGCTGCTGGCCGTGGCCATCACGCTGGCCGGACTGTGGGCATTTCGCGCGCTGCCGATAGATGCCTTCCCTGACATTTCCAGCCCGCAAGTAATGGTAGTGGTAAAAGCGCCCGGCATGGCACCGGAAGAAGTCGAGGCGCGCATCAGCTTCCCGATTGAAATGGAAATGCAGGGCCTGCCGCGCCAGAAAATTTTGCGCTCTACCACCAAATATGCGCTGGCCAGCATCATCATAGATTTTGAAGATGGCACGGATATTTATTGGGCGCGCGCGCAGGTGGCCGAACGCCTGAATCAGATTTGGGGTGATTTGCCGCAAG
>JAYUTK010000067.1:0-4930 GCA_043755195.1 Gallionellaceae bacterium
CGATGCCGATTTGTTCCAAATAAGCAACCAGCAGGTCGGACGCATTCATCGGCTGCGGTAACGCTTCCAAGTCAAAGTGCTGTTTCTTGATTGTCATGGACAGTTCCAATAAGCATGCAGCAATATTTATTGCTGCTGTCGGTATATGAAATGCAGTACCCGTTTAATTCAATTTCCCGATAGAAATGCCTTTAATTTTTCCTCTCCAACCGTTCGCCCTGAGCTTGACTAATGGTGCGTTGGCGCGGTTGGTATGGTTCGACAAGCTCACCACGAACGGGTTTGATTGTTGTCGTTTCTATCGGAAAATCTGGGTTTAACTTCTGTGTGGCACATCATTTAACGCACGAAACTGTAGCACAGACCAATGTATTCTGCTGAACAGACCATCGAGGCCGTCATTTTTTCTGGGTCACTCCAATATGCGCTTGGCCTCTTTCAAGCGCCAACTCATTTTGTTTCTGCCGTTCGGCCACACGGGCGCGTGTTTTTTCGGGCAGGTGATCGAAGCAATGGGGACAGGATACGCCAAGCTCATATTTTGGTGATGATTTTTCGTCCGGTGAAACCGGGTGACGGCAAGCAAAACATTGGTCATGTGTACCCACTTTCAAGCCCTGACCCACCGAAATCCGCTGGTCAAATACGAAGCACTCACCCTGCCACATACTCTGTTCAGCCGGGACAGTTTCCAGATATTTGAGTATGCCCCCCTGCAAATGATAGACCTCTTCAAACCCCTGCTCACGCATGTAAGAGCTGGCTTTTTCGCAGCGAATTCCGCCCGTGCAAAACATGGCTATTTTTTTATGCTTGGCCGGATCAAGATTGTTGCGGACGTACTCGGGAAATTGTCGAAAGCTGGTGGTGTGCGGGTCGAGTGCACCTTGAAAAGTACCGATGTCACATTCATAGCCATTGCGGGTGTCAATCAGCACCACTTCCGGGTCGGCAATCAAATCATTCCATTGATCCGCTGGCACGTAAGTGCCTACTTTTTTGTTGGGGTCTATACCTGGCACGCCTAGCGTGACAATTTCCTTTTTCAGGCGCACCTTCATCCGGTCAAAAGGCATTTTGTCAGAGCAGGATTCTTTGTGTTCAATATCTGCCAAGCGCACATCAGATCGCAGGTACGAAATCAGCGCATCAATGCCGATGCGCGATCCCGCTACCGTTCCGTTAATGCCTTCCGCAGCGAGTAATATGGTTCCATTCAACTCTTGGGCACGACAATAGTCGAGCAAGCAACCTTGCATTTCGACGTAGTCCGGCAGTGGGGCGAATTTGTATAATGCAGCAACAATAATATTAGGCATGATAGGTTTTATTTTAACTCAGATTGTTCATTTTGATCCGGTACAAATCCATTAACCCCTGCTACACTTGCAACCATTTACAGGCCATAATATTTTCCAGTGAACGAATTTTAAAGATGGAGAATAGAACATTAAAATGAAGGCGATCCCTGCTCTGCCGCAAAGAGTCAAAATCCTTGTCGCGTTTGTGATCGCCTTAGTCATTTTGGTTTGGCTGTTTTGGCCAGAAACCCGGCAATTGACCGCTTCCCAGCAAGCCGCATCGCTGACTTATGCATCATCCGAGCCGATAGTTCCGATTCCCGATGCCATCCCCAACTTAGATTCAAAAAAAGTGATTTTAGGTAACTTGCTTTTTCATGAGGTCAATTTATCTCAAGGTAATACGGTTGCCTGTGCTGGCTGCCACCAGTTAGCTCGTGGCGGAACGGATGGCTTAAAATATTCTATTGGGGTCAATGGACAGCTTAGTGGGCTCAATGCCCCCACTGTTTTTAATAGTGTTTTCAATTTTCGCCAGTTTTGGAATGGTCGAGCAAAAACATTGGAAGATCAGGTGGCCGGCCCTATCCACAATCCAGTGGAAATGGGGTCAAACTGGACGGAAGTTATTGCTAAGCTAAAAAGAGATTCGGGATATGTGCAAGCCTTCTCGGAAAGTTACAAGAATGGTATTACCTCAGACAATATCGCCAATGCTATCGCTGTATTTATGCGTTCACTCAGCACACCCAATTCTCGCTTTGACAAATATCTGAAAGGGGACAGCCATGCCATTACTCCGTACGAGCTTTCAGGCTATGCGCTCTTTACCAGTTATGGCTGTATTGCCTGCCACCAAGGAATGAATATTGGCGGGAATATGTATGAAAAGCTGGGCATCATGCGTGATTATTTCGAGGAAAGAGGGAATATCACGGAGCATGATCTGGGGCGCTATGCGCTCACAAAAAATCCTGACGACATGTACGTCTTCAAAGTGCCTGGCTTGCGTAATATTGCTCTGACCGCTCCATATTTGCATGATGGTACGGCGAAAACTCTGGAAGATGTCGTGCTTATCATGGGCAAATATCAACTGGGGATAGCCTTGCCGAATGAAGACATAGCAAGAATTGTTGCGTTTCTTCGCACACTGACCGGTGAATACAACGGGAAACCGTTATGAAGCAAATTAATCTGCGACAAATTGCAATTGCACTGGCGATGGCTCCGCTGCTGTTCATCATTTTCATCAAGGCGCAGCCCCCAGACCCGATTAAACACCATCATATCTTGGCTGATTTGCACAAAATTGAAAGGATGAATGCAGAAATAGACATACTCACTCTCAAGCTCAGATATCGCCTCCTGAATAATTTTGATGATCTGGTATCTGCAATCAGGGAGATTAGCCTGCATCAAGACAACCTCAGGGCTGGGGACTATGCCATATATCACAAGGGGAACTTGCCCATAGACTTAGCGATAGATAAGTTGGGGCAGGCCATGAGTCAAAAAGAAGCGCTGGTTGAGGGGTTTAAATCTCACCAAGCTGTGCTTAACAATTCTTTTAATTATTTTCCACGCATTGTTGACGAAACAATACAGCTGGCAAAAGCGGATCGGGCTCTCCAGTTAAACCTGCATTCGCTCTTGCACGATTTATTGATGTTGCACATCACCAGTGAAAGTGCCAGCGCCATTAGCAGGGCAGAAAATAGTATCCAACAGATTGAAGGCCGCACTTACCCCCTCTATTTGCAAAAAAACATTGCGCGCCTGATTCAACATGCGAAATACATCCTCAAATATGAGCGTGAAATCAATCTATGGCTGCAGCAAATTACCTCCGTCAGCACACAATTTTTAGTACGCGACCTGATTTTTTATTATGAGGAATCATTTAATCACGCATATAAGGTTGCTAATTATTACTACCTATTTATTTTTTTGTGTGCGCTCATATTGTTTGTCTATGCAGCCTATTCATTTTTCCGTCTGCGCGAAAATTCCAGCAACCTGTTCCAAGCCTATGCAGAAATAAAGAATCAGAAATTCGCCATGGATCAACATGCCATAGTCAGTATTGCCGATGCTCGTGGCAACATCACTTACGCCAATGATAAATTTTGCGAAATCAGTCACTACACGCGCGATGAGCTATATGGAAAAAATCACCGCATCGTAAAATCAAACACCCATCCCCCTTCTTTTTATCAGGAATTTTGGAAAACCATTGCCAGTGGAAAAGTATGGCATGGCGAGATTTGCAACCGGGCGAAGGATGGTTCGCTTTATTGGGTGGACTCGACTATTGTCCCTTTTTTGGATGAACAGGGTATTCCTAGCCAGTACATTTCCATCAGAACCGACATCACTGAACGAAAGATGTCCGCCGAAACAATTATGCACCAGGCCAATTTTGACACGCTGACTCAATTGCCCAATCGTCGCCTGCTGCGTGATCGTTTGGAGCAGGAAATAAAAATGGCTAATCGTAACGGCCTGAATATGGCTCTGCTGTTTATTGATCTGGACAACTTCAAGGACGTGAATGACACCCTCGGTCACGACATGGGTGATATTTTGCTGCAAGAAGCGGCGCTACGCCTGAACAGTTGCGTACGAGAGGCCGATACTGTAGCGCGCATGGGTGGAGATGAATTCATGGTCATCATGGGTGAGCTGGATGAAATTGGCAATGTGGAGCGCATCGCACAGGAAATTTTGCAGAAATTCGCCCAGCCATTTAAGATGGGAAATGAAGTGTCTTACATATCTGCCAGCATCGGCATCACGCTCTACCCCTCAGATGCGACCGAGGTAGATGCCCTGCTCAAAAATGCCGACCAAGCCATGTACGCCGCCAAACATCAAGGTCGCAACCGTTTTAGCTATTTCACGCCATCCATGCAGGAGGCAGCACAAACCAGAATGCGACTGGCGGGTGATTTACGCGGTGCCCTCGCCAACAATGAGCTGCGGGTGCACTACCAGCCGATTGTTGAACTGACCACTGGACTCATCCACAAAGCAGAAGCACTCATCCACTGGCAGCATCCTAAGCGCGGCCTAGTTACGCCCGATGAGTTCATCCCCATCGCCGAAGACACCGGCACCATCATTCCCATCGGTGCCTGGGCATTGCTGGAAGCGCTCACGCAGCTGCGCCGATGGATCGACGACGGGGTCTGCAGCCCCACGGCCACCATGTCGGTCAACGTGTCGCCGCGCCAGCTGGCCGACCCAAATCTGCCAGCCGTGGTCAACGAGGCGTTGGCCCGATCAGGCGTCGACCCCAGCCTGCTGTGGATCGAGATCACCGAGAGCGTGATGATCAGCGAGCCCGAACTGGCGCTGTCCACCTTGCAGAAGATGAAGGCACTCGGCGTGCGCGTCGCGCTGGACGACTTCGGTACGGGCTACTCGTCGCTGTCGTTGCTGCAGCGGTTCCCGTTGCAGCGCATCAAGATCGACCGGGCCTTCGTGCACGGCGTTGCCGACAACCCCAACGACCGTTCGCTGGTTCGCACCATCGTGGCGATGGGCCGATCACTCGGTCTCGACATGGTCGCCGAGGGCGTCGAGAGCGTGCACCAGTTGCAGGTGCTCAGCGACCTCGGGTGTAC
>JAYUTK010000068.1:0-13438 GCA_043755195.1 Gallionellaceae bacterium
TAAGCTGCCCAAGGTAAATAACAGTGCGCTAGTAACAACAATCAGAACTCTCAACTTTCTTTTGCGCACCTGAAACAGTGCTAAGGCAGCCAAACCAACCAGACCAATCTCGAATTCGTAGTAATCAGAAAATACTAACGGTGCAATCACGCCAACCAAAAGTGCGCCAATCGCTCCACCCAACGCAATTGTCAGGTAAAACCGTGTCAGATACTGTGGTACAGGACGCACGCGGTTAAGCTCACCATGACAAAACATGCAAGCGACAAACAGCCCCGCCAGGAGCAGGCTGAATTGAAATTTCAGATCAAACGCAAGATTCATACGAGTCAATGACCACGCCATCGCGCATAAAAATATCATCAGCAATCCCAAGAAAAGATTGCGCCGATACCAGCCATGCCCTTCAAAACATAAAATATAAGTCAGCAAATAAATGCTCAACGGCAACACCCATAACAAGGGAATTGCGACAACATTCTGTGACAAATGATTGGTCACTACCAATAGAAACACTGACCCCATGGCGGCAAGAGTGACCCACAGCCAGTATGTCCCGTAAGTCGGTGCAAGCTCCACCACTAAACTTTGTTCAGGCTGTACTGGAGCAGATCGCTGGCCACTCCCCATTGCGCGCAAGCTAAACCAAGCTACGGCACAACACAGCACAGCAAATGCGTTATAAAGTATCGCCCAAGATCGTATTTGCCATGTGGTCGAAAGCCAGGGCTCAATGAACAACGGGTAACCCAGCAGAGCCAGCAGAGAGGCGAAGTTGGATAAGGCATATAAACGGTACGGGCATTTGTTGGGATAAATGCGCACAAACCAAGCTTGAATTAAGGGATTAGTGGTTGACAGCAAGAAATACGGCAGGCCTATCGTAACGCCAAGCAGACCAAAAATACGCCAAGCTGGATTTTCCGTACCAGTTGGCTTCCAGCTCATATCAGGTATGAGTGGCAACATCATCAAACTCAAAACAAGCAAGATGCCATGAAGAATAACTTGTTGTTTGACTGTCAATCGTCGGCTACTCCAGTCCGAATAGATATACCCAAATAACAAACCAACCTGAAAAAATACTAAGCAAGTGATCCATACCGCAGAAGAACCTCCAAACCATGGCAATATCTGCTTTGCTGTAATGAGTTGCAGCAAGAACAGCAGACATGAGCTGGTGAAAATAGTTAGCGCGCAGAGAATCATCTTAAATGAGGAGTAATATAACCCTATCGTTTGGAAATCATGCTTGACTGACACTCGGAAGTATCCATGGCTACCACATTGCAGTCAATGCTCATTATTGCTGACATCTTTTAAAGTTTGAGATCAGCACTTAAATTGCAGCCCCGTTACCCGGTACCCTATAATGACTAGCATATGAGCTTGCACAGAAACTCAATTCTTCCCGGCCTGATTATTGTGGATGACGATCCACTCATCTGCGATTCTTTGCGCATCTCACTCGCCAATGAATTCGATATCACCCTTGCAGACAGCCGGGTTTCAGCCATTAAAATGTTGCGCGGCATGTCAACTCGACCTTCGCTGGCGCTGGTGGATTTGGGTTTACCCCCCACCCCGCACCGCCCCAACGAAGGCTTTCGCCTGATCACCGAACTATTAGCACATGATCCGCAGATAAAAATTCTGGTGCTGTCCGGGCAAGACGACGGGGCTAATGCTCGTCATGCTCGCACACTGGGTGCCATTGATTTCATCGCCAAACCCTGCCCCCCCGAAGAGATTAAAAAGCAATTGCACAATGCGCTCCAGATTCAGCGCGCTGAACAAAAGAAAGGGTCAGACTCCGATACCCAGTTCGGCATCATCGGCATGAGTGCGCCCATGCAGGCCATGCGTAAGCAGATTGAGTTGTATGCGAGCACACCCTTTCCAGTTTTGATTGAAGGGGAGTCTGGCACAGGCAAGGAGTTGGTTGCGAGTGCGATACAAAAATCCAGCCCGAACAAAAACAAGCCATTTTTAATTTTTAACTGCGCTGCAATTTCTCCGAATTTGGTTGAGCCCACCCTGTTTGGATATGCCAAAGGGTCATTTACCGGAGCTAGCACCAGCAAATCAGGTTTTTTTGAGGACGCCGACGAAGGCACACTATTTCTGGATGAGATAGGCGAGCTGCCATTGGAATTGCAAGCCAAGCTATTGCGTGTGCTGGAGAATGGCGAATTTCAACGCGTTGGTGAAACCAACTCGCGCCAGAGTCGCGCTCGAATTATCGCTGCGACCAATCTGGATTTACGTCAGGCAGTGCGCGCCGGGAAGTTTCGTTCCGATTTATATCATCGGCTGAGTATCTTTACCATTCACATGCCACCCTTGCGCGAATTGGGGCAGGATAAGCTGCGACTGCTCCAATACTTCCGAAATTTTTACGCGACGCAAGCTAAGCAAGAACCGTTTGATCTGGATGTTCCTGCCAGCAAAGCATGGGAAAACTATACCTTCCCTGGTAATACGCGCGAATTACGCAACATCGTCATACGCCTCGCTACCAAATACCCAGGGCAGGAGGTAAAAGCCGCACAACTGGAAACAGAATTTGACTCGCAACATTCAGCAATAGATTTAACCGAGACTAACCCGCTACTGCAAGCGCGACACACCCTGCAACAGCCGGGCTTTAACCTCAACGAGCAACTATTGCAACAGGAAGGTTTTTATATTGATGCGGCACTGGAGTTGGCACAGGGCAATATCAGTGAAGCGGCCAAACTGCTTGGCTTGCAGCGCACCACGTTGTATAGTCGGCTGGAAGCCCTGCAAAAACACAAGGCTGTTCAAGGGAGCCTCTAAAATTCATAATTTCATCCCAACTGCTGCGTTGCGGAAAAAATTTCTTGCTAACATATACCCCCATATAAGGCGCGGCGAAATTTTTTCCACGCCTTGCATTTGAGCGAACTATGAATTTCAGAGACTCCCTTAAATTCACTGCGGAGAAAAACTAGCATGTACTTGGAACATTTCGGGCTCAACGCTCCCCCCTTTAAAATCACCCCTGTCACAGATTTTTTCTTTCCCGGCGCAAACCGGGCGGAAATTCTGGATGCGCTGATTTACGCCATTACCGAAAGCGAAGGCATTATCAAAGTGACCGGCGAAGTGGGCAGCGGTAAAACCATGTTGTGCCGCATGTTGCTGGAACGCCTTCCCGCGCATATGGAAACGGTATATTTGGCTAACCCCAGCCTGTCGCGCGATGAAATGCTGTATGCCATCGCCGATGGCCTCGGCCTCAATTTAGAGGGTCAGCGTATCAACATCATCATGCAGACTTTGCAAAATCTGCTCGCGCAAAAATCGGCGCAAGGCAAGCGTGTGGTGGTGCTGGTTGACGAGGCCCACGCCATGCCGCTGGATACGCTGGAAGAATTACGCTTGCTGTATAACCTGCAATTGGGTGACCACAAATTGCTGCATATCGTGTTGTTTGGTCAGCCAGAGCTGAATGACAAGCTCAGCCAACCCAATATGCGCCAGCTTAAAGATCGCATCGTGCATCACTTCAGCATGTTGCCATTATCCAAATCTGTGATTATTGCCTATCTGATATTTCGTATGCGCGCTGCGGGTTACCACGGCCCCAATGTGTTTTCTACCGGTGCGGTTAAGCTAATAGGCGCCGCATCCAACGGCCTGATGCGGCGCGTTAACATTCTTGCCGACAAGGCACTGTTGGCCGCATTTATTGAGAACACTCACAACATTGAAATTCACCACGTACAAGCCGCTATCCGCGACAGTGAATTTCCTCATCCGCGAAGCTGGTTTTCGCGTGGCACAGCAGCCGGAGTTGCTGCTTCTCTGGTTTTGCTGCTGGCTGGTATAGCGTGGTTTTTCAGCAATGCTGGCACTATCCAGCCATCTGAAATTGATAACACAAAAATCATATCCACCCCTTCTGCTGACAGCAACACTGCCATCACAACAACTGAGATCGCAGTTCCCGCACCTGAACCAACTCCAACCAGTACCGAGGTTGCCACCCTTCAGCCAACAATTCCGGAAATTCAGACAACCCCGGCAATCCCAGCAATTCAGCCAGCCAAAAAAATACTGGGAGCCGCTCAGCCGCAAACGCCTATACAGCCCGTAGTGGTCAATGAGCCTGATCCCTCACTCCTGGCTCAACGTCTCGCTGCTACCCAAAAAATGCTCGCCCAACGCAATAAAAATAGCGCCAGCATTCAGCTATTCTTCACTACAGAAGTACAACCGGAACGCTTGGAAAATTTTCTTGATCGCGCCTACAGCCTAGGTAAACTTGACGAAATATATATTCTGAATACAAAAATAAATGGCAAAAATGGCTACAGAATATTGTATGGCGATTTTCCAAATACCACAGCGGCACGTTTAGGGATGCGGCAGTTGCCGGAACGCTACCTGACCTCATTCTCACCAGCCCCTTATCAGATTTCAATGTCGCAAATAAACCCATAGTTACTCTTGAACTGATCGAATAATCGTGAATATTAAGCCATGCCATATTTTTGCCCACCGTGGCGCAAATAAAGAGGCGGCAGAAAATACTCGCGCCGCATTTGATCGGGCGCTGTGCTATGCGATTGATGGCATGGAGACCGATGTGCAACTTAGCCGCGATGAAGTAGCAGTATTGTGGCACGATCGTTTTTTGGGCAAGGTCAGCTTGCCTGATAAACACATTGATGACTTCGATTTTCAGCAGTTGCAGGGCATGAATTTTTCTTCGCATTTTGCAACCACGGGACATTTTTCAGCCACGAGCAAGGCCGAAGGCCTGATGACGCTACAGCAATTTCTGGATGCTTACCGCAAACGCTGTCGCTTGCTGATTGAAATCAAAAACCGCGAATGGGAGTCTCGCTCCCGCCATGAAATCAAAGTTAAGCAAACGCTGGCCATGATAAGCACTCCTGTTGAGGATGCAATTATGGTTTCTTCTTTCAATTTGGACAGCCTGATTTATGCCCAGCAACAATGTCCGGGGTTTCCTCTGATTTACAATTTTGAAAACTATCAGACGATGGCTGATGCACAACACGTTCTGACTGAACACCCGTTTTTGCATGGCCTGTGCTTACCCATTGCCATACTGGATGAAGCCATGGCCAAATTGTTGCGCGACCACGGCAAATGTATTGCTGTTTACACCTGCAATAGCGATGAGGAAATCAACAGGGCTTTGGAATTGAAAGTTGATATTCTCATTACCGATGTGCCGCAGAAGGCGCTACAAATAAGAGACGCATGAAACGCGACTTTTCATTGCTGGACGGGCATCAGTTTGATCTGCTGGTTTGCGGCGGCGGCATCTACGGCGCATGGATTGCTTATGATGCCGCCTTGCGCGGTTTGCGCGTTGCCCTAGTCGAGCAAGGTGACTGGGCAAATGCCACCTCATCCGCTTCCAGCAAGTTGATACACGGCGGCTTGCGTTATCTGGAATCTTTTGATTTTAAACTGGTCAAGAAAGCGTTGACCGAACGGCAGATGCTAATACAAGTGGCTCCGCATCGTGTGTGGCCGCTGCGCTTTGGTGTGCCGGTCTATAACCACAGCCGCATCGGTGCGCTGCAATTGAGAGCCGGACTGGCGATGTATGACATTCTGGCAGGTAGCCTAGGCACACCGAGTGGACACCATTATTTTGATAGCCGGTCTTTTGGCGTACATTTCCCCTTACTCAATTCATCCGATTTAAAAAGTGGATTTACCTACGCTGACGCGCAAACGGATGATGCACGGCTGGTGCTGGAATTGGTATCGGGCGCGATAGCAGCGGGTGCGGTGTGTGTAAATTATTGCAAACTGACTGGTCTTCTCGAAAAAAATGGACGCGCTTACGGCGCAAACTTGCACGATCAAGTCAGTGGCGCTTCTGGTGAAATTTTGGCCAGACAAATCGTCAATGCCACAGGACAATGGGTAAGCGCATCAGAACAGGGAAACAACTGGTGTCGCTTAACCAAGGGCGTACACTTGGTCATGCCTGCGGTATTGACGAACGAGGCACTGTTACTCACGGCTCACGCAGATGGTCGAGTTTTTTTCATCATCCCCTGGTATGGGGTCACTCTGCTGGGCACCACCGACACCGATTACAGCGGAAACATAAACCATGTCACGGTAGAGGCGCAAGATGTTGACTATCTGCTGACCGCAGCCAATGATTATCTGAACACGGCTTGGACAGCGGCTGACGTTATCAACAGTTACGCTGGATTGCGCGTGTTGAAACGAAGCGACCGCGCGTCGCCCTCCGCCGTCAGTCGTGATTGGGAATTAAAAACTGAAAAAAATGGGGTGCATTATTCCATCGGCGGAAAAATTACTTCAGCGCGGGAAGATGCGGCCAGCGCAGTAAACACCGTCTGTGCCGGACTCTCAGTAAAAACAAGCAGCACAAGCAAGGGGAAAAAATTTCCTTGGGCTCCTGCGGAAAATTATGCGGCGTGGTCACTGCACATGATTGCTCAGGCCATGCAGCTCGGCATTGATCGAGAGAGTGCGGACTGGCTGGTACGCCGATACGGGAAACACATAGTCGAAATTTTTTACAGCATGGAAAACAATCCTCACTTGGCTGCGCGGATAGTGCCTGCACTGCCCTTTATTTACGCCGATCTGCTGTGGAGTGCTCAAACTGAAATGGTCGTTCATCTGGACGATCTGTTGCGACGTCGTATGCCCTTATTGATTCTAAGCAAATTATCGAATGCCGAGCTGCTGACCATCGCCCGCGCCGTCGCACCCACGCTGGGTTGGGATGAGGTCACCCTGCATCGTGAAATTGAAAATTGCCAACCATGGCTGCGCCCCTAATCACAGCCATTGCCCTTGATCTTGGCACGACTTCGATCAAGGCTGGCTTGCTCGATCAGCACGGTGATCTTGGCCACATCACTGCATTGCCCGCCCCGAAAATTACTGAGCAGAATGGGCGCTACGAAAGCGATGCGTTGGCCTATGCGGCCATTGCCGAGCAGGTGCTGGAGCAGTGTCTTGAGCAAACAAATATCAAACCACCGCTTGGCCTTTGCAGCCAACGCTCGTCTTTTTTGATCTGGGAAAAATCCAGCGGCCAAGCAATCACCCCGCTGATTTCCTGGCAGGACAATCGTGGCGCAGCCACTTGTCTAGCATTGCGTGGGCAGGAAAACTTCATTCGTGACCTGACCGGCTTGCGCCTGACACCTTATTACTTTGCGCCGAAGTTGCGTATCGTGTTGCAGGAACAACCACAATGGCGCGAGCGCTTGATACGGGGAGAGCTACTGGTCGGCACACTCGATGCTTTTATGATCTGGCGTTGGAGCGACGGCAAACATCATGTCAGTGATGCGTCTATGGCGGCGCGCACCCTGCTGCTGGACATACACACACTACAATGGTCGCATACCTTATGTGATCTGTTTGACATACCCTTTAATTGTTTGCCGCAGATCAAACCTTCCAAAGGAATGAATGTACAGCTGAATAATGGGCTGACCTTGCAAGCAAGTTTGGGCGACCAATCCGCTGCTCTCATTGCCGGTGTTGCAAAAAATGGCGCAGAGGCATTGGTCAACCTCGGTACTGGCGGTTTTGTCATTCGCTATTTACCAAAAGGAGCACCGGGAAAAACATATCGCACAGGCGATTATCTACGCACCCTGGTCTATCAGGATGAAAATTTGTGCCCTCATATTGCTGTCGAAGGCACGCTCAATTCCATCACTGCCGCACTTGCGCCTTATCCGATCAATGAATGCCGGGTTGAAGATTTGGCAGCACATCATATTTTTTGTCTGGCTGAGCCCAGCGGTATCGGCAGTCCATATTTCAGAAACGATTTCGGTATTCATTTTTCAGAAACCATCGCCCATCTGACACCACATCAAATCGCAATTTTATTACTGGAAGGCATTATTTTCCGCGTGGCACGCATACTGGAAGATTTTCACCGCGAGTCCGCTCTCGACCGTGTTTATCTGTCCGGTGGCTTATCCGAATCAGCCTGCTTGCAACAGGGTCTCGCCCTGTGCCTAACTATGCCTATTTATCGCTTGCCGCAAAAAGATTCCAGCCTGCAAGGCGCTGCGTTGTGTGCATCTGGAATGGCAGATAATCGCCAACACAAAGGTGTGGAAATATTGAGGCTGAGTCATAGCAATGCGCTGCCGGAAAAATATAAGCTCTGGAAGGTGTGGTTTGATCACATTCTGAATAACTGACCCTACAAACTCATGGCCACCATAGACGACAAAGAATCCAAGCTACGCATAGACAAATGGCTGTGGGCTGCGCGCTTTTTCAAGACGCGCTCTCTGGCAGCAGAGGCTATCGAGTGCAGCAAAGTGTTGGTTAACGATGTGCGCGTCAAACCCGCCAAAACTATTGCGGTGAGAGATGTTGTGACGATACGCCTCGGCCCGTATCAACATATAGTAGAGGTGCTTGAGTTATCCAATAAACGCGGCCCTGCACCTCAGGCGCAAAAACTTTACCGGGAAACGGAAGCAAGCCGGGTGCAGCGCGAAGCTCTGGCAGCCGAATTAAGAGCGCAGCCCAAACCATTTTTCCCTGGAGGCAGACCCACTAAACGGGATAGACGGGCAATTGAAAAACTCAGGCAAGGCAGGGATGACACGTAGCAAAACCGGGAAATTTATTTTTTTTGAAACTGCCCTAAAGTTTTATACCAAGCGACCGATAAGTGTGAGGTATATGTGGATCACGTGTGGTGTCGGGAAAATTTGAACCCATGTAGCTTACTCGATCACGTCTGAATCTAGGCTTTGAATGTGTAGTTTTAGCCGCAATTGGCGAATTATAGCTGCCGCTTTCTCACAAATAACAGACAATTGAATGTAGCTGGGTATAGGGAATAAACGATGGATACTACTGCATTACGCATCTTGGTGGCTGAAGATCAAGGTTTTCAGCGGAAGGCGGTGGTGCACATGTTAAATTCCATGGGCATCAAAGAGGTGTGGCAAGCCAACAATGGCAGAGAAGCGCTGGAAATGCTGCATCAGTATGAAACGCGACTGCCGGATATTGTGCTGAGCGACCTGGATATGCCGGAAATGGACGGCATGGAACTCATCAGACACTTATCCAAACAATATCCGGGCATTTCTATCGTCATCATGAGCAGCATGGATCATGCGCTAACCCTTTCTGTTGAGAAGATGGCGCGTTCTTATGGCCCCAAGCTGTTGGGAGCTGTGGAAAAACTGCTGTTTTCCGAACAGTTCAAAGAAATGCTGACATTGCATCAAAAATCCCAGAAAAAAGATGAGAAAACAGCGCCTACGCCAATCAGCTTTTCGCTGGAAGAGGTCTTGCTGGCAGTTCGTGAAAAGCAGATCGAACCCTACCTGCAACCCAAAGTAAATCTCAGAACGGGGCGGCTGACTGGCGCTGAAGCTTTGGCACGCTGGGTGCATCCAGAGTTGGGCGTGATTGCTCCCTATGCATTTATCCCGCTGCTGGAACAAAGTGGCAACATGGAAGGATTTACTTTCCTGATGCTGGAGAAAACCATCCATGCAAGCCGCATGCTGCAGGATGCAGGACATGGACTGAACATGTCGGTTAATCTTTCCCTGTCTTCGCTGAGTGACACTTCACTGGCAGATCGTATTACGCGGACGGTACGGAAAGGAGGAGTTGACCCACACCATATTACGCTAGAAATCACCGAGTCGGCGGCCATGACTCATGTCGCTCCCGCACTGGAAAATCTGGCCAGGCTCAGGATGAATGGCTTCGGTTTATCTATTGATGATTACGGCACCGGATTTTCCAGTATGCAGCAATTAACACGGATACCGTTCAGTGAACTCAAGATTGATCGTTCATTTGTAACAGACTGCGCCACCAACCTGCCACTGCGCGTGATTATCGAGTCCAGCATAGATATGGCACACAAGCTGCACGTCAAGAGTGTTGCCGAAGGCGTGGAAACGCAGACAGAATGGGATACGCTAAAAAGCCTGAACTGCGATGCGGCGCAAGGCTATCTCATCGCCAAGCCCATGAACAGTGTTGCATTCCTGGATTACTGCACTCACTATGCACCCAAATAGTTTTTTGTTAACACCCCTAAAGTTTTCTTGGCTGCTGCCGATAACGGCATTGAACGCTGAAGTGCCCCCTTACATATCAGCGTTCTGTACCTTCACTCCGCCCAACCCCTTGGGGCGGAGTTTTTTTTGTAGGGGGAAATCCTACAACTCCTGTCCCGTAATTCTTACAAAAGAATTGGCGCATTTCTGATTTTACAATCCTAATCTTGTCAGTATTATCGCAGCTCAAGAAATTTACACGTAGGGGCAAATAACATACCTGTTGAAAAGTTTCGGTTGATTTAAGGTAGTCCGTCTTTCACTGGTTTGTCCCGACTTTAATAAAAGCAATAATCGTGTAAGGAGCGTTTTACGCACCTTACGTCATTTCATTTGCAGTGATCGTTAAATTACCACAGGGGGATAATATGAACACCATGCAATTGCAAGAAGGCATACGCGATATCAATCTAACTTACTTGATGCTGGCTCAGCAAATGATTAAGGAAGATAAACCAGCTGCAATTTACCGCTTGGGCATCAGTCAGGATTTGGTGGATATGTTGGCCGAACTGTCCCCCGCACAAGTCATTAAAATGGCGACATCCAATATGTTGCTTTGCCGCTTCCGCTTCGATGAAAACCTGCTGCTAAATATGGTCACCGATTACAACAAGGATCGCTTGATGTCTCATGCACATGCGGCGATTCTGATGTCCACGCAGCCCGTCGAAGCTTTGGCCTAGCACGATGGCTACCAAAACGGTAGTGGGAGAAGCGAAGCAAGTACAAATTGCGATTGAATTAATAAAATTAGGTGCGCGTTTGCAGTTGCTACAAGAGGAAACATCACTCAGCCGTGAGCGTTTGCTCAGGCTCTACAAAGAAGTCAGGAACGAATCGCCTTCACAAGGAATGCTGCCTTACTCGACCGATTGGTTTATCAGTTGGCTGCCCAATATTCATTCCTCCTTATTCATGGACACTCACCAATTTCTGCTTAAAAACGCTGGAATTGACGGGGTGCAGGCGCTCATTACAGCTTACCGTTTATATCTCGACCAAATACAAGGCCTGGAGGGTGGCGAACCGGTTCTAAGCATCACCCGTGCTTGGTCTCTACTCCGTTTTTTCAAGGCGCGCATGATGCAGCTCACTCCTTGTATGGAATGTGGTGGAAATTTTGTGGCTCATGCGGACGAATTACGCAGTAATTATTTATGCGGAATTTGCCGCCCGCCAGCTCGTGCGGGCAAAACCAGAGCATCCAAACTTACTTTAACTACACCTGCACAAACCCCTTAAAATCTCCAGATGCGTGCCGATAAGGGGTGATGGGCGCGGGTAAAAAATCAGGGTTGCAAACATGCTAGTCATTGTCGGTTATTTGATCGTGATATTTTCCGTGTTTGGCGGTTTTGCGCTGGCAGGTGGTCATTTAGCCGCGCTCTGGCAGCCAGTTGAATTACTCATGATAGGCGGCGCTGGATTAGGCGCTTTCTTTGTTGGAAATTCTGTCAAATCAATAAAGGCTACTTTGAAAGCCTTGCCCAGTGTCATCAAGGGAGCCAAATACAACAAAGATAGTTACATGGAGCTCATGGCTCTTTTGTACGAACTGCTTGCTAAAGTACGCAAAGAAGGCCTGATGTCTATCGAAGGCGACGTAGAAAAGCCAGAAGAAAGCCCTATCTTCTCCAAATATCCCAAAGTGCTTGCAGATCATCATGTGGTCGTATTTTTGACCGATTATTTACGCATCATGGTCAGCGGCAATCTGAATTCCATGGAAATAGAAAATTTAATGGATGTGGAAATCGAAACTCACCACCATGAGGAGATGGTGCCCTCCCACGTCATTGCCAAAGTGGGGGATGGACTACCTGCGTTTGGCATTGTTGCCGCCGTGATGGGAGTCGTGCATACCATGGGGTCGGTGGGTATTCCGCCCGCCGAATTGGGCATGTTAATCGCGGCCGCATTGGTAGGAACCTTCCTTGGTATTCTCCTGGCTTATGGGTTTGTCGGCCCGGTAGCATCCTTGCTCGAACAAAAAGCCGAAGAGAGCGCCAAGATGTTCCAGACTATCAAGGTGACGCTGTTGGCCAACCTGAATGGCTATGCACCAGTGATGGCGGTTGAATTCGGGCGCAAGGTGCTCAACTCCACCGAACGACCCAGCTTTTCAGAGCTGGAAGAGCATGTCAAGACTAAGCGCTGATGGGTGCCTCTAAAAATCATGGCCGACGACAAAAACAAACGCCCCATCGTTATCAAACGCATCAAAAAGGTGGCGGGTGGCCATCATGGCGGTGCCTGGAAAATTGCCTATGCCGACTTTGTCACGGCGATGATGGCGTTCTTTTTATTGATGTGGTTATTGGGTTCAACGGCCAAAGGTGATTTGGAGGGGATTTCTGAATACTTCAACACTCCGTTAAAAGTAGCCTTGGCTGGAGGCAGTGGTAGCGGCGATAGCTCCAGCGTCGTTAAGGGCGGCGGACGAGATTTGACGCGCAGCGTTGGGCAAGTCAAGCAGGGCGAGCTTCCGACGGAAAAGAAAATCATCAACCTCAAAGCGGCGCAGCAGGAATTTTTGCGGAATGAGCGTAAGAAAGAACTTGAAAAACTCAAGGAGCTAAAAGCCAATATCGAGCAGATGATTGCCAGCAACCCCAATCTGGAAAAATTTAAAAATCAGATACTGCTCGACATAACCACTGAAGGGCTACGCATCCAGATTGTGGATGAACAGAATCGTCCGATGTTCCGCAGCGGAAGCGCGCAACTGGAACGGCATACCATAGAAATTCTGCACGAAATCGGCAAGACGCTGAACGAAGTGGCCAACAAAGTGAGTTTGTCCGGGCATACCGATGCAGCCGTATATGTGGGCGGAAGCACAGGGTATAGCAATTGGGAATTATCAGCCGACCGCGCCAACGCTTCACGCCGAGAATTAATCACAGGTGGCATGGCCGCAGAAAAAATAGTTCGCATAGTAGGTTTGTCCTCCGCCGTGCCGTATAACAAAGAAGACCCATCTAGCCCGATTAATCGCCGCATCAGCATGATCGTAATGAATAAGCAGGCCGAGGAAGCGGCGCAGCATGATGGCGGCGTGGTCAAGCTGGATACAGATACGGTTGATGAAGAAGTCACTGATACTCTTACCCAGGGCATGGATGCGTTACCTGCTGTGCCAGTTAGCCAATAAGTGTGGAAGAAAAATGCCGGGGTTTTGAGGGTATTTTTCCTAGGAATCTAAACCCCTTACCCAATACTGTTCGCTTAACCGTTCGTGGTGAGCTTGTCGAACCACCAGCCGCCAATTCATGCCCCCTTCGACAAGCTCAGGGCGAACGGATGGGTGC
>JAYUTK010000069.1:0-4921 GCA_043755195.1 Gallionellaceae bacterium
TACGATACGGCGCTTCGTAAATAAGTGGCGATTCTTCGGTGCGCGCGTGCTTAACATAGTGCTCCTCCGTGTGATTGATCAGGTAAGTGTAAAATTTCAGCATCAACAATCCGCAAACTGCCAGCCAGAACAACAAGCCGGTTATATATATTGCCGTACTCATGTTTTCCCTCCATTGGCAGCGTCATTTATCTGAGCGCAAATTCAGTATACACATAATATATTTTATGTCAACTATAACTATACATTTTTTCACGGCGCGCGCGCCTGCGCAAAAAATAAATATATTTGCTTTGCCTCTTGACTTTGTGGGTTTACAAGGAATACACTGTAAACATCATGTCAAACCTAACAATTAAAGAGATTGCCGAGACTGTCGGCGGGGTCGTTAAACTTTCCTTCGCGCTGGGCTTGAGCCGGGCGGCGGTGTCGCGCTGGCGTAGAGTGCCAGCGGAGCGCTGCAAGGCGGTGGAAAAGATTACCGGCATCCCGCGCAGTCTTTTGCGTCCCGATATATACTAAAAATCCGCAGGGCATTTCCCCTTGCGGGGGTTATTTTTTTTGTGTTTGTGTATCCTAACAGTCATATTTTTTAGGCGACAAAAAAAAGGGGGGGGTAAAATGCACCTGCAAAACGAAATGCCATTCTTTGACGCGCCAGAGAAGGCTCTGGATGCCTGCATTCAGGCGCTTGGTGGGTGTAAAAAGGTCGGGGTAATACTGTTCCCGGAAAAGGCCAGCGAAAGCGCCTCCACCTATCTGGCCAACTGTGTCGACCCGCACCGGCATGAAAAGCTATCCCTGGCGCATACGCTGATGCTATTCCGCATGGCCAAACAGTCCGGCGTATACGCGCCGTTCTTGTGGTTTGCCTCGGAATGCGGATATGATGCTCTGCCTATAACTAAGGCAGAGGAGGTAGACAGGCTCACCTCAGTAGTCGAGCACGCCAGCAAGGAACTGTCGGCTGCTGTTGCGGCACTGGAGCGCATCCAGCGCACGCAGAATGTGAGGGCAGCATGACTATCATGGCGTGGTGTCCACAGTTCACCAAGATGGTGGAGCAATCCCGCATTACTTGGTTGCGCCTGCCCAGCGGCAATCGCCGTAGAATATGCGAGGAGTGCAAATCAAAATCCCTAGACAGACGCCGCGCCGTACTGGATAGCGTGCGCGCCGCACTGTTGCAAAAAGTAGGCGCAGCCTAATGAGCAAGATCACTGCGCCATTACGCCAACTGTTTGCCCTGGCCTACGCCATCCCGCATCGGCGCAATCACCAGCGCATCGCGGCTTTGTATTTTGCCAAGGCGAAGGCGCTGCTGCATGACCATCCACCACGTACCACTCATGCGCGCTGATCGTATTTTATCCCCGTGCCCCTTAATAGTAATGGCGTGCTCGGTCAGCGTTGACTATGCTGATCGTCCCCACATTCCACAGCAACAACAAGTGCGTAACCAGATAAAAAGGTACTCCCCAGCACTCCCCTCTGCGGGTAATTCGAACCCCGTATTTCCGCTAGGGCGTGAATTTTTCAACATGATCAACCCCGGCGAATTTAAGAACGGCGTAAATGGTGGGCGTAGTTGATAACGATAAAATTTGAGGGGTACGACGAATTGCAGCGTAAGCTGGCATCCGCTCCACGCCAATTAGAAAAAGCCACGAAGCTGGCCTTAGCGCGGACAGGTGATGCTATTCGTGAGGCGGAAAAAGAAGAAATCGCCCGCGTGTTTGATCGCCCGACAAGGTGGACGCTAGGCGCAATGCAGGTTAAAACATCTACCGACAAGCTCACAGTGACCGTAGGCATTGTTGACCCAGATGGATTTTATAAGCGCGCAGCCAAATATCTGGATACTCAAGTCACTGGTGGGGCAAGGCGACAAAAGGCCTTCGAAAGCGCGCTTATCCGCAACGGCATAATGCCATCTGGCTGGCTGGCCGTACCTGGCGAGGGAGTTACACTTGATGCCTATGGCAACATGTCGGCGGGACAAATCAAGCAGATATTGTCATGGTTTGATGCCGCCGAACGCGGGGCAGGATCAACGCAAAACATGGGCTTTGCTGGGCGGGACAAGCGTCGCAAGGGAAGTAAGAAAAAAGTAGGTTTAGAATATGTCCTAGTGCCGCCCGGTCGGCAGCGCAACCTAAAACAGCCCGGAATCTACAAACGCAACATCTACATGGGCAAGGGCGGCAAGCATATTTCCCCGATTCTGATATTTATCAAAAAAGCCAACTATAAAAAACGCTTTGACTTCGAGCGCGTGGCGCGCGCCACCTACGATCAAGTAGCGCAGGCAGAGTTCGCCGCCGCTATCCAACGGGAGCTGCTGAAATGAATTACGCAAACTATGATGATGTTGTCAATCAGCTTCGTGCTGGCGGGCTGATGTTGGACACGGTCAAAAGGTCGCAGGGCGGCGTTTCGTTTGGGGAATTGTATGTAGGCTCCACCAGGTCGGTGCGTTGCGACGTTGATGGCGAGAAAAAAAGGCAGACTGGCGCATATTGGCTGCACGAACTACGATTGAATGATGGCGTCTGGATTACGGGGTCTTTTTGTGTCGATCACGGTAATTCCTGGTTTAAGTTGGAACTCAACAAAGAATGCTCTGACTGTGGCGCAACCATCCAACTCAAGGGATCATTCTGCGCTTGCGGATCGAAAAAAATACGATCCCGCGAAATCCCGCCCGAACAACTGGAAGCCCATAAAATACGCATGGCAGAGGCGAAGCGCCGCGCAGCGGCGGAGCGTGACCAAGAAATTGAAAGGGCATCTGGCTGGGCATCTGCCGTGTGGCGCTCGTGCCGTCAGGCCATGCCCGGCGACCATGATTACCTGGCACACAAACAAATTGAACAGCTAGGCGGAATCCGTATTTTTGAAAGCAACGAAGGCATAAAACTAGACGGCGACAAGGAAGAAGCGGCAGACGCCTATAAATACCTGGCCACCTTTCACGGCGCTCTGGTCATCCCGGCCTGCGACCAAAATGGTAAGGTATTTGGGCTGCAATTCATCTTGTCGCGCGAAAAACACAAAGAATCCATCACCCGCATGGGGCGTGACAAGGTTTACTGGCCCAGCGGAATGTCCGTTGAGGGGCATTATTGGTTGATAGGGAGCTCGCCATCATCGCTGGCCATAGTGGCAGAAGGGTGGGCGACCGGGCAAACTCTAAACGAGGCCACCGGGATCACCGTCGCAGTTGCGTTTTCCGCTAATAATATTGGCCCGGTAGCGGGTAATTTGCGCCAGCACTACAAGCGCTCCAACTTGCTGATCTGCGCAGACGATGATTGGGTGCAGCGATGCGACGCCAAATCCGGCGGATGCGGAAAATATACACCCGTTAATCAGCCAGAATGTATCCGCTGCGGACACGCACACGGCAAAAAAAATACAGGGATTGAAGCCGCGCATCAAACGGCTATAGGGGTTAAAAACACAGCATGGCTCAAACCAGAATTCGCCGTAGCAAGACCGAACGACAAAAAGGGCGATACTGATTTCAATGACCTGCGTGTGCTGGAAGGTGTCCAAGCCGTCCGCGCTCAAGTCGAGGCCATGCTGACCCACTTGGAGTGGCGATTGCCCGCCCCTGTGGCATGGGGTATGAGCGGGGCGATCGCCCAAGGGGGGCAGGGGAAACGCGCGGCGCTCAAGTCGATGCTGACCATCGATGAAGCCTTAGAGCGTTTTGCGCTGGTATTTGGCGGCAAGGGCACGATGTTTGACTTGCAGGAGCATAACCTAGTGCCCAAGCAAGACGTGCTAGACATCCTGCCAGAACACGGCTGGCGCGACATGCGCGCGCATAAGCGCGTAGTGCGGCTGGACGAAGTCGGGTTTGACCCGGCGGGCAACGATACGCGCATCACCTGTAATCTTTGGGGCGGATGGCCGTCTACGCCGAAACAAGGCCGCTGTGAATGCTTGCTCGAAATGTTGCAGTATTTATGCAGTAATGAAGAGCATCAAGATGATGTGTACCGGTGGGTTATTAAATGGCTGGCGTATCCGCTGCAAAATTCTGGCGCGAAAATGAAAACCGCGCTGGTTTTTCACGGACCACAAGGCACTGGCAAAAGTCTATTTTTTGAATCGTACATGTCTATCTTTGGCGAGTACGGACGCATCATCGACCAGTCGGCCATTGAAGACAAATTCAACGACTGGGCCAGTAGAAAATTATTTTTAATCGCCGATGAAGTGGTCGCGCGGCAGGAGTTGTATCATGTAAAAAATAAATTAAAGGGATTTATAACCGGCCCAACAATAAGGATAAATTCGAAAAATATCATAGCGTATGAAGAAAAAAACCATGTCAACATGGTATTCCTGTCCAACGAATCAACCCCTCTTGTTTTAGAAAATGACGACCGCAGATATACCGTTGTACACACCCCAGAAAAACTATCCCCAGAATTTTACAACCAAGTTCGGGATGAAATAAAAAACGGCGGCATCCCGGCGCTGCATCACTATCTGCTAAACCTTGAACTGGGCGACTTTGACGAACATACCAAACCGCCCATGACCCGAGCCAGGGCTGACCTGATCGAGGTAAGCATGGACAGCGTCAGTAGTTTTATTGCCGAATGGAGCGCCGCAGAAGTGGCTGACGCCCCTTTTTGCCCGTGCTTGGGTACGCACCTATATCAAACTTACCGCAAGCATTGCGAGCGCACTGGTGAGCGGTCGCCCAGATCGTTAAAACAATTTATCGGCAGCATCAAAATGCTACCCGGATGGCAAGCTGGCCAACCTTGCGCGACTTTGGATAATTTGCATGAAACCAAACGCATCACCCGGCGCTTGGTTGTGCCTCCGGTCGAACTTCTTGCATCTTCTGCGATAAATGGCACAAGTTACACCAAAAAAGACGAACAAACCGAAGTTCATT
>JAYUTK010000070.1:0-4916 GCA_043755195.1 Gallionellaceae bacterium
TACACCGCCGATGGCCGCGCAAGCGGATCAGGTAAGGTTGAAATGGTGGGGTAAGAGCCCACCGCGGACGTGGTAACACGGACGGCACGGTAAACTCCATTCGGAGCAAGACCAAATAAGCTGGCTATGACGTTGCTCGCGTCGCCAGCGGGTAGGTTGCTTGAGCGTCAGGTAACGAAACGCCTAGAGGAATGACTGTCCACGACAGAACCCGGCTTACCGGCCAGCTTCACCTCACAACACAACTTAAGCCACAGAGCTCTTAGTGACTATAGGGCACATCTAAAAATCCATATTTCGTAGCTCTCGCCCCAGATTCAAGCCTTCCAGGGCAGGCTGCTGCGGGAGTCCAGTCAAATCAACAAACTGGGTTTTTAGCGGTGTCCTATAGATTAAGAATGCGGGTTTCACGCATCTCATTATTTACCCAATGGATGAAGGGGTGTGAACAACACCCTATTGTTTGCCTCCATGAACTCTATGGCTCTCTGCTTTTTCTTAGCTAATCTGAGACGGGATGAGTACAAAAACTCTCAAAGGCTTTCAAATATTTTTTCTTATATTTACGACAGCTGAGCGCGGCGAAAAAATGCTATCGTGCGCGTCATGCCTTTTACCAATCCCAGCCCGAATGAAATTTGCCAAGTATTGCGCAGCATCCATACCATCGCGGTAGTGGGGCTGTCGCCCAATCCGGCACGACCCAGCTTTCAGGTGGCGCGCGCCATGCAACAGCAGGGATATCGCATCGTGCCAGTGCGCCCGCTGGTGCAAGAGGTGCTGGGCGAGACGGCGTATGCGGATTTGGAAAGTTTGCCATTCAAGGTGGACATGGTGGACGTATTCCGTACTGCGGAGCATGTACCCGCTATTGTGGAAAGCTGCATCAAACTTGGAATTATGAATTTGTGGCTACAGGATGGAATCGTTCACGAAGAGGCGGCGCAGCGGGCGCAGGCGGCGGGCATTACCGTAATAATGAACCGCTGCATGTGGCGCGACTTTAATCAGCTATGCCAAACCAAATAAATAAACAGCGTTGCGCCTGGGCGGGCGACCTCCCCATTTATCAGGATTACCATGACCAGGAGTGGGGCGTGCCGCTGCATGATGATCGTGCACTATTCGAGTTTTTGATTTTGGAGGGGGCGCAGGCTGGCTTAAGCTGGATTACCATTCTGAAAAAGCGCGATGCTTATCGTGCAGCCTTTGATAATTTTGATGCGGCGCGCATTGCCCAATATGACGCGAATAAAATAGAATCGCTGTTGCAGAATGCAAGCATCGTGCGTAATCGCTTAAAGATTCTATCTGCCATTATCAACGCACAGAAATTTCTGGCAGTGCAAAAAGAATTTGGCAGCTTTGATACATTTATTTGGAGTTTTGTGAGAGGTGCGACGATACAAAACAAATGGCGCAACATAAGCGAATTGCCGTCAACATCCCCCGCTTCAGACGCGATGAGTAAAGAGTTGAAGCGGCGTGGATTCAAGTTTATCGGCTCCACCATCTGTTATGCTTATATGCAGGCAACGGGGATGGTGAATGACCACTTGCCCTCCTGTTATAGATACACGGAACTTTGTAGATGAAACTGAAATTTACCAAAATGCACGGCGCAGGCAACGATTTCGTGATGCTGGATGGCGTGCGTCAGAATGTGCATCTCACGCCTGAACAACTAAGACTTTTGGCGAATCGCCATTTTGGCGTAGGCTGCGACCAAGTTTTATTGGTGGAAAATTCTCAGCTTCCAGAGGTGGATTTCCGCTACCGCATTTTTAATGCGGATGGCGGTGAAGTTGAGCAATGCGGCAACGGTGCGCGCTGCTTTGTGCGTTTTGTGCTGGATCAAAAACTGACACAAAAGCGCGAAATTATCGTGGAAACAAAATGCGGGTTAATCAAGCCGCGCCTAGAAGAAAATGGCCGCATCACAGTGGATATGGGCGCTCCGATTTTCGAGGCGGCACACATCCCCTTTACGGATGGTCGCAACGAAGTCATTGAACCACTGGAAGTGGCGGGTGAGGTGCTGCACATCAGCGCCTTATCTATGGGCAATCCTCATGCAGTTCAGGTTGTGGCGGATGTGGAGCAAGCACCCGTAGTCGCTCAGGGTGAGTTGATCGAGCGCCATCCGCGCTTTCCCAAACGAGTCAACGTCGGTTACATGCAGGTGCTGGATCGCAGTCATATCAAGCTGCGTGTATATGAACGCGGCGCGGGAGAAACATTATCTTGTGGCACGGGCGCTTGCGCCGCAGTAGTGGCCGGTATTCGGCGCGGATTGCTCGACAATGAAGTTCATGTTGCCACCAGGGGCGGAGTGCTCGACATCAGTTGGCAGGGCGATAACTCAGCGGTGCTGATGACGGGGCCTGCCATAACGGTATTTGAAGGTGAAATTAATCTTTAAGGGAATGGAATGAAGTCAACAGACGTAGCAATATTTTTACGAAGCAACCCGCAGTTTTTTGAAGAAAATCTCGACTTGCTGGCGGAAATTATTCTGCCCCATCCGCACGGCGGCCGTACTGTTTCATTGAGTGAGCGGCAGTTGCTTACCTTGCGCGAAAAAAACAAAATGTTGGAAAAAAATCTGCATGAAATGGTGGCAGCAGCGCGCGATAACGATGCCTTGCAGCACAAGGTGCATCAATTCTCATGCGCCCTGTTTGGCTATGCCACACAGCCGGACATGACAGCAATGGTCGTGCGCAACCTCCGTGAAATTTTTTCGGTTCCGCACGTTGTGCTGCACCTTTGGCAAGTTCAACCGCCCAGCGCGGAAGTGTTGACGTTTGCCGATCAGCAAGCACAGCCAGTGTGCGTTCATCATGCACTCCATGATACTTTGCCATGGTTTGGCGAAGGCGCTTCGCGCTTGCGTTCATTTTCATATCTGCCACTACGCGCTGAGGAACAGTCAATCGGTCTATTGGTGCTGGCCAGCGAAGAGGCGCAACGTTTTTATCCTGAGATGGGCACCTTGTTTTTGCAGCGCATCGCAGAAATTGTCAGCTGCGCCGTCGCCACTCAGCTAAAGTGACTGCGCCAGCCAATCAGAATTTATTGGATGGCTATTTAGCGCATTTACGCAACGAGCGGCGCTACTCCCCGCTGACCACAGAAAATTATGCGCGCGACATTAAACGCTTGTTTGATCTGGCCGGGGCGGCGGCCTTAGCCGATCTAAAGAGCCACCAAATTCGCCGCTTCATCGCGCAACTGCATGGCAGCGGTTTGGGTGGCAAAAGCCTGGCGCGTATGTTGTCGGCGTGGCGTGGGTTTTTTTCCTATCTGATGCGCGATCATCTATGCCCAGGTAATCCTTGTGTCGGACTGCGCGCGCCAAAGTCGGCGCGTACTCTGCCCCGCACACTTTCTCCAGACGAAGCGGTACGCTTGGTGGAGTTACCCGCCAGCGATGATATTTTGACGGTGCGCGACAAGGCGATGTTTGAATTATTTTATTCGTCTGGGCTGCGTTTGGCAGAGCTGGTTGGCCTGAATCCGAGTGCGCTTGATTTCGTCGGCGCTGAGGTGCGTGTCACCGGCAAGGGCAGTAAGACGCGCATTGTCCCGCTGGGCAGTCATGCAATGACTGCGTTGCAAACGTGGCTGAGTGTGCGCGATCAGTTGGCCAAACCGGATGAGCCTGCATTATTCATCACCCGCAATGGCGGGCGTATCGGTGTACGTGCAGTGCAGTTACGTATGAAGGAATGGGGGATCAAACAAGGCATTACCAGCGGCGTACATCCGCATTTGCTGCGCCACTCGTTTGCCTCGCACTTGCTGCAATCCAGTGGCGATCTACGCGCCGTGCAGGAAATGCTGGGTCATGCCAGCATTTCTAGTACGCAGATTTACACCCATCTCGATTTTCAATATCTCAGCAAAATTTACGATGACGCGCATCCGCGCGCAAAAAAGAAGTCTCTGTGAAAAATACCAAAAAGAAGTCTCCATGAAAAATAAATTAATCCTGGGCGCAGGACGCGAAAAATCGCTGCTACGTCGCCACCCTTGGATATTTTCTGGCGCAATCGCGCGCATGGAGGGACAAGCCATCAGCGGGGACACGGTAGAAGTTCGCTCGGCGCAGGGCGAGCTTCTTGGGTTTGCCGCCTACAACGCGCAATCGCAGATCAGCGCGCGCATGTGGTCATGGCAAGCCGATGAAAAAATTGATGCCCATTTCTTCCAACGCCGAATTTCCAGCGCACTCGCAGCCCGTAACCTTTTGCACCCCTCTCCAGTGGGGGTCGAGGCGGGGGAAAAAGAAAAGAACAGCGGAGCACGTCTCATCCACGCTGAATCAGATGGCTTGCCGGGACTCATCGTAGATCAATACGGTGATGTGCTGGTCATGCAAATTGGCAGCGCGGGCGCAGAACGGTGGCGCGACACCATCGCCGACATTCTGCAAGAACTATGCAAACCCACGTGCATCTACGAACGCTCTGATTCTGATTCGCGCACGCTGGAAGGCTTGGTATCGCGCAATGGCGTGTTGCGCGGCACACTACCCGAATCTGTAGCAGTGGTAGAAAACGGACTGCGCTTTACAGTAGATGTGGCAGCAGGTCAAAAGACCGGCTTCTATCTCGACCAGCGCGACAATCGCCGGCAGATTCGTGACCTGGCGGCCGGGCGGCGTGTGCTCAACGCCTTCTGCTATTCCGGGGGCTTCACGCTTGCAGCGCTGGCCGGCGGCGCGACGCACGTCACATCGATTGACAGTTCCGGCGAGGCGCTCTCCATGGGTGCGCAGAATATCGCGCGCAATGCGGCGTTGCCTGCGGCAGCCAACACGTGGATCGAGGCCGATGTCTTCGCCCACCTGCGGCAACTGCGCAACGAGGCCGCCACGTTCGACCTGATCGTGCTCGATCCGCCGAAATTCG
>JAYUTK010000071.1:0-13352 GCA_043755195.1 Gallionellaceae bacterium
GCTCTGACGTTCTGAGGGGGTATCTTTGACTACGAATCCAAAAAGGAACGACTGACAGAGGTTGAGCGTGAGCTGGAAAATCCAAAAGTGTGGGATAGCCCGCCCCGGGCGCAAGAGCTGGGACGGGAACGTGTGCAGTTGCATCAAATAGTCGATACGCTGACGGATCTGGGTGACAAGCTGACCGATTCACAAACCTTGGTGGAGATGGCAGGGGAAGAGGGCGATCAAGCTACGGTTGATGCTGTGGTAGCTGATCTTGATGGATTGGAAAAAGGCCTCGCTGAGCTTGAATTCCGTCGCATGTTTTCCGGCGAAATGGATGAGAATAATGCCTTTCTTGATGTGCAGTCTGGATCCGGGGGCACCGAAGCTCAGGATTGGGCAAGCATGTTAATGCGCATGTATCTGCGTTGGGGTGAGCGGCGTGGTTTTGTTACAGAACTAATTGAAATGTCGCCAGGCGAAGTGGCGGGTATCAAAGGTGCGACGATTCGTTTCGAAGGCGAATACGCCTACGGTTGGTTGCGTACTGAAACCGGTGTACATCGCTTGGTGCGTAAATCACCGTTTGACTCCGGCAA
This sequence comes from Gallionellaceae bacterium, assembly GCA_043755195.1. Taxonomy (GTDB): domain Bacteria; phylum Pseudomonadota; class Gammaproteobacteria; order Burkholderiales; family Gallionellaceae; genus Nitrotoga. The sequence continues at coordinate 585 of JAYUTK010000071.1, forward strand.
TCGCCGTCACACTTCGTTTGCTTCGGTGTTCGTGTCACCGGAGGTTGATGACAGCATTGAAATCGACATTAACCCCGCTGATCTTAGAGTCGACACCTACCGCGCCAGTGGCGCGGGGGGGCAACACGTGAACCGCACCGAGTCGGCGATTCGTATTACCCATCTTCCTTCAGGCATCGTTGTGGCGTGTCAAAGTGACCGTTCGCAGCACAAAAATCGCTCCACCGCCATGAAGCAATTACAGTCCAAGTTGTATGATATGGAAATGCAGAAACGCCGCGCCACCCAACAGGTGCTGGAAGATGGAAAATCCGATATTGGGTGGGGCAGCCAGATTCGTTCTTATGTGCTGGATCAATCGCGCATCAAGGATTTGCGTACCAATGTCGAAATCGGCAATACCCAAGGCGTGCTGGATGGCGACCTGGATGAATTTATTAGTGCGAGTTTGAAGCAGGGGGTTTGATCCGAAAATTATAGAGCTTGTGTAGGGTGGGCAAGTATCATCTGCCCACGCGGATTGTACAAACGGTGGACAATTTGCCACCCTACCCACTGATTCAGTGACAGAGCTACCGCCCAAAGCCGTTTTGCTACATAATTCGCTCCGCAAGCGCATGGCCCATCCTTATTTGGAACATCGCAAAGGAATCAAAATGCCAGTCCATATTAAGCACTTCGACCGAGACAAGGCGCTAGAAGCGATTTTGTTCATCGCCAAGAGCCTCGGCAATCCGACCTTCCACAGCATCTCCAAGATGCTTTATCTTTCCGACAAGCTGCACCTGCAAGAGTATGGCCGCCTGATTTGCGGCGACCGCTATATTGCAATGGAGTATGGTCCCGTTCCTTCCGCTATTTACAACATGATGAAAGTGGCGGCCAAACAAGAATCCATCGACGTGGATTGGGACGAGATGATTCAAGAATCGCTGGCGGTTAATCGTGGCCGCGATGTCATCCCGAAACGGGATTGCGACATGGATATGCTGGCCGAATCCGAAATCGAGTGCATCCGCAAAGCCATTGCTGAATATGGCAACAAAAGTTTTGGCGAACTCACCGACATCACCCACGACAGCGCATGGGAAGCAACCGACGACAATCAGACCATCCCTCTTGAGTCTATCGTTGCGACACTGTCCAATGCTGCCGAAGTGGCGGGTTACCTGCATGCCCATTGATGTCACCACTTGGCGAACACTTCCCGGCTGAATTACTGCGACCCCGCATCGAAGCCGCCCTCAAACCGGGATGCGTCGTCAAGCTGCTGGTCAAGTTTCCCCAGATCACAAAAGAAAAATTTCTGGTACTCGTCGCGGATGACGACCCGGAATATCTGGTGTTCATCGTCAATTCCGAGATCAACTCCTTTATCGCAAACAGGCCGCACCTGTTGCAATGCCAGGTAGCCATTGACGTTGCGAGCCATGATTTCCTCGATCACGATTCCCACGTTGCCTGCCACGAGATTCTGCCCATGAAGCGCGAAGACGTTATCAAGACACTGATGGGCGATCCCTCAGCCATCAAAGGCGAAGTGTCGCCCGATGTCCGCAACCAAATCGTAGCCGCAGTGAAATTCGCCAAGACGATAGACAAAGACAAAAAGAACCGCATCATCGCAGCAATGGGAGAATGATCGTTACATGCCAACCTTAGAATGGCCCAACCGCGCCAAGGCGCTGACCGTTGCGGACACAACCATCTCGCTCGACCTGCCGCAAAAATATCTGGCGCAGGTTCAAACCCTGCTGCACACCCACGTCCCGCACGCGGAAATGTGGGCCTATGGCAGCCGCGTCAGCGGCGGAAGCCACGAAGCCAGCGACCTTGACCTCGTGCTGCGTAATCCGAAAAGCTTGCTGGAAGAAACCGGTGCGCTATACGACCTCAAGGAAGCCTTCACCGAAAGCAACCTGCCGATCCGCGTGAACCTCATGGATTGGGCGCGGATTCCGGTGAGTTTTCATCGCGAGATTGAACGGGCGCATGTGGTGGTGCAGGAAGGGTGCAAGTGATGCTGCCCCCGTCCCGCTGCTGACTTAAATCCAATTGAGGTTACGATGACTCCCGCTAGCTTTACGAGTGATCTACTCCATCCAGATCGTATAAACGAGGACGACGGCTCTCTCGACAAACTCTTTGTGCGACTTGTCTATGATTTATTCAGAGATGTGCATCCCGCGCTCTCCTATCACGACGGGGGCGGCAAGGATGGCGCTATTGATTTATGGAATGATGCTGGCAATGAGCGGCACGTTTTCGAATGCAAGCAATTTGGGGTAGGGAAAAAGGGGCTGGTGTGGGAGGCCGCTCAAAGTAGCTGGAAGAAAGTTCAGAAAAATCTCGAAAAGAATCTGCTGCGCGGTCATGATGGTTGTCAATCGCAATATCGGCCTTGGTTCAACAGCAACCCTCGTATCGTTCGATACACGTTCATCGTAAGTTGCACGATCAATCCCTCTCCTGATCGGCTGGATGAATTGCGCAAAAACATCAAGTCAGCATTTGAGGAATTATCAGTCAAATCCGGCGAGTTGAGCCACTTGAGAGACATTGTGGTGGACGTTGTCGATTGGAATGCTCTTCGCCGCAAGCTGGAAGCGCAACCGCAAGTTCACTTCAAGTGGTTCTCTAATCGGCTGCTGCCAGGCCTACGTCAGTTTACTCAAAATCGTCAATTGTCCGATTTCAGAAAGTACCAGCAGGAAAATTTTCTCCCATACTACAGCCTTCGTGCGCATTTAGAGAAACACCCAAGGGATGGCATCCCGGATGAAGATATTCTATGGAAATCACTTGCCGGAGGCGCTGCTGGTTTAGTGATATCCGGCGTCAGCGGTGTCGGCAAGTCGCGTTTGATGATGGAGCTAGGCAAGCTCGCGATACAAGATGGATGGCTAGTTTTTGAGTGCATCTCGAATGTGGAAGCCGATACCATTGACCGAGTATCCCGCACTCATTCGTCGCAAGGAATTCTATTCCTGCTCGACTATCTGGAAAACCTGCCGACCTTCAGAGACATTTCCTTGCATATCGCGCAACTGACCAGTGACGGAAGAAAAGTGCGGTTTATCGCTTCAGCTCGAGAGTCATTCGTAGTAAGCGAGCAAATTTTCGACGAATCAATGCTTGTTTTTCCGCACTCGCCAGAACAGGGCGAATATTCTTTATGGTGGAACACTTACCGTGTGGCCGCAGTCGAGCACATCAAGAGGCACCTTGGTATTGAGATGAAGAGTGACTTGTCAGCAAACATCCCGGCAGTTGCGGTGCTCGAATCAGTTTTGCTGCGATCTAATAACTCGCCAGCCGATGCTGAATTTGCGAAGAATTGGGCTGATAGACATTTGGCTACACTACGTAACGAAAATATATCCCAAAGATGTTTGGCGCTAGTTGCTGCCCAATGCCCATTCGACGAAGATACCTATGCGTGTTTATCAGGCGAGCCAAGAGATGCCTTTGTGGTGCTGATAAATAGCGGCTGGATTGAAGCACGTGATACCGAGACGGGGCGTGGTACCTATTGCATTGTTCATAACTACCTCGCCGACCAGATCGTGCTCCATTGGATGGAAACTGGGCCGCGCGGTCTCGCAAAATCTGCTGAAATCAGGGAGCTGCTCAAGCTCGCGTATTCGCTGAACACACTCGGTTCTGTCATTGCCACGCTGCAACGAATTGTCGGCAAGGTTAATGGTTTTGGTCTTGATGATTTCTCAAACCTGCTTGGATTGGAAATCGCTGCCAACCGTGACATTTGGAAAATGCACCGTCAGGATGTTCTCTATACGAGACTCCTATCTCCGCAGGAGAAGGTACCTCTGCTGTTTCGCCTTGGTAATTATTGGCATGGAGCAGAAAGCGAGTCTTGGTTCCAGTTGGAAATTGCTGTTTTAGCAAAGGCGTTCGCCAACACGCCCGAATTGAAAGCCAATTTGCCAAAGGACGCGTGGGAGCATTTTGAGACACTCATCGTTTCGCTAGTCTCCGCAGCGGATGAGCGCAATATGCTGGTTACCTATGGGTTACGTCTGCTACCAAAGAATGATCGTCTTCAGCAGGTTGCTATGGACTGGTTGGGAAAATTTGCCGACCACTTCGACGCAACTTACATAATCCGAGCATGGCTGGATACAAATCTGCCTTGCAGAAAAATGGAACAAGCTGTTGGCGTGTGGCTATCGCGCTTTGGTAAAACGGTAGATGCACAATTTGTCTTGGCTGCCTGGTTGAGGGTGGCTGAAGAATCGGGAATCACTCGATTTTCGCCAGAGATCATGGCGTGGTGTGAAATACATAAAACAAAAATTGTCGCTCAGCATGTCTATTCCGCTTGGCTAGAAGCGGGCGGCTCAACCCAGTCGATTTCAGCTTATGTTCTAGCATGGTTCGCGCAAAATGGGTCTCTGGAAGAAGAACCTTCATTTTTAATCAAACGCTGGTTACGTGCAGGTGGCAAAGCAACGTTGATTCTGCCCTACCTGAAAGAGTGGCTAGGGGCTCATGGAAGCACCGATAGCGCATCGTATGTCTATTCCGCTGCTATCGACATAGCAGAGCTCAGGCAACTTATTCAGGAGCCCATGCTGAAGTGGATTAGCACACACCCGATATCCGCAGAAGCGAAGCATTGCCTTATCGAATGGCTTCGAGCCGGACACGACTTGGAATTAGTGTCCGAGCATGTTCGCAACTGGCTAGATGCCAATGGCAAATCTCTTGATGCCGGAGAAGTGATCGGGAAATGGTTGGAGGCAAAAGGCAAGCTCAAAATGATATTGCCTTATGCCATGACATGGCTTGCTGAGCATATTGACACCCAGTATTGCAGCCTTCTCTTGAAAGCATTGCTGGAAAGAGAAAATGCTCCAGACGAGGTGTTGGCCATTGCACTACGATGGCTAGAATCAAGAAGTCGCAATCGGGATGCGGAGCTTGTTCTCTCCGCCTGGCTGCGAGGCCATCATGACATCAAGAATATTCAGCAGACCATAATTGAATGGTGTCAGAGTTTCCCCACAGAAGTGAATGCAAGTTATATCTACGAACAATGGCTGTTGGCTGGCGGCAGCCATCAGGCAGTGTCACAGAACATTATGGCCTGGCTCGAAAAACATGACCGTGAAAGTGGAGCCGGGCGAGTACTTGCTGCCTTGGCGCGACCTGACATCCCGTGGGACTTATATTTGGGTCACTTGAAACATTGGATTGAATGTAACAGCCGAAATAAAGAATCAACATTTTTCTATTGCGCGTGGCTTGCAGGGGTTGAGCGGAAACCAATGCTCATACAAAACGGCATCAGTGCTTGGCTAGAAAACAATGCTGAATGGAAAGATGCATATTGTGTTCTGAACGATTGGTTAAGACACGATGATGCTTCAACAGAAATTGTTCAGGCCGGATATAAACGTTGGATGGCCGTTCACGAAAAGTCCCCTCAAGCGAAAATAGTTAGTAGAAATTGGGCTGCGGCGCTTGAGCGAGAACGTAAAGCTCTTTATAAAAAGATCATGCCAGATAAAAGATGACCTCGTCGAGGCGTGGCTGCTACATCGTAAGATGTAGCAGCCAAATTCTCTCGATAATATCGAACCCAGCACACTGGACTGCCATATGATAAAAGTGGATTTAAATAAAATTGCCGAAGGCATAGAATTTCAGGGTGATGAATCACATTCGTACCTGAAAATATCTTCCGGTGAGGTTGTTCTGTTTACAGACGACGCGATTGCCGCTGCCGAAAGCGATGAAGATTTGTCGGTGCATGCGGAATGGTACAGAGAGGCCATCGAGCAGGCCAGAGAGTTCGTCAATAATGAAGATGATTACATCCCGCTGCCGTCCAAATTTGATTTTCATGAATACAGCGTGATGGAGGAATTTATACTTTCATTGCCAATAGAAGAGCAAAGGGATGAGCTGTTGTCCTTGATAAAGGGCAAAGGCGCTTTTGCCAGATTCAAGCAGGGGCTGGAGCGCATCCTGTTGCTGGATGAGTGGTACCAATACAGAGATCGGGCGCTGGCCGAGTTGGCTGAAGGCTGGTGCCGGGATAATGGCATCGAGTTCCAATAACCTCCGGCAAAGCCGGGGGGTTACCTCGGCGGGTAGGGTGGGCAAACTTTTTGCCCACGCGGATTGCGAACAAGTAGAAATGGCCGAGGGCATTACTTCGTGGGCACGATGAGACAGTGCCCACCCTACGACTTGTGAGATGGCTACATGACCGCCCTGCGTTGCACACAAAAATTGCTGACAGCAATGAAGGTCGCGCCAAGCGCTCCGCCTGCGCCGGGCGCGAATCGCTTGGGCGATTGGTCGCTGAATCTGTTGCACACGCGCCCGAAGCTGGCAATGGCGGTGAGTGAGCATGATCGTTTTGTAGGATCAATGGGGTCAGCATCACAATAGTTCTGCTAAGCCAGGCAGGGTGGGCAGTTTTTTGTGCCCACGCGCATTGCGGGGATGAGTTCTATTCCACTATCTATCAAACCTGTAAGTTGAAAATTTTCGATGTTTGTGCTGCTATGCCATAAGTTTTTGCACACTGACTTTTATCAGCACCGCAGCAAAGGCTAATTTCCATCTGATAATTCCATTTCCCGATAGAAAAAACGCTAATTTTCCACAATAAACCGTTCGCCCTGAGCTTGTCGAAGGGCTTTTGGTGAGCGACCAGTGGTTCGACAAGCTCACCACGAACGGCTTGGATTGTTGGCGTTTCTAACGAAAAATGGAATAAGACCTGGTGTTGTCCTTGGGTGCGCTCAACTCAACCTGCCATGCATGCCGATTTTTATCGTACGTCCCATTTATTCTGGAGAGACTTTTTGCGCTTCAGGGTCATTGATATGTATTGAACATTAAATCATTCCGAGGTTCTGTTTCAATCCCGGCAGGTGATCTTCCTTCCACATAAAAAATAGCCTGTTCTTCTGCATCATAGACTTCCTGATAACCGTCACCAAATGAAATTTCAAATGGGGGCAGAGTTTTCCACGGGTAATCGTATGCCACAGCTTGAATTGAATAAAGTGCCAAAATTATTGCCGCGATTAAAAATTTCCTTATGCTGCTCCCCTATAAAACTATGCCCCATCCATCATGCCAATCGCGTTAACTACTGCGCCATCACAACCCTATCCCGCCAATCCCGCATAAACATTTTGAACGTCATCATCTGCATCAACAGCTTCCAAAAACGCTTCCACTTCTTCACGCTCGGCATCATTCAAGGTGACCGGATTTTTTGGCCGATAGCCCAGGGTGGCCGTTTGTACCGCGAAGCCGTGGGTGGGTAGTGAGCGACACACCGCATCCAGATCAGTTGGGTCAGTGAGAAAAAGAGTGGCGCCATTTTCGGCGGGTTCTAAATCCTGTGCGCCCGCTTCTATGGCCGCCAATTCGGCATCCACTGTTTTGGAGTTGGGCATTGCTTCTATCATGCCTTGATAGTCAAAATCCCATGCGACCGAACCCGATGCGCCCAACTGACCCTTGCGAAATAACACGCGGATGTTGGACAGTGTGCGATTGATATTATCGGTTAAACATTCCACAATCACCGGCACGCGATGCGGCGCAAACCCTTCGTAGGTCAAGCGTTCCAGGCTCACCCCTTCGTCCAGCAAGCCCGCACCTTTTTTGATGGCGCGCTCCAAAGTTTCACGCGGCATGGATGCTTTTTTTGCTTGCTCAACCACTAGGCGTAAGCGAGGATTCATGTCTGGATCGGCACCCGCTCGTGCGGCAACCATAATTTCTTTGGACAACTTACCAAAAACCCGACCCTTTTCGTTGGCCGCGATTTCCTTATGTCTGGCTTTCCATTGTGCGCCCATAGCTACCTCCTTTATGACACCTTCGATTTATCGTGAACACGCGCCGCCAGCCACACCAGAAATAACACTGGCACCCCCATCAGCGCAGTGGCATTAAAGAACGCGACATAACCAACCGTATCCACCGCCACGCCGGAGAAACCGGCGATAAATTTCGGCAGCAGCACCATCAGCGAGCTGAACAGCGCGTATTGCGTGGCGGAGTAGGCGACGTTGGTGAGCCCCGACAGATACGCCACAAACGCGCTGGTGGCGATTCCCGCCGAAAAATTGTCGGCGGAGATCACGAAAATCAGCCCGGTTAAATCATGGCCGCGCGTCGCTAGCCAGGCAAACAATATATTGGTTGCTGCGGATAATAGCGCACCGGCAAAAAGAATGCGCATGACACCAAAACGCATGGTGAGTACACCACCTAGAAACGCGCCGACGATGGTCATTATTACGCCATAAACTTTCGACACCGTCGCCACTTCGCTCTTGGTATAGCCCATGTCTACATAAAACGGGTTGGACATCACGCCCATCACCACATCGGAAATACGATAGGTCGCAATCAGTCCCAGAATCAGCACTGCCTGCCAGCGATAACGCCGCACGAAGCTGACTAGCGGGCTAATCGCTGCGCCATAAATCCAGGCCAGCGCGCGTACCGCGACCGGTGACAGCCATGCAACTCTTGCGAGGCGCACCGCCATTTCACGCTGGTCGGTTTGGCCTTGCGACAGCCCGCTGGTTTTCGGTTCAGGCAACAGCAATGTCGCGATCATGCCCACAGCTATCAAGCCCGCCATCACCAGATACGTCCCGCGCCAGGCGGCGTAGTGATAACCCTCGCTTCCGGCAATGCCGGCCGCAATATATAGCGCACCAGCGGAAGCGGCGATCATCGCCAAGCGATAGCCCGCTTGATAGCTGGCAGCCATGCCGCCCTGCATGCTTTCTTCAACTGCTTCGATACGATACGCATCCAGTGCGATGTCTTGCGTGGCGGAAAAAAATGCTGTCGCCAGCGCGAACAGCACCAGCTGAGTGAGATTGACTTGCGGATCGGAGAGCGCAACACCAACCAGCATGGCAGCAATGCCGCATTGCGCGAACAACAACCACGCACGACGCCTGCCCAGCAAGCGGGTCAGAATGGGCAGCGGCATACGATCCACCAGCGGTGCCCACGCCCATTTGAAAGCGTAGGCCAGACCGATCCAGCTCAGAAAACCGATGGTGGCGCGGTCTATGCCCGCTTCGCGCAGCCAGAACGATAACGTGCCCAGCACCAGCAGCAGAGGCAGCCCGGCAGAGAAGCCGAGAAACAACATGCTCACTACACGCGGGTGGGTGTAAATTTTAAAGGCATCGCGCCAATTATGCATAGCGTCGGCCTAACAGTTGTTGCCACATGGTCATAAGTGCCTTTGCGAAGTAGGTTATAACGCTGCCGCAATTTCCCTGAAGCTGTTCAATCCCGCTTCAAGATTGTCGATAATTTCCAACGCCAATTCATCCGGCTCCGGCAGATTATCCAGATCGGCGAGGCTTTTGTCTTTCAGCCAGAAAATATCCAGACTGGTTTTATCACGCGCGATGATTTGCTCGTAGCTGAATTTGCGCCAACGTCCTTCCGGGTTGCTTTGCTCGTTCCAACCTTCTTTGCGCTCATGGCGGTTAAGCGGGTTGTAGTTGGCGATAAACTCCTGCAAATCCTCGAAGCGCAGCGGTTTCTTCTTCAGCGTGTGGTGGATGTTGGTGCGGTAATCGTAGTACCACACCTCTTTCGTCCACGGCGTTTTGCTGGCCGCGCGGTTGTCGAAGAACAGCACATTCGCCTTCACGCCGTTGGCATAAAAGATACCGGTAGGCAGGCGCAGGATAGTGTGCAGCTCGGTTGTTTCCAGCAGCTTCTTGCGCACTGTTTCACCCGCCCCACCTTCGAACAGCACATTGTCCGGCACCACGACCGCCGCTTGCCCGGTAGTCTTCAGCATGGTGCGGATGTGTTGCACAAAGTTGAGCTGTTTGTTGGATGTGGTCGCCCAGAAATCCTGGCGGTTGTAGGTCAGGTCGTCCTTCTCCTGCTCACCTTCATCATTCGTGAAGCTCATCGAACTCTTCTTGCCGAATGGCGGATTCGCCAGCACGTAATCGTAGCGGCGGCCAGAGTCGGCCACCAGCGCATCATTGGGCGACACCATGCTGTCGCCATCTATCTCTCCGATGTTATGCAAGAACATATTCATCAACGCCAGGCGGCGAGTGCCCGCCACGATCTCATTGCCGTGAAATGTTTCATGCTTGAGAAACGCTTTCTGTTTTTTATCCATCTGATGTGCGACAACCAGAAAATCATACGCCGCCAGAAAAAATCCGCCCGTGCCGCAGGCCGGATCGGCAATGGTCTTGTTTGGCTCAGGCCGCACGCATTCCACCATCGCGCGGATCAACGCACGCGGCGTGAAGTATTGTCCCGCGCCAGACTTGGTGTCTTCCGCGTTGCGTTCCAGCAAGCCCTCGTAAATGTCGCCCTTCACATCCGCGCCCATCGTCACCCACTCGGTTTCATTCACCATATCAATCAGGCGATATAGCTTGGCCGGATCTTGAATTTTATTCTGCGCCTTGGTGAAAATTGTTCCGAGCATCCCCGTCTTCTTGCCCAGTTCCAGCAACAGCGTCACATAATGCACTTCCAATTCTGCGCCGCGCTTGGCCTTCAGACTCTGCCAGTTGTACTCGGCGGGGATACCCACCTTGCGGTTGTAGGGCGGCTGGCTGTACTCGTCCGCCATCTTCAAAAAGATGAGGTAAGTGAGCTGCTCAAGATAATCGCCATAGCCCACCCCGTCGTCGCGCAACGTGGTGCAGAAACTCCAGACTTTGGAAACGATGGATGCGGTTGCGTTCATATGGTTCGTACCCAATAAAATTAGTCGATGTCGAAGTGAACTGTGGTGGTACGGACTATAGCTCTGGAGGCAAAGGAGCCAAGCTGTGGAGGTATGTGCCCCAAGCTCTTGAGGTATTGAGGAGGTTAAAGCGTATAAATTTATACGCCGTGGCGGATAAATTACCGCACAACACAAACCGCCTCATTTTTAACCCATTGTTTTTAAAAACCTCTATTATTTCGGAGATGCTTGTGCAGTTTATGCGCCGGATAACCGACCTAGCGGATATATAACCGTCGAGGCGGTTATATTTAAGCATTGATACAGCCATACTCATTCGTTAACGGCCTCAATTATTTTCAACTTCAACGATTCGTTGTAATCATCTTCCTCAATCAAGGAGCGGATCATTTCTCCTAGCAAATCTTTATCTATTTTCCCCTCAGCCACCCACACAACAATATTTTCCATACGCAAAATGAACGTCTTCTCACAATACTCGTAGCCATTCAGCCGCAGAAAGTAAGCTCCCAAGCTAATGCTGGCGCGCTTATTGCCATCATTAAATGCATGGAATTTATTTACTGAAAAAACCAGATGCGTCAACTTCTCATGGAAACCAGGATAATACATATCGTTCTGGATATGATCCAAAACACTTTCGAGCAAGCCAATGTCACGATTCCCATGCAGACCACCGGAAACCTCGATGATGTAGTCATGCACTTCAACAGCATGCTTTACATCAAAGTAAAGAATCTCGTCATCCATGCTAACGATCCTTCAAGCGCTTAAACACCGCTAACGTTTCTTCATCTTTCAGGCGTTCCTCCAACGCCTTGCTGGTTTCCCCAAGGAACTTTTCAAAGTCAGCCTTCGGCACGGCTTGAATATACGAGTGCAATTTATCGTGCAGCGCATCCCTGAAACACAAATCGCGGCTAGCCATGCGAGTGCGCGCATCGTGAATCAAGGGTTGTAGAAATGGATTGGTTTCGGCTTGCATAAATAGCTCATCCGTCTCGCTTCCCGTGAGCTTTCTGTTTAGTTGCTGAGCTTTCTGCTCAATTTGGCTGGCAATGCCGTTTTCAAAGCTCGCAATTAAATTAAGCACTTCGGCATACATGCTGTCGCGCACACTGTCGTTTTTGCCCAGCTTCAATACCTTTCGATATTCAGCGGCATTCTCACGAAAAATGATTTGATAAATCTTGTTGGTAAAATGTGCATACTTGAATTGCCCGGCATCAACATGGCGGCTTAATGCACTGGTAAAAGACTCGCGATAACTAAACTCCTGATAAGCCGCAGGCAAAAAATCCTGATCGCGTTGGTTGATAAATTGAGTGTGCCCACCCGCTTTTTCAGCCACTACATCCATGACAATATCCAGAATGCGCGAACGAACTTCTTTGGCACGCTCACTCTCGGTTAACAGCATCGCGATGTTAAGTAAAGCGCGAAAAGTGAACACGCCCAGGCTCGGTGCCCTGTCTCCGACATTCGTGTCGGAGACATCGGGTAACCGGTAGTTTTTTAACGACTTTCCCCTAAGTACTTGGTAGCCGTTTTTGCCCAGCTCATCCCCATGCTGGGCAACGTAACGCTCTATCGTGCGTTCATCCACCTCAAACAGACTGGCCAAGTCGGCCTTGGTAAAAACCGTTTGGCCCTCAAACTGTTTACCCGAGAACGCAAAATGAACCTCAATCTTCTCCAACGCATACGGGTTATTAAGAATATTTTGCCGATGAATATCGGAATTGGTCAGGTCTTTATTCATTTCGCTTGCTCCTCGATATAGGCTTCTTCGATTCGTGAGTATGCAACATTTTCTCCGCCTTGATGCGCGCCAGCAGCTTTGATGCGGGTTCGTCGTGAGGGTCTTGCGGTACCAGTTGGCCGGAGAAGGCTTTTTTCAGGATGGATTGGCGCAGGGCTTCGGATTGTTGCAGGGAGGTGGTGAGGGTTTGGTCGAGATCATTAAGAACGGAAAGGCGGGTTTCAAGTTCTAAAATAATTTGTTGCTG
>JAYUTK010000072.1:0-4851 GCA_043755195.1 Gallionellaceae bacterium
TCTGCATGGTGGGCAAGTATGTGGATCTGACAGAATCATACAAGTCATTGATTGAAGCCTTGCGCCATGCGGGCATTCATACGGCAACGCGTGTGAATATCGAGTATATCGATTCTGAAACGCTGGAAAAATCCGGTGCTGATGAATTGAAACGCTTCAATGCGGTTTTGGTTCCGGGTGGTTTTGGGGTACGCGGAACCGAAGGCAAGATAGCCGCAATACGCTATGCACGCGAGCACAAGATTCCCTACCTGGGCATATGTCTGGGGATGCAGTTGGCTGTCATCGAATACGCCCGCCATGTGGCAGGCATGGCGGACGCGAACAGCACCGAATTCAACCTCGCAACGGAACATCCGGTGGTTGCATTGATAACCGAGTGGATGGACCGCGATGGTCGTGTGGCTACACGCAGTGCAGATTCCGATCTGGGTGGCTCCATGCGGCTGGGTTCACAGCGTTGCCCGATCAAGGCTGATACGCTGGCTGCGAGCATCTATGGCAAGGAAGTCAATGAACGTCATCGTCATCGTTATGAAGTTAATAACCACTATGTACCCCTGCTGGAAAAGGCGGGCATGATCATTTCGGCGCGTACGCCCAGTGAAGCCTTGCCGGAAATGATGGAGTTGCCGAAAGCCATGCATCCCTGGTTTGTCGGCGTGCAGTTTCATCCGGAGTTCACCTCGACACCGCGCGAGGGACATCCCCTGTTTACATCCTTCGTCAAGGCGGCGTTGGCAAAGAAGGAGGCAGTATGAAGTTATGCAATTTCAATGTTGGACTCGATCAGCCCTTGTTCCTGATTGCGGGCCCTTGTGTGATCGAGTCCGAGCAAATGGCGCTGGATACCGCGGGACAAATCAAGGAGATTTGCCAGCAGATCGGCATGCCATTTATCTACAAATCCTCTTATGACAAGGCAAATCGCAGCTCGGGTAAATCTTTCCGCGGCTTTGGTCTTGATGCGGGATTGCAGATACTGGAAAAAGTAAAAAAACAGATCGGCGTAGCGGTGTTGACCGACGTACACAATATTGAAGATATCAGCGCAGTCGCATCCGTAGTCGACGTTCTGCAAACCCCGGCTTTCCTGTGCCGACAGACTGACTTCATTCATGCCGTGGCAAGCTGTGGCAAGCCGATCAACATCAAGAAGGGGCAGTTTCTTTCTCCATGGGATATGCAGAATGTGGTGGAAAAAGCGCGCGATGTGAGTGGGCAGGACAACATCATGGTATGCGAACGCGGCGCCTCGTTTGGTTACAATAATCTGGTATCGGATATGCGCTCCCTGGCGGTTATGCGCAATACAGGCTGTCCGGTGGTGTTTGATGCCACGCATTCTGTTCAGTTGCCAGGCGGGCAGGGTACGGTCAGTGGCGGGCAGCGCGAATTTGTTCCGGTATTGGCACGTGCAGCAGTTGCAGCGGGTGTTTCTGGTGTATTCATGGAAACCCATCCCAATCCGTCCAAGGCATTGTCTGATGGTCCCAACGCGTTTCCGCTGGGCCATTTGAAAGAGTTGTTGCAAACTTTGATGGTGCTTGATGCGGCTGTCAAAAAGCAGGGTTTGATTGAAGAAAAAATTAATTTACGTAACGTTTAGAAAATAGAAGAGAGTACAGAGATGAGTGCAATTGTTGATGTGATAGCGCGTGAAATTTTAGACTCCCGTGGCAATCCCACGGTCGAGGCGGATGTGTTGCTGGAATCCGGGGTAATGGGCCGTGCGGCAGTGCCGTCCGGCGCATCCACTGGCAGCAAAGAGGCGATGGAATTGCGTGATGGTGACAAGCAGCGCTATTTGGGCAAGGGTGTGCTGAAAGCAGTGGAAAATGTGAATACTGAAATCGCCGAGGCGATTATCGGCCTGGATGCGGCGGAGCAGAGCTTTATAGACCAAACCATGATAGATCTGGATGGCACTGAAAATAAATCGCGCTTGGGTGCTAACGCTATTCTTGCAGTCTCGATTGCCGTAGCCAAGGCAGCGGCGGAAGAATCAGGCTTGCCGCTGTATCGTTATCTGGGCGGTGCGGCGCGCATGGAAATGCCAGTGCCTATGATGAACATTATCAACGGTGGCGCACATGCAACAGGCGGATCAGACATTCAGGAATTCATGATTATTCCAGTGGGGAGTCAGAGCTTTCGCGAAGCATTACGTTGTGGCGCAGAAATTTTTCATCACTTGAAAGACATACTTCACCATCGCGGCATGAGCACTACCGTGGGCGATGAAGGGGGCTTTGCGCCAGCCTTGGGTTCCAACGAAGCGGCCTTGAAGGTGATCGTTGAAGCCATTGAAGCAGCGGGATATGTGCCCGGCACGGATGTGGCGATAGGTCTGGATTGTGCCGCCTCGGAATTTTACAAGGACGGAAAATACCATCTAAAATCTGATGGACTATCCCTCACTGCCGCCCAGATCATAGACCTGTATGCGACATGGGTGGACAAGTACCCCATCATTACCATCGAAGATGGCATGAGTGAGCATGACTGGGAAGGCTGGAAGCAACTTACTGATCGCCTTGGAAAATCTATTCAGTTGGTCGGTGATGACGTTTTTGTGACCAATACAAAAATTTTGCGTGAAGGCATCAAGCAAGGTGTGGCTAATTCCATTCTGATTAAAGTTAATCAGATCGGTACGCTGACAGAAACTTTTGCGGCGATTGAAATGGCTAAACGTGCGGGCTACACCGCAGTGATTTCACACCGTTCGGGCGAAACAGAGGATTCTACAATCGCTGATCTTGCCGTGGCCACCAATGCGCTGCAAATCAAAACGGGTTCTTTGTCGCGCTCTGATCGCATGGCGAAGTACAACCAGTTGCTACGTATTGAAGAAGACCTGGGTGACAGCGCATCTTATCCGGGGCGGGATGCGTATTACCAGTTAGGCTAATGCGTGTAGTCACACTGATTCTGGCCGTCCTTATCCTGCTATTGCAGTACCCGCTGTGGCTGGGTAAGGGTGGCTGGTTTAAAGTGTGGGAGATTAAGCGCCAAGTTGAAGCGCAAAAAAAAATCAATGAACAAACTCAAGCGCGTAATGCGGCCGTTGATGTAGAGGTACGTGATTTAAAGCAGGGCACGGAAGCAATCGAGGAGCGCGCTCGTAGCGAGCTCGGCATGGTCAAACGCGGTGAAGTGTTTTTTCAGATAGTGGGCGAACTTCCGCCAGTGTCTAGCACCTTAAAGCCTGAGATAAAACCTGGAGTGGAATTCAAGAGTGGCGAGGCTGAAAAATAAATCCAGACGACTGGAGTGCATGGATTAAAGACAGACCCCCACGCCCGGGTATATTGCTTTAGACCATATCTGCCGGTTTCACCCAACGATTAAAATTACTTTCCGTCACATAACCCAAGGTTAAAGCCGCCTGCTTGAGCGTGCTGCCATCATGGTGTGCGCGTTTGGCAATCTCGGCGGCGCGGTCGTAGCCGATGTGTGGAGTCAGCGCAGTGACTAACATGAGTGAACACTCCATTAGATCAGCAATGCGTTTACGATTGGCTACGATACCGCGCACACAATGTTCTTCAAAGCTGCTCATGCCATCGGCCAGCAAACGTACGCTTTGCAGAAAATTATGAGCGATGAGGGGCTTGAATACATTCAACTCAAAATTTCCAGAAGCCCCGCCTATAGTAATCGCCACATCGTTGCCGAACACCTGACAGCACAGCATAGTCAGTGCTTCGCATTGGGTGGGGTTGACCTTGCCGGGCATGATGGAGCTGCCCGGTTCGTTTTCCGGGATGCTTATTTCACCCAGGCCAGAGCGCGGGCCAGAGGCCAGCCAGCGCACGTCATTGGCAATTTTCATCAATGCAACGGCCAGTGTCTTCAGCGCGCCGTGTGCCGATACCAGCGCGTCATGTGCGGCCAGCGCGGCAAATTTATTGCTAGCACTTTTAAATGGCAAGCCACTGGCTTTTGCTAATTCTGCTGCGACGCGCAGACCAAATTCGGGATGGGTGTTCAATCCAGTACCGACCGCAGTGCCCCCGGCAGCCAGTTCATACAGTGGTGTGAGTGCAGCCAGCAGCAATGATTCTGCGGCATCCAGTTGCGCCACATAGCCGGAAAACTCCTGTCCTAATGTGAGCGGGGTGGCATCTTGTAAATGGGTGCGGCCAATTTTTACAATGTCGGCGAAGGCAGCGGATTTCGTTTTCAGCGTAGTGTGAAGGGTATGCAGCGCAGGCAGAATTTTTTGCCGGATAGCGATGATGGCGGCAACGTGCATCGCAGTGGGAAAAATGTCGTTGGAGGATTGGCCAAGATTTACGTCATCGTTGGGGTGTATTTTTCGCGTCGCACCACGTTCGCCACCCAGTAACTCGGAAGCACGATTCGCCAGCACCTCGTTCATATTCATATTGCTCTGCGTACCGGAGCCAGTTTGCCATACAGAAAGTGGGAACTCATTGGGATGCTGACCAGCTAGCACTTCGTCCGCCGCCTGAATGATGGCCTGGGCTTTGTCTGCGTCGAGTAATTGAACGTCGAGATTAACCTGAGCGCAGGCGCGTTTGACGGTAGCCAGAGCAAGCATAATTTCCTCAGGCATGCGTTCAGTCGAGATGTGAAAAAATTGCAGCGAGCGCTGCGTTTGTGCGCCCCATAGATGTTCGGCAGGTACTTCGATGGGGCCGAATGAGTCGCGCTCTGTTCTAGTGGTCATGGTGTTTCCTTATTGGTTCGTCAGATTTTTCTAGGCGTAAAAATCTTACCACCCCTGTGGTGGTCAAGTAATTTTAGACACCTCGATAGGTTGTTTTGCTACAAACTGCCGTTCATAAACTATCGGCGCTAAATTTCCCAATGCAGAATGCC
>JAYUTK010000073.1:0-13095 GCA_043755195.1 Gallionellaceae bacterium
TCTGATTAGACTAACACCTTGTCTAATATTTCGCCTCCGCCCAATAGAGACGGGCGTTAGGGGCAAAAAAACCTCCACGAAATGTCACTTAGCTCGAATATGACCATGAATAAAGATCAAGTCAAAGGAATTGCAAAAGACCTAGCCGGTAAAGTGCAGGAAGAGGTGGGAAAACTGGTCGGCAGCAAGAGTCAGCAAGCTAAAGGGCTCGGCAAACAAATATCTGGAAATGCCCAAGAAGCCTATGGCAATGCAAAGGAAGTCATCAAAGATTCAAAGAATTTGTGACTCAATGAATATTGACACTTCTTGGTGTCTTTTCACGTCAGCTATTTCAAAACCAAATATTTAAGGGTAAATATCATGAAAAAAATTGCGATTGCTTTATTGCTGTCTATTGTTGCTGTTCCTGCCTTTGCAGGTGGGTATTTTGGTGCCCGAGTGGGTCAGGCCAGGACGAATCTAGATAATGTTGTTTTGGACAAAAACAGCCCAACAGCTTGGGGAGTACTAGGTGGCTATGCCTTCAGTCCTATGCTTGCCATTGAGGCTGAGTATCTCAATTTGGGCGAAGTAACCGGTGTTGTTGGGGGCCTCGAATCTCGTGGCTACAGCCTGAGTGGTGTAGGCTCTTTCCCTTTTAACGATCAATTTTCGTTGTTTGGTAAGCTCGGTTATGCCATGATTTCCACCAAAGCGAATACTGTCGTCCCTTCTCCAGATGCTGATAGTAACGCTGTCACCTATGGCTTGGGTGGCCAGTTTAACTTTACACCATCAGTGGGTCTTCGTTTAGGCTGGGATAGATATAACATTAATGATAATTCGGCAAGCCGCAAAGGCAATGTCAGCCTGGTTTCAGTTGGTGGTATATTCAAGTTCTAAATCAACAGTTTGCAACCCCAAAAAAGCCGGACTTGTTCCGGCTTTTACTTGTTAAAAAAAGTTATGTTTGTATGCCTCATTGCGGGAATACACCACCGCGAGGGTCGAGTCTATATTCATAGCACGATAGATTGCGCTATGCGCCGCCGACCGTAGCTTGGCAAGGTGGGTGATTTACCGGGTTGTGCCAGCGGCAAAATTTTACAAGCTGTAACTATCACCGTAAATTTTCCAGGTTTGCACACCACAAAAAATCATTCACCTTCCAGTGTATCAGCCGTAGTGAATGTCCAAGTGCGGGTGATGCTGAGGATGTCAGTTTCTTTGCGTATGTCCGGCGGCAGGGGAGAGAAAGGAGAGGATAGGCGGACGATGCGCTGCGCCGCTGCATCCAGGATGCGCTGCCCGGAAGATCGGCTTACTTCCACACTCTCCAGACTACCATCAGCGCGAATAGACACGGTTAGTTGCAAGCTGCCATGAATGTTTTTATTGCGGGCTGCTTCGGGATAGTTGAGATTTCCGATGCGCTCCACCTTGATGCGCCAGTCTTCAATATACCGTGCGTAACGATATTCCTGCGTGCGCGCACCGATAAATTTACGCTTGGGTAATTTTTGATAAGCATCTGTCGCCTTGTCTATTTCAGCTTCTAGCCGAGCTATTTCAAGTGCGCGACTCATCATATCCTGCCCACTGATCTTAGCTTTTGTGTCTTGTTCCTTTGTATTTTTTTCCTGTGGCACAGAGTGCTGGCTTTTAATTTGCACTAGCAACCGCTTGGCCTCTTGCTCCAACTGTCGAACCTGTTGCGCAGACTGTTCCGGTGTCAGCTTCTTGTCATCATTCAAGCTGGGTAATGGGCTTTTTACACGACGCTTAGCAGTGGTGTTGCCCCCGCCATCCAGGTTATTTTGTGCCAAGGCATCTGCCTTGACGGGTCGCAATGTTGATTTGCTATTAACCAAAACAACTTGCAGCGGCGGCATATAATTAGACAGCTTGCCCATATTGGGCAGCGCGAAGCCGATTGCAAACAGGGCGCAAACATGCAGCACCAGCGAGGAAGCCATGGAGGAAAAAAGAGTCTGCTTGAAAAGTTTTAACAAGCTGCAACTTCCTCCTCTAGCACAGAAATGAAACGCGCCTGAAAATTGAGATCGAGTAAATCAATCTCACCCATTTCCAAAATAACTCTGGCATTCGCTGGCGTCTCTGGCAATGAAGGAATACGTTGTACCAACGGGATCTGTGCCAGCTTGACCAAATTTTCGCGTAGAACCAACGCCTGGGTCTGCTGCACTTTCTCCTGCAACAACCAGCGCAAACACCAATAGCGTTCCATGATGCGCTGAAATTCATTATAGGTGGTATATGCAACATCAAAATCGCGTATGACAGAAAACAGCACGTTGTCATTTTTAGCGTAGGTGGGTGCTACGCCGTGCAGCAGGCTGATAATTTGACGCTGGTTAATAAAGTCCACATAGCGGCGCAATGGCGAGCTTGACCACAGGTATTGCGCTACACCTAAGCCTTGATGCGGTGCGGGCACCGTGCTCATTTTTACCTTGCCATTATTTTGTGTGCGATAAATTCCAGAGATATCGTGCGCGGCAAGCAACTTCCCCCATTCACTATTCACTAAAATCATCAGCTCAGACACCACTTTGTCTATGGGTGAGCCGCGCTGTCTGGTGGTGATCGTGACCTGATCATTCACCACATAAAAATTGTAATCCAGTTGCTGAGCATTGCTATCGGATGATTTGCCGCGTGCAGCTTCCAGTTGCTGTGCGAGTTTCCAGAGCAAGGTCAATTCGGGAGCGTAGGGGTAATCCAGCTTGCCTGCGGCCAGTGACTCTTCGTTAAATAACGGCTCCAATGTGTCGTGGCGCAAATTGGCAGCGATGTGGATGCGCTCGACTCGGCTTTCAACATTCAGCACCGTCAGGGTGTCGGCCTGCACATCGAGATACATGGACAACGTCGGGCAAATTTTGTCTGCAACCAAAGTAAATGTCTGCACGACATTGTCTGGCAACATGGTGACTTTATCGCCGGGCATATACACTGTGGACATGCGTTGTGCCGCGATGGCATCACACTGCGAACCAGCAGCCACACCCAGAGCAGGCGCGGCAATGTGTACGCCTATGCGCCAATTACCGTTGGCGAGTTGTCGCACCGAAAAAGCGTCATCAATTTCTGTGGTAGTAGCATCATCAATACTGAAAGCCGTGCCTTCCGCCAGAAGCAGTTCGGGGATTTCATCTACCGCAACTTCAGGGAAGCCAACGCCAGCCGGGAAATTTTCAAACAAGAAGCGCTGCAAATGATATTGCTCGGTGGAAGGCAAAGCGCCGCATTGCTGTAACAAATGCGCGACGGACAAATGCGTGGCGGCACAAGCAGCGTCGAGCGCTTTAACCTCAAGCGAGTTTTGATCGCGCTTGTAAAGAAGCAACGGCAATATATTGCTGAACTCCTGCGGCAGTGTGAAGGCAATCAATTGCTCGGTGTAACGTGCTTGCAGGGCAGCTTGCTGACGTTTCTTCTCGACGCTGGCCAGCGCCGATTTGAGCGCCTCTGATGGCGCGGCTTTGTAATGTCCCTTGCCCTTTTTGTAGAAATACATCGGCGAAGAATGCAGCCGAATCAAAGCACCTGCTGCTTCGATCGGGCTGGGTGCATGGCCGAAATAATCACTGGCCAAACCATCAAAGCCAAACTCTTCAGGCGGGCAACACTCCCACAAAAACTCCACATCAATACTGGCCGCAACACTCTCTGCTTGCGCCAGGAATTCAGTCAACCCCGGCTGAGCAAAGCGCAGCAACACATTGGACGTTTTGATCTTGCTACGCTTGCCGTGTGCGCTTTCCACCTGTAACGAGGTCGCGTTGTCGGCCAGTATTGATCCGACCTTAAAACTACCCTCTTCTTCGTAAAAAATATTCATGGGAATGCGGCAAAAAAAGTGTCGAGATTATACCTCAGCATCATCTATGACCTGGAATTTCACTTTAATTTTGGGGGGATATTGGGGTAAATTCCAGTATGATTGTCTCGGTCAGCATGGTGAGTGCAACCGGGCATATCCTGTCCACTCAGTTATTCCCTCAACATTCTATAAAGGATTTAGTTATGAAAAAAGATCGCGCGTATCTGATTATTATCTCCAGCTTTTTTTTGAGCCTTTCTTCAGCGCAGGCTGAACCGGATACCCAGCATCAACCCATGCACGGGCAGATGGAAGAGAAAATGTTCAAAGAAGCTGATAGCAATGGTGACGGGGCAATTTCCAAGGACGAATTTACTGCTTTTCAATCCAAACATTTTGAAAAGATGGATGCCAATAGCGATGGCAAAATTAGCCATGAAGAAATGGTGGTGGGTCACAGCAAGCAAAAGGAAAGCGGCACAACCCATCTCGACAAACGCTTCGATGCAGCCGATACAAACCATGATGGCGGTCTGAATCGGATTGAAGCTGAAATGATGCCAATGTTAACCATGTACTTCAATGAGGTAGATAGCAATAAAGACGGCAAGGTCACGCGCCAGGAATATTTTGATGCAATGCCCTTGTTGCACACTGGCAAGCCGATGAAGTCGAGCGGAAAATCAGAATCCCTTTAGGGTAATTTCGAACGAGGGAAATTATCCCTTGTGAGTTCAATTGAAGAAAGGCAAGACTCATTAGGTCTTGCCTTTCTGCCAACCTGCTGTCAGATTAAATCTTTGTACTAACGATCATACCGATGATCGCAACTCTTGCAGTTCGCTGCTGCCTCGGATGTCCAATAGACATGCGTAATGGTCTGTGACCCATCGCGATTATGTTTCTGGTAAGTTGAGCTACGCCCATTGCTGGACTGGCTCTTGAGTTGCCCCCAGTTTTCTGTGTCATCAGTCGGCTCTGCAAGCGATGCAGCCAAAGCCGCCATCGTCGCCAGTGTGCTGGTGCTGTCGAGATGTGCGTAGATCAAATTGAGTTGCTCGAAGTCGTGCAAATTCGGCTTGGTGCTGAGTGTGCTGGTGGCGTTTGCGCCCGTGTTGGAGAAATAATCCATGCAGGTATTTTGCGAACTTCCATTCTCAGAAGTGTGGCCGAGTCCGAAAGTGTGCGCGATTTCCTGGCACATGACGTGTAACTTTTCATTGGGGTTGTTGTACGTGGCCGTGGTGAAATATGTGTCGTTCAACTTAGCTGAGCCCTGCGTAATGTGGCTGCCAGCGATGTTGATGGAAGCCAGACCCAGCCAGCCGTTACCGCCATATTTCCCATTGCACACCTGCGTCGTCCCGGTCACCATTGCACAGCGCCTGCTTGGCTGACCCGCAACAACTGCGGTCAACAGCGGCGAGGTGGTCAAAAATAACTGCGGGCTGTTCCAGTCCTGTGACGTTTGGGCAAGCTTGGATTTCCAGTCGCTGGTAGTCAGGTTATCTACCAGCTTTAAAGTAAACGGATTAGCAGTACGCGCCCAGTGGTAGCTACCCCAGGAATGCGATGCGTAAGCTTGCGTCGAAAGCACTGCAGAAGCGCAGGCAAAGGCTAGCAGCTGCAGTACTCGTTGAGCAGATGATGTAAACATAAAATCTCCTAAGTTAGTTTTAATCCCAATGCGCGTTATACCTGCACTGTCCTACAAAAACAATCTCTACGGTTACATCCTAAATCGCTTGTTGCGCGCCCGCCTTGCCCTGCTTCCACACAATCAACAACAAGCCCAGAAAGCCCATACCCGCGCTGCATGAATACAGCACACTGGCACCGAAGTGCTGCCAGATCGGGCCGCTCAGCAATCCGCCGACCACGCCGCCCGCACCGTAAGTCAGACTGCCGAATAGAGCCTGACCTTTGGATTGATGCCGCCCTTGAAAAAACTCATGCACCAGCCCGACCGAGGCGGCGTGATACGCGCCGAAGGTGGCAGCATGCAGCACTTGTGCGGCCAGCAACAGCAACAGCAAGTCCACGCCCCAGCCTATCAGCATAAAGCGCAGCACCGCAGCAGCAAAGCTAACCAACAGGATGCGGGTATAGCCGAAGTGGCGCACTAACCAAGGCATGATGAAGAACACGCCAATTTCGCAGATCACACCCAGCGCCCACAGCCCGCCCACCGCGCTCTTGGAATAACCGTGCTCAACCAGATAAATCGAGAAAAAGGTATAATACGGACCGTGTGCAACCGACATCAAAAAACACGCACTGAACAAGGCGATGACGCGCGGCTGCATTACGATTTGCTTGATCGGCTGATGGTCGGTGTGATGCGCCAGCACTTCGGTGGGCGGAATCTGCCGCGAGAATAAAAGAATGCCGATCTCGATCACCAACCCCACCCACAACAGCCATGCGATAGCCATGTAGTCCAGCGCGTAACCCAGCCCGACCACGGCGACGATGAAACCAATCGAACCCCACGAGCGGATGCGCCCATAGCGCGCGCTGTGCTTGCCCAGATAAGTGAGTGTGGTCGCTTCCACCAAGGGCATCGAAGCGCTCCAGAAAAACCCCATCAGTGCCAGCACCGCAAACATGCCCCAGAAACTGGTGGTAGCAAATACACCGAGATAACACACCGCACTCAAGATCGCCGCGACCTGCACCACCAGCAAACGCTTGCCAGTACGGTCGGCCAGCCAGCCCCAGATATTAGGCGCGACCATACGCATCACCGGCCCGATAGACATCAGCGTGGCGATTTCAATGGCGCTCATGTGGATAGATTTCAGGTACAAGCTCCAGTAGGGCGCAAACATCCCGACGAAGGCGTAGTAGAAAAAATAGAATCCGGCGATGCGCCAGTAGTAGTTTTTGGAGGTGGGAAGCATCAAGACAAGCGCTACGTTCTCATACCTTATATTTGCCAAATTGGCCCGCCAATCCATCCAGCGTCATATTCACCGCAATCGTGTTATGCGGAATCAGCACATAGCGCCAAGGCTTGCCACCATTGACAAGCGCATAGTCAGAAGCATTTTTGCACCACTTGATTGCTGCTTCCTTTTTGGCTAATACAACGGGATCGGCCATTTGGTTACTGGCCTTGGGTTCCAGCATATAGATAGCATCTTTCGACTCGGCCACGAAATCCGGCTGATACTCGGGGTGATCTGCTCCCTGTTTGTAGAAAATCAGGAATTGTCCCTTTGCTGGTTTGAACCACTTCTGTGCATCACGCTCAAGGATAACCGCCAGCACGCGCTCTGCTTCTGAGGCGAATTTTTGCACCGGGTACAGGCAATTCTTAAAACCGCCGAAAACATACTTTGACATATTGCTCTTGTCATCGGGCGAGACACGGTAATCCGCCGTTGGCTCGTTGACCGAATAGGTGTAGGCGCTGGGTTTGAGTTCCACATACCCCTTGCTCACCACCACCTCGTAGTCAACCTCTTCCTCCCAGGAATGATCCTGCATCTGCGCATGAATAAATTTGGCAATATCGCGCTGATAGCATCGCAACACCTTGCGGGCT
This sequence comes from Gallionellaceae bacterium, assembly GCA_043755195.1. GTDB lineage: Bacteria > Pseudomonadota > Gammaproteobacteria > Burkholderiales > Gallionellaceae > Nitrotoga. The sequence goes on from JAYUTK010000073.1 coordinate 7,380, forward strand.
TCATCCTCGGTTAGATAGCTGCAAAGGTGCTTAACGGTTTGCTTGGCCAAGTCGTACAACAAACCAGCCTGGTCGTCGTAAGAGACATCGTCAAAATCCATCAAACCGCTGACGACATAATCCTCTATCCGCTGTTCCTCAATACCGCCAACACCCAGCGTCACCTCATCCCGCTGGCCGGTGCGCAGGTGCTGTATCCATAGGTCTTCCGACACTGCCGGGTATTTCAGCGTATCCAGCTTCAGGGTGAACGGCTTGAATCCGGCTTTCACCTCGCCCCCTTGTTCTCTACCAATAGGCACAATCAAAATGCGCGGGATTTCTATCGTCTGTTGCGTCACCAGTTCGACCGTCTTTGCCACAACAGCGGCGAAGTCCGGCTGCTCGGACACGCCCTCAATTTCCATCTGCGAGGGACGATGCTGTTGTAGCACAGCCTTGACGATGGCCGCCTGAACTTCTGGATTTTTCAGGTGCGCCAACGTAGGCACAGTCGTCGGTTGATTCTCCAGCTTGCGGATCACCTCGTAGGCGATCTGCGCCACCTTCTGCTCTTCCGGCTTGCTGAAAATGGGCTGCATATCCTGCCCTGCCAGTTTCGTGCTGCCGGTCGCATCGGATGGTTTCAACCCCAGCTTGGTGGCAAGTTGCGATTGCGAAACAATCGTCGCCGTTTTCTGGCCGAAGTCATCGTCATCCAGTATCACCGCCTTTAGATGAATAGCTGAATCAGGCTGGTTCGCCTCGTTAATGATTTCCTGAAACTTGTCATGCGCGACGATGTTGAGCCGATCCACCGCCGTCACTCCGGTACGCTTGCCATACGGCAGGCGCAGGCCGCGCCCGATGGATTGCTCGATCAGGATGCGAGCATTGGCGGCGCGCAGCGGCACGATGGTATAGAGGTTGGTCACGTCCCAGCCTTCTTTGAGCATGTTGACGTGAATCACAATCTCGGTCGGCTCTTCGGTATGCTCCACCTTCAGCAGCCGGGCTATCATCTCCTCGTCTTCGGCACCGGTGCGGCTGGAATCAACCTGAATGACCTTGTCTTTGTAACGTCCCTCGAAAAAACCATCCGACTGAATTAACGCCAACAGTGAACCTGCATGGGTCGTATCGCGCGCGATCACCAGCAGGAAAGGTTTGACGATCTTGTTATCGGTTTCGCGGGCATAAGTCTCCAGCTCCACCTTCACACTTTCATGCAGGCGCACGCCATCCTCCAGCTTTATGCGCTCGATCTCTTCTGGCGACATGCCCGCCGGATTAAAATTCTTGCGCGTCACCACGGCAGGCTCCTTCACAAAACCATCCTCCATCGCCTTGCCCAGCGGGTAATCCACGATCACATTCTTGAACGGCACTGCACCCTTGGCGCCTTCCACAAAAGGCGTTGCCGTCAACTCCAGCCCCAGAATCGGCTTCAGCTCATTGATCGCTTTGATACCGGCACTGGCGCGGTAGCGGTGCGACTCATCCATCAGCATTACCAAGTCAGGTAGTCCGGCCAGATAATCGAAGTAACTCTCGCCGATATATTCGGACAGCCGCTTGATGCGTGGAGCCTTGCCTCCGCGCACCTCGGAATTGATTTTCGAGATATTGAAAATGTTGATCCGCACCCCGCCGAACAGCGTGCCACTGGCCGGATCGTGCTGGTCGTAGTTATCACCAGTAATGATGGTAGGCGCATCAATGGCAAATTCAGAGATGCCCTTGAACACATACTTCGGATGCGTGCGGTCGCTGAAATCCACAATCAGCTTGTTGTAAATGGTCAGGTTCGGTGCCAGCACGAAAAAATTATTGATGCCGTGCGCCAGGTGCAAATAGCTGATGAATGCGCCCATCAAGCGCGTCTTGCCAACGCCCGTAGCCAGCGCAAAGCACAACGACGGAAAGTCGCGCTCGAAGTCAATCACCGATGGAAACTCGCTATGGATAATCTCCAGCGCGGCAGCAACGTCCGCTCCTTTGATCGGCGGCACAATTTCAGTGATGCGGTCGAGAATCTCCAACGATCGGCGTTGCGGCGCACGCAAACTCAACCGCCCGGCGATGGCGTTTACGTTACGGTTCACTGGGCTTTCCCCTTGCTGCTGTCCGCAGACTTCATGCGTGTGGCCGCAGTGATTAAGTAATGCTTAATAACTGCGGCCTCGTAGCGCATCTCCACGCTGGCCTCAGACTGTCCAGTGGCCGCCACAAAGGTCAGGTATTCTGCCGCCGACGAACGGACAAAGGAAATTTCATGCTTCTTCGTCATGCGCACCTCCCTTATTCTTGCCCGGCAAGGTTTTCTTCCGGCCTTTTTCAAGCTGTTTTACCGGCTTGGCAATCGCGACCTCAAAATCCTTTTCCACACGCGAAGGCAAGTTGCGCGCCTGCTGCTGGTATCGCGCATACGCCTCCTGCGCCTTGACCAATGCCGCTTCCGCAGAAACCTTGCCCGCATGGGTCAGAATGTCCTTGCGCGTCAAGCGCAGGAAGTTATCCAATTCCCCAGCCCAGTCCCGCATCGCCATTGCCTGCTGCGCGCGCGCCTGCAACTCGGCCACTTCGATGTAGGCCGTGACGATGCGGTTGAGCGTCTCCATCTCTTCCGCGTTAAGGTAATTCTTGGCAATGTTCACATCCGCTTTGCGCACCGGCGCACCCTTGCTCGCCCCGGCCCAACTGGTCAGCCCCATGTTCGGTGCCTGCGCATCGGTGCGCAGCGCGATCAGTTCGGCGGCGGTGTGTCCATGCGCAGCCCAGTGCAACTTATTTTGCACCGTGGCAAAAAACTGCTGCGAGGTTTCCGTATTGGGGTCGTAATCAATGCTGGTAGCGTAAATGTCCAGCACCTTGCGCCAGAACTCCTTTTCCGAAGAACGGATGTCGCGGATGCGCGCCAGCAACTCCTCGAAGTAACCGCTGTCCTGCCCGCCCTTAAAGCGCTCGTCGTCCAGCAAAAATCCTTTTTCCAGATAACTCTTGAGCTGCTCTGTCGCCCAACGGCGAAACTGCACGCCGCGATACGAACGCACCCGGTAACCCACATGCAAAATCGCCTCTAAATTGTAATGATCCGTAAGCCGTTCCACATTCCGCGTGGCTTCCAAGGCAACTATTCGGGATTTCCGAATAGTTCGTTCCGCATCCAGCTCCCCATCCGAATAGATATTCCGCAAATGCCCGTTGATAGTAGGCACACTCACTTGGTACAGTTCAGCCAACTGTTTTTGAGTCAACCACATGGTGCCATCAATCAATCGCACCTGAATGCGGGTTTGCGCATCCTCTGTTTGATAGAGCAGGAACTCTCCGCTGACTGGCGCACCAGCTTCAATGGATGGCGCTAAACGGGAAGACCTCTTCTTGTCGCTCATGCTTCGCCTTCCTCGAATAACCCGCCCTGCTCCACATTCACCACCCGCCCCTTAGCTCCCCCAACCGTTCGCCCTGAGCCTGTCGAAGGGCTGGGTGGAGCCTTCGGCAAATTCTCCACCTGCAAAGAATAATCATCATGCCCCCACTCGCAGCGCGACAGCACCTGCTTGGGTATCTTCTTCACGGTGATATTCGGATACTCGCCCCGCCCACGAAAAGCAGTACACAACACCAACAGACTGCGCTCCGCCCCCACCTCATCCGCAAGCTGCTGCAACTGCTCGTGACTTAAATTCGCCGTAGTGACGTAGATAAAATCCCGCTCGGTGGAATGCCCGTGCATCCAGTAATGCGCATCGCTGGGCGAGTAGGTGAAACCCTCCAGCTTGCACAAGGCTTGCGCCAGCATCTCCGCGTTGTATTCCTTGTTGATCACCCACTGCCCGTAAGCATCCTGCCGCAACAGACTGGGCGCGAGTTTGTAATAGCGGAAACCGCCGCCGCCTTGCCAATTCACCGCCTCGGAAATGCCGCCCTTATCTTCGCCATCAATCACCTTTTGCAGACGCGGGATGATGTGCGTGTGGCAATGCTCACCCAACTCGATCATGATCCAACGGCGACCCATCTTGTGGGCGACTGCCCCTGTTGTGCCGGAACCGGCGAAGGAGTCCAGGACGAGGTCGTTGGGGTTGGTGGCGATTTCAAGGACTCGCTTTAGCAAACGCTCGGGTTTGGGCGTATCGAATGCAGCAGTCTTGCCAAATAGCGCATGAATTTCTTTCTTGGACTCATCTGTATGTCCAACCTCCTCGTGTGGCCACCACGTCCACGGCACCAACCCTTCAATTTCGGAGAAATAGCGAATTAGGCCGGGTGCTGAGTCTCCCTTTTTGCCAAAGAATACTTTGCCCTCCGCAACTAGATTCAGAAACTTTGGCTCTAAAACCGACCAGTGGCGGCCTTCTGGTGGATAAATAATTTTGCCACTTGGAGTTGTGACCGAATACTGCTGATTCGGACGCAGCTCTGCTCCCGACATCGGAACGAGACGCCACGGCCCTCTGGGATCATTGTTTGGATTTCTATATGCTGAACGTGTCTTCGCATCTGGTTCAATCCGATTTCGTACCGTTTTAAAGCGTTCCGCATCTATGGCATAGCAAATCACATAGTCGTGAACATCACCGATTGCAGAGTTGTTATCACGCGAGTATCGTTTTTGCCAAACGTTTTGTGCAACGAATGACTTGCGACCAAAAACCTCATCTAGCAAGACTCTTAAGTATGGCATTTCCCTATCGTCAATCGTGATCCACAACGAACCATCCTCCGACAACAGCCGCCGAATAATCTCCAGCCGGTCGCGCATCAGCGACAGCCAGATCGAGTGCTCCACCCCGTCATCGTAATGCGTGAACGCGCTGCCGGTGTTGTACGGCGGATCAATAAACACGCACTTCACCTTCCCCGCAAACTCCGCCTCCAAAGCCTTCAACGCCAGCAGGTTGTCTCCAAAGATCAACTGATTATCGAAGATGTCGCCGATTTCTTTTTCACGCGAAGACGCGAAGCCGCGAAGAGAAGAACCTTCAAGAGAGGCATCATTGTTTGCATCGCCTTCAAGGTTTTCTTGCTTTTCACTTCGCGCCTTCGCGTCTTCGCGTGAGTCAATCTTCACCCGATGCTTCGCGTGATAACTCTTCGCCGGGTCTTCCAGCAAAATGCGCGGCTCCAGCTTAGGCCGCGCACCCTTGCCGATCCAGGTGAGTTCGAGTTTTTGTTTTTTTGGATGGTTCATTTACTGGCGTTCCAATTACACGCGAATCGACGTGGAGTTGTGAGAATCATTAGCCAGAAACCCGTTTCAAATTCGGGAATTCCAACATCAAATGGTGGCAGCAGAATTTTGACGGATAGGATTTTCCAGATGGAACAATTCGAGTGTGATGGGATAGCTTTTGGGGGCGAGAAGAGAAAGCCGGATGATCCTTCATTTCGCAAGGCATTTTCCTGGCTATATTTTGAAAGGCATCGTCTGTTGTACCGGATAGCAGATAACCGAGCATGGCACCTTCCTCGGAAAAGGGAGCGTAACGGCAAGTCAGGTATTGCGCGTGAATGTCCTTGATATATTCGGAAACCGTCCCCGATGTTTCCAGAACTTTTGCTTCCATAGGCCACATGATTCGCTCCTCTGTTCTGAGAATGAAAGCAATGTCGTACTGAGGCGGCTGTGCAGGAGGGGGCTGCATGGTTTCACGTTCGAAAGGCCCGTGCTGAACATAAAATGGCTCATCGCCGGTCATTGCGCGACTAATGCGAGGTTCAAGTAGTTGGG